>JAITJZ010000087.1 GCA_031278655.1 Bifidobacteriaceae bacterium
GAGGTCAAAGCCGCATGATCCGGCTGGGCCGCCTCAACCTCGGCCTGGGTGGCGATCGCCCCCGCGCCCACCGTCACAACCCCGCTGGCCCATTCAACGGTGACGGCGGAATCCGTCAACCCGGCCGGCGCCTCGGCGCCGGCCGCTCCCGGCGCCAAGGCCGCCAGGCCCACCCCGGAAGCGGTGGTCAAGACCAAGGAGGCGGCGGCCACCAAGCGGGCCTGGCGGCGGGCGCGCCCGATGCGCGCCGCCCCGGCGGCGCGCGCGCGCCCACGCGCGTGGCGCGGCCAGGGCGGCGCCTGGGGCGAAGTCAGGCCAGCGCCGGGCGCCGAGTCCTCCGGCGCTGGCCGATCAGTCGCCCCGGCCATCAGCCCACCGGCGGCGGGCGGCGCGGCGGGCGCGCCGCCAGCGCCAAACCGGCGCGGGGCTGGATCCAAGCCAGGCGGCACGGGCGGGCGAACGCCGGCGCTGACCTGGCCGCCCCAAGCGGGGCCGGCAAATGGCGATTGGTTCATGAAAGCCTCTTCCCTGGGGCCGGACCAGCCGGTCCGGCCCCGGCCAGAGCCGACAGCCGGCCGCGGCGCCGGCCGCCGCGTTTGGACAGAATCGGCGGCGTCAACGCCGCCGCCCGCACCCCGGCGCCCACACCCAGCATCGCGAGCTGCGTGGCCGCGGAGGACGTGGGCGCCGGGATGGATTGGGGGCTGGCGGCCGCCATCGCCAAGGAAGCCGCGTCCTGGCCGGCCGAGACCACTTCGGAATCACCAGTCGCGGACTGATCCTGGGCGCCAAGGCTGCCGGCGGCGGCATCGCCCCCGGCCCCAGCCGAACCGCCACCCCCAGCGGTCCCGGCGCCGTCGCCCACGGCGCCAAGACCGGCGTTCCCGGACGAGCCGCTGGCCCCGGCCGGGTCGGAATTGTTAGCTGTCTGTTCAAGCGGCAGGTCCTTGGCCCCGCCGGTCCCGGCGACGCACTGCACCACGCCCTGCCTGTCGCAGTCCGAAGGCATGGGCGCCTTCTTGGCCAAGGCGTTGCCGTTCGGGTCTGACGGGTCCAAGGTCGGGTTGTTGCACTGGGCGATCCCCTTGATGACCGGGTCGCCGCCCGGAATCCGGTCGACCTGGGCCTGGCCCGCCAACACCAAGTTGACCGGCAGCGGGCTGTAACCCAGCGTCTCAGCCTGCTGCTGGCCCTCACACAAGAAATAAGCCCCGAAATCGGCCAAGGTCAGGCCCTTGTCCTCCGTGAAACTGGCCTCCAGGCGCATCGGCAAAATGATGTACGAGTAGCTCGACAACGGATAAGCCCGCGCGTCGGCGTTGTTGTACACGTCAGACAAGTCCTGGGTCAGGTAATCCGGGGACGACGTGTCCTGATTGATGTGCGCCTGAAGCAACGCCACCGCCACATTCGAGGCGGTCGGCTCGGAGTAGTAACCGGCCCGGTTCAACACCTTGGCCACCGGGAAGCCCGCGTTCAGCGCGTACGAGTACTCCACGAAGGTGATCGCCCCGACCGCGTGCGACTGCGCCACATAACCGGAGACGCCGTTCGAGCCGGACCGGGAGACGAAGCCCGAACCGGGCACCACCGGATAATTCGAAGTCACCCCGCAATGGCCGTTGACCATGGGCCGCCCCACCTTGCCGCAATAGGCGTCCCAGATGGCGGTGTGCTCCTGGCGCAGCCAGATCGACACCTGGGCGGTCGCCCCCGAGCCGTCAGACCTGACCACCGGCACAATCGGGATTGACGGCAAGGCCAGCGCCGGGTTGTCGGCCTTGATCGCCGCGTCATCCCAGGTGGTGATGACGCCCGTGAAAATCTTGGCGATGACCTGGCCGGACAGCCGCAGGTTGGTGACCCGCTTGCCGCCCACCACCAGGTTGTACATGAAGGCGGTGCCGCCGGCCACGATCGGCATGTAGGCGAACTGGCGGTTCGGCCTGGTGTCGCCCTCGTTCGAGTTGACGATCGCGTAAGGGATCTCCGAGACGCCGAAGTCCGCCGTGCCATTGGCGAAGTCATTCCGCCCCTGGGTCGAACCCGACTCGGAGTAACTGATCTTCCACTGGTAGTTGCTCCAGACGTTCTTGATCCACTGCTGGATGGCGTTGGCGGACCAGGTCGAACCCGAACCGATGATCGGCGCGTGGACCGCGCCCACCGCCCCCGCCGGCCCCGCGGCCGGCGCCCCCAAAGCCACCAGCGCCAAGACCGCCGCCCCGAGCGCCGCCGCCAAGCGCCGCAAGACGTGCGCGGCGCCCCGGGAGCGGCGGGTGGGGGGCGTCATCGGGCACCGCCCAAGGCTTGCAGAGGCGCCTGGGCGTCCTCGAAGTCCTCGACCGCCTGACGCAGGTGGCGCGAGGCGAAACGCTGGGCGTCGCGGGCGGAAGCCGCCCGCGCCCGGCGCTCGCCGCGCTCCGAGAGCACCCCGGCGCCCTTGCCGCCAATCCGCCGGGCCGCCCAGAACAGGGCGAAGACCATCGCCATCAGCACCGCCGCCGCCCCGAAACCGCGCGCGATCTGAGTCGGCTCGGAGGACTTGACCAGCGTGAAGGTGGCGAACGGCAGCGACACCATGGGGCCGGAGAAAGGATTGAAATTGAAATAAGTGGTGTAACCGGCCGTCAACAACACCGGCGAGGTCTCCCCGATCCCCCGCGCCGTGCCCAGCACAATGGCCGTGGTCAAACCCGAGCGGGCGGTCGGCAGGACCACCCGCCAAACAGTCCGCCAACGGCTCGCGCCGGTGGCCAGGGCCGCCTCCTTGAGCGTGGCCGGGACCAAGCGCAGCACCACATCCGCCGAGCGCACAATGATCGGCAGAATCATGATGGTGATCGCCAACGAGGCCGCGAAAGCCGACTTGTCGAACCCGAACGCGAGCACATAGGTCGCGTAGATGAACAACCCGCAGATGATCGACGGCAACGCCGTCATCGCCTCCACCACCGTGCGCACCAGGCGCGCCAGCGGCGAGGGGAACTCGGACAAGAAGACGGCGCAGGCCAGGCCCAGCGGGATCGAGATGGCCAAGGCGAAGGCGATCATTATCAGCGTGCCGACCGCCCCGTGGGCCATGCCGCCCAAAGTCAGCGGGTCCAACGGGCCCGCCATCGACATGTCGTCGGTCCAGAAGTTCAGGTGCGTGAACGCCTCCGACCCGCGCGCCAGCGTGAACACCACCACCACAGCCAGCGCCGCCAGCAGCGTGATGGCGGCCGAGTGGATGACCACCCCGGCGAGCCGGTCCCAGACCGCCACGCGGTCCTCGTCCAACCAGACCAGGGCCACAAAGAAGCCCAGGAACAGCGCGTACGCCACCAGCACAAAGCTCAGCGCGCCCCGGCCGGGCAACACTTGGGTGTACAGCCAAGCCGTCAAAGCCACCGCCGCCGATGCCGCGCCAACAATTCGCAGCACATCCTCACGTCGCAGCTTGGCCAGGTTGCGGCGGGTCTCCGGCCGGCCAGCGCCTTGGCCCGCGCCCGCGCCCGCGCCCGCCTCCGCGCCCGCCTCCGCGTCCGCGCCGGGCAGCCGGGTGCGCGGGTAGCGCTCCGGGTTGATCGGGCGGCGCTGAACGCCGGACGCGGCCCGCGCGGTCGCCGAAGCTGGTCCGGCGGCTGGCGCCGGCGCCGTCGCCGGGGCTGGGACCGGGCCAGACGGCATCGGCGGCCCGAACGGCGGCGGCTGCGAACCCGGCGGGACCGGGGCTGGGGCTGCGGTGGTCGTCATCGGCGGGGCCTCAACTCGACTCTCCGGAGCGCGAGCGCTGGATGATGATCCCGGCCGCGAAGTTCACCACCATGGTCACCGCGAACAACGCCAACCCGGCCGCCATCAGGGCGGAAAGCTCAAAGCTGGAGGCTTCGCCGTAGCGCAGCGCGATCAACGACGAGATGGAGTTGGTGCCGGTCGACAAAATCTCCCAGTTGATGACGAAAATCGGGGAGATGACCAAGTACACGGCTATGGTCTCGCCGAGGGCGCGGCCAAGCCCCAACATGGTGCCGCCAATGATCCCGCCCCGCCCGAAGGGATAGACGACCGAGCGGATCATCCCCCACTTCGAGGCGCCCAGCGCCAACGCGCCCTCACGTTCGCCGACCGGCGCCTGGGCGAAGACCTCACGCATGACCGAGCAGGCGATCGGCGCCACCATCATCGCCACCACCAATCCGGCCAGGGTGGCCGAGGCGGTGAAGACCGTGGGCGTGGCCAACGGGTCCTGCGGGTCGAAACGCGACACCTTGAAGATGGGGATCCAGGCGAAATTGGTGGCGATCCAGCGCGCCACCGGCAGGAGATTGCCCTCCAGCCAGAAGAACCCCCACAGCCCGTACACCACCGAAGGGATCGCCGCCATCAAATCGACCACGCCGACCAAGAACGACTTGATCCCGGCCGGGGCGTACTCGCTGATGTAGGTCGCGGTCCCGAGCGCCAGCGGCAACGCCACCACAATGGCGATCAGCGCTATGGCGATGGTCCCGAACAGCACCGCGGCGATCCCGAACCGCCCCGAGTTGGGCTCCCAATCCTGTTCCGTCAAGAACCGGCCGCCGGCGGCGTTGATCGCCTCGGCGCCCCTGATCGCCAGGAACAGCCCCACCAGCGTCATGATCGCCAGGACCAGCACCCCAGAGCCGTGCGCGCCATACCGGAAAACGCGGTCGGCCGCGCCGGCCGCCGTCTTGACACGGCGGGGCTTGTCCTCGGCTGGGGCTCGCTCGATCAGAGCGGTGTCGGTCATGGAAACCCTTACTGGCGAAGTCTGACATTTGTCTCAGCCGCTTTCGCGCGGGTTCTCACGCGATCGGCCGGGGTCCCCCGATCCCGCCTAAGAGACTTCCAGCCGAAGTTGAACGGAGGTTGAACTCCAGCCGACGTTCCGGCAAACACTTGCGGAACTCTCGGCTACGCGTTTTGTTGTTCTGGGCGAGCGATAGGTTAGACTGCCCTTGCTTCGATTTCAGAAGCGCTCTGTTGCGAAACTCACAACCCCGGAGGCCGGCCCATGATCCGCAAGACACTCGCCTTCCTGGCCCTGTCCTGCGGTTTGGTGTTGGCGGGCTGCGCGGCTGCGCCGACCGCGGACACGCCCCAAACCTGCGACCCCAACCCCGAGACCTGGTCAGACGTGGCCAGCCAAATGGTCGAATTCACCGACGACGCCTACAACATCTACGTCCAAGGCCAGGCCGAGGCCGCCAAGAACCGCGTCGACAACGCCTACTACGGCTGCTACGAGGAACGCGGTTTCGAGAAGATCGTCATGGCGCACCTCTCCGGCGACCGCGCCACCGCGGTCGAATACCAATTCGCCCAGATCAAGAAAACAATGCTGGCGGGCGGGTCCGAGGAAGACGTGCGCGCCCAGATCGACGAGCTTCAGCGGATGGTGGAGGAGGACGCGGCCAGGCTCGACGGCTCGCGCTCCAACCCGTTCAAGACCTTCCTCGACGCGCTGGTGATCATTCTGCGCGAAGGTCTGGAGGCCATCTTGGTGGTCGGCGCGATCATCGCCTACCTCATCAAATCGGACAACGCCAACAAACTCAAAGTGGTCTGGGCCGGCGTCTGGCTGGCCCTGGCCGCCAGCGTTGCCCTGGCCTTCGCCGTCAACGCGATCACCGAATTGGCGGGCGCCAACCAGGAGATCATCGAAGGCGTCACCGTCCTGATCGCTGTCGCCATGCTGATCTGGGTGTCGAACTGGATCTTCGCCAAATCGGACGCGGCCGCCTGGAGCCGCTACGTGGCAGACAAAACCCAGAAGTCGCTGTCCAGCGGCTCGACCCTGTCCCTGGCGCTGGTCGCCTTCCTGGCCGTCTTCCGCGAGGGCGCGGAAGTCATCTTGTTCTTCCAGGCGCTGCGCGCCCAGAGCGAGGACACAATCTGGCTCGGATTGGCAGTGGGCCTGGTCCTGCTGGTCGCGGTCTACTTCGCCATCCGCTACCTGGCGATCAAGATCCCGCTGCGCCCCTTCTTCCTGGCGACCTCAGTCCTGCTGGCGCTGCTGGCCTTCACCTTCGCCGGCTCCGGAATCAAGGAGCTGCAGGAGGGCAACGCCATGACGGTGACAGCCATCCCCGGCATCCCATCGGTCGATCTGTTGGGCTTCTATCCCACGGTCGAGACCATCAGCGCGCAAGTCGTGGTGGTGGCGCTGATCTTGACCCTGTTCATGGTCGCCTCGCGGCGGGCCAAGCGACGGGCCGCCGAGGCGCCGCCGCCGGGAGCGCCAACGGGGCCGTCAACGGCATCGTCAACGGGGCCGTCAACGGCATCGTCAACGGCATCGTCAACCGAAAAACCCCCACGACAAGCGCAAACACAACCAGAAGAACAAGCACAACCCCTACAACCAATCAACACCGTATCGGAGAAAACCTCATGAAAGCTCGCATCCTCTCGACCGCCATGGGCCTGCCGGTCCTGGCCCTGGCCCTGACCATGGGCCTGGCAAGCTGCTCAAACAACGACGGCGCCGACACCACCGACACCACAGACGACTCCGCCGACCAGGCCGCCCCCGCCCCCGGCGACGAGGGCGCCGCCGGCTTCACCGAGGTCCCCATCGGGGATGACATCTCCCTGCCCCCGTTGGAGGTCGCGGGCGTCTACTTCCAACCGGTCGACATGGAGCCCGCCAACATGGGCCTGTCCGCCGCCGAATCTGACTTCCACATCGAGGCCGACATCTCCGCCGGCGAGAACGACCTGGGCTACGGCGTGGGCCAGTTCGTCCCGAACCTGACCGTCGACTACGAAATCCTCAACGGGGACGGATCGCTCCAGCAAGAGGGCACCTTCATGCAGATGAACGCCTCTGACGGGCCGCACTACGGCGCCAACATCGCGCTGCCGGCCGGCGAGTACACCGTCCGCTTCATCATCCACTCCCCCGAGGAGAACGGCCACGTCCTCCACGTCGACAAGGAGACCGGCGTCACCGGCAAGTTCTGGACCGAGCCGCTGGTGGCCGAGTGGACCAATTTCCAGTGGGACGGGCGCGAGTGGTAGTAGTGGTAGAACGGTCAGGCGCCGTCAAGCCGATTGGCGGCTGACCACCACAAATCCACCACAGAAACGGGGGCGCCCTTGCTGGGGCAGTTCATTCAGGTGATAGCGGGGGCCGCGCCCCCGGCCTTGCTGCTGGCGTTGGCGTTCGCCCAGTTCCGCGCGCTCGGGGGGCGGCGGGGCTGGGCGCGCGCGACGGCTTGGGGCACGGGCGCCGGCGCCCTGGCCGGGTTGGCGCTGACCGTTCTGCGCGAGACCACCACGCTGGTCAACCGCGAGACGGTCAATCTTTGGACCATCACGCCGGCCGTCGCGCTGGAGTTGTGGTTCGTCGCCTGGGTTTGGCTGTCGAGCCGGCGCCGCCCATCCGCCGATGCCGTCCGCCCGCGGCGGGCGTCCACGGCCGTTTCTGCAGCTCAGGGCCACACTTCCGCCGATGCCGTCCGCCCGGTCCCAGCCTCCGCCGCGGTTCCAGCGGCGAGGGCTTCCGGCCGGTCGCTGTTGGGCCGGTCGCTGTTGGGCCGGGCCCGGTCGTTGGCGGGCCGGGCTGGGGCGCTGGCGGTTGGACTGATGGCCGCGCTGGTGACGGCGCGGGCGGTGCCGGCGGTGGCGCTGCAACTGACCGGCTTCGTGGTGCCGGGCGAAAGCCCGGCCTCGACCGAGATGCTGCTGCGAGTGATCGGCTTCGCCGGCGGGGCGGCGCTGGTCTGGGTGGCGGCGCTGACCCTGTTCCGCAGCGCCAGCGCGCCGGCCCGTCCCGAACGCCCCGCCGGGCGCGGCCCGGGCGCCCGGCCCCAGGGCGAGTTGGTGCGCCTGATCTGCACCAGCCTCGCCTTCGGGATTGTGGCCGTGTTCCAACTGGTGCTGGTCTTGAGGGCGGTCCGCGCCCAGTGGTACATGACCTTCCCGTCATGGCTGTTCCGGGCGATGGCGTGGATCATCAACCATGAGGCCCTGCAAACGGCCGCCCTGATCGCGGCCAGCGCCGCCGTGCCGGTGGCCGCTTGGGCGCTGGCCCGCCGCCCCGCCGGGGCGGGTTTCAACCCGGCCGCAGCGCGCCTGCGCCAAGCCGCGGCTCGCTCGCGCCGGCGTTACTCGCGCGCGGTGCTGCTCAGCTACGCCGCCATGGGCCTGACCGTTACGGCTGGCGTCGCCATTGAGGCCCGGGGGCCGCAACTGTCCCCGCCGGAACCGTTCGAGCAGGTCGACGGCCTGGCGGTGATCCCGTTGGACCGGATTGACGACGGCCATCTGCATCGCTTCGCCTACACCACGGCCAATGGCACCGTGGTCCGCTTCATCGTCATCAAGAAGAACGGCGTGGCCTACGGCGTGGGGCTGGACGCCTGCGAGGTTTGCGGCGACACCGGCTACTACGAGAAGGACGGCAAGATCATCTGCCGCCTCTGCGACGTGGTGATGAACATCGCCACCATCGGCTTCAAGGGCGGCTGCAACCCCATCCCGCTCGAATACGACCTGGTGGACGCCACCTTGACCGTGGACCTGGCCGACCTCGAAGCCGGCGCCGGGCACTTCGCCTGATCGGGGAGGCAGCATTGTTCTTCAGAATGGTCAGGGGCGCGCTGACGCGCCAGCGCGGCAAGCGCGTCATGATCGCGCTGACGATCGCTCTGGGCGCGGCCGTGGCGACGGCCATGCTGGGAGTCATGTTCGACGTCGGCGACAAGGTCAACCAGGAACTCAAGACCTACGGCGCGAACATCGTGGTGCAGCCGATGGGCGCGGCCGTGATCGAAGATCTCTACCAGGTCGAGGCCGGCGGCCTGGCCACCGGAGCGGGGCTGGTCGAAGACGAGATCCCGAAGATCAAATCTATTTTCTGGGCTTTCAACATTGTCGACTTCGCGCCCTTCGTCTCCGTCACAGCCGAGGTGGCGGAGCTTGACGCGGCCGAGGTCCAGTTGACCGGCACCTGGTTCTCGCATCAGATCATGGCCCCGACCGGCGAACACGTCAACGCCGGCGTCATCAACTTGCGCTCCTGGTGGGACGTCGAGGGCGGGTGGATCGCCGACCAAGACGAGGACCTGGCCATGGTTGGGGCGGAGTTGGCCGAATCGCGGGGCATTGCCATAGGCGACTGGCTGACCTTGGCGACCGCTAACGGCCAGCACAAGGCCCAGGTCGCGGGCGTGTTCGCCTCCGGCGGCGAGGAGGACCAGACCATCGTCCTGCCGCTGGCCGTGGTCCAGCGCCTCGCGGCCAAACCCGGCCTGGTCGACAAACTCGAGGTCAGCGCCCTGACCACGCCGGACAACGACCTGGCCCGCAAGGCGGCCCGCAATCCGGCCAGCCTCAGCACCAGGGAGATGGAGACTTGGTACTGCACGGCCTACGTTTCCTCGATCGCTTACCAGATCGAGGAAGTGCTGACCGATTCGGTGGCCAAGCCGGTGCGACAGGTGGCCGAGTCGGAGGGCGCCATCTTGCAGAAGACGCAGTTGCTGATGCTGCTGGTGACGGTCCTGGCCCTGGTCGCCTCCGCCCTCGGCATAGCCAACCTTGTGACCGCCTCGGTCATGGAGCGAGCCCCGGAGATCGGCCTGCTCAAGGCCGTGGGCGCCCGCAACGGCGCGGTGGTGGGCCTGATTCTGACGGAGATGGCCGTGGTCGGGGTGGCGGGCGCGGCCGTCGGCTACGCCTTGGGACTCGGCTTCGCGCAGGTGGTTGGCCACATGGTCTTCGGCTCGGCCATCGCCGCCCGCCCGCTGGTGGCGGCGTTGGTGGCGGTGCTGGTGGCGTTGGTGGTGTTGGCGGGCTCACTGCCCTCGATCCGGGCGTTGCTGGCCCTGAAGCCGGCGAACGTCCTGCACGGGCGGTGAGCCCCATGTCAACACCAGCCAAACCAGCCGATCAGGCGCCCGGCAGCGTGACGGGCGGTGGCGGCGGCGGGCGGGCAGACGGCATCGGCGGTGACCCCAAGGCGGCCAAGCGGGGGCGGCGGAAGATGGCGGCGCGGATGATCGCGCGGTCGGTGACGCGGCGGCGCTCGCGGGTGGCGATCGCGGTGGCGGCCGTGGCCATCGGCGCGACCACCCTGTTCTCGCTGGCGTCGATCGCGCTCGACATTCCCCGGCAGATGAGCCGCGAAATGCGCTCCTACGGGGCGAACCTGCTGGTCCTGCCTGCGGACGGGGCCGAGGCTGTGACCCCGGAGGCGGCCGAGGCGGTGGCCGGGACGATCAGCGCCGAACAACTCATCGGCTTCGCCCCCTACCGCTACTTCAACGTGCGCATAAACGAACAGCCGTTCCTAGCTTCAGGCACTGACTTGGAGTCGGCTCGAACTGTCAGCCCGTACTGGCACGTCGAGGGCGCCTGGCCGGAACGCGCCGGCGAACTGCTGATCGGATCGGACGTGGCGGCGGTGACGGCGCTGGGCGCGGGCGAGGCGGTCTCCGTCGTGGTCGGCACGGACGCCGAGGGGCCGGTGGCCCACCCCTTCACCATCACCGGGGTGCTGTCGACCGGCGGCTCGGAGGACGCGCTGGTGGCGATGTCGCTGGCGGACGCCGAGGCGCTGGCCGGGCCGGGCGGTTACGACGTGGTCGAGTTCTCGATCGCGTCGCAGCCGGACCAGATCGCGGCCCTGGCCGAATCCATCAACGCCGAGCAACCGGGCCAATCTGCCCAACCTGACCAATCTGCCCAATCTGCCCAACCGGCGGTCCGGGCGGCGCCCGTCAAACGGCTGACCCAATCCGACACCTACGTCCTCGACATGCTCCAATCGCTGCTGGTGATCGTCAGCCTGATTGTGCTGGCCCTGACCATGATCGGGGTGTCGACCACCATGATGGCGGTGGTCGCCGAGCGCCGAACCGAGATCGGGCTGCGCAAAGCGCTGGGGGCGTCCAACCGGTCGGTCGTGGCCGAATTCATGGCCGAAGGCATGGTCCTGGGCGTTGTCGGCGGGATCGGCGGGGTGGTGATCGGCTACGCGCTGGCGGTGGCGATCAGCGACAATGTCTTCCACCGCGTGCCGGCCTTCTCGTGGCCGCTGGCGGCGGCCACCTGCGCCGCCGCCGTCGGCGTGACCTGGCTGGCCAACCGCGTCCCAGTGCGCCGCGCCGCCGAGGTCGACCCGGCCATAGTCCTGAGAGGAGAATGAGGAAACCGTGGAGCCGAATGCTGGCGGACCGCTGCTGGAGATCGCGGACCTGTCCAAGGTCTATGGGCCGCTGAAGGCCCTCGACCAGGTCACACTCAACGTTGACCAGGGGGAATGGTTGTCGATTGTGGGGCCGTCCGGCTCCGGCAAGACAACGCTGATGAACATTGTGGGCTGCATGGACCAACCGACCGCCGGCGCCGTGCGCCTGGACGGGCGCGACCTCTCGGCGCTGGGCGCCAAGGAACTGACCCAGGTGCGCCGCGAGACGGTGGGGCTGATCTTCCAGAAGTTCCACATGATAGGCCACCTGACGGCGCTCGAGAACGTGATGGTGGCCCAGTACTACCACTCCCTCCCGGACGAGTCTGAGGCGCTGGCCGCGCTCGGGCGGGTCGGCTTGGCGGAGCGGGCCACGCACCTGCCCAGCCAACTCTCCGGCGGCGAGCAGCAACGCGTTTGCATCGCCCGGGCGCTGATCAACTACCCCAAACTGGTCCTGGCCGACGAGCCGACCGGCAACCTCGACGCCGACAACGAACGCATTGTGCTGGACCTGTTCGCCCAGCTGCACGAGCAGGGCACAACCCTGATCGTGGTCACCCACGACCCAGCCGTGGCCGCCCAGGGCGAACGCGAGGTCCGCTTGGACCACGGGCGGATCGTCCAAGAGATCAGGCACCGCGCCGCCCGCCCGGGCCAGGTTTTGAAGGAGGCCGGGCATGTCGCCTGAGCAGGGCGGCCGGCCGTTGCCCGATGCCGTGCCGGGCACAGTTTCCGCCCCGCGCGGCGGTTCCTTTGGCAAGCCCGCGGCCAGGGCCGCTGGCCGGTTGACGCCGGGGCTGGCCGATGGCCGGTTGACGCCGGCGCGGGCCGCTGGCCGGCCGGGGCGGCTGGCCGCCCCGGCGGCGCTGGCGGCGCTGGCCGCTGTGCTGGCCGGCTGCGGCGGACCGTCGGTTGACACCGACAAACCGCTGGCGGACGGGACCTATGCGGCGACATCGGGCGAGGACGAGGACGGCGCCATCGGGCGCGTCACCATCGAGGTCAGCGGCGGCGCCGTGGTGGCCTGCGAATTCGACGTCATCTTGGAGGACGGCACGCCCAAGGATGAGAACTACGGCAAGGACTCCTCCGGCGAGGTCGCCAACGACGCCTATTACGCCAAGGCGCAGGCGGCGGTGGCGGCCTTCGACCGCTACGCGGCCGAGTTGATCGCCGTCGGCTACCCGCAGGAGGTCGATGTCATATCGGGCGCGACCTGGGCGCACGAGCAGTTCGTGGAAGGCGCTGTCAAGGCCATGCGCCAAGCCCAGGAGGCCTGGGCCGAGGACCCCGAATGATCCTGGCCCGCGGAGGCGCCGCCGCCGGCGAACGCGGCGGTCATGATCGGCCCGGGGCCGGAGGCTCGGCCCAGCCGAGCCTGGCGCGGGGGGGCTGGCGCGAAGTCCCCGGCCCCGGCCGAGGGCCGTTGTGATCCCGGGCGCCGGCCACACGGCATCGGCCGAATTCCCGGCCATGGGCACGGCCGTCGGCGTCACGGCCCACGCCGCCACGGCCCACGGCGTCACGGCGGCCGAATCGCTGCCCCAGGCGCGGGCCCTGGTCGAAGCGCTGGAGGCGATCTGGTCGCGCTTCCGTCCGACCAGCGACGTCGGGCGCCTGAACCGCGCCGAGGGCGCGCCGGTCGCGGTCGATCCGCGCACGGACGCGCTCCTGCGCCAGGCGAAGCGGCTGGCCGCCCTCAGCGGCGGCGCCTACGACCCGACGCTCGGACGGCTGGTCCAGGCCTGGGAGCAGGCCGCGCCCGCTCCGCCCGAGCCATCTGCGCTGGTGGCGGCGCTGGCCACACGCGGGCCGGACCGCCTCGAGCCTGTCGGCGGCGTGGGCCGCGACGGCCGCGACCCGGACGCGCCGCCCAGGTGGCGCCTGACCGGTGACGCCCAACTGGACTTGGGCGGCCTCGCCAAGGGCCAGACCGCCGATGCCGTGCGCGACCTTCTGCGCTCGAACGGCGCCGCCAGTGCCCTGGTCACCCTGGGCACGTCATCGGTCGCGGTCTGGGGTCGCCATCCGGGCGGGCGTCCCTGGCGCGTCGGCCTGGCGGCCGTGGGCGCGGCGGCCGGGCAGGTGATCGGCCACCTCGAACTGATCGCGGGATCGCTCTCGACCTCGAGCAACGCCCTCAGAGCCGGCGGCGCCGGCCCTGGCGGCCCGAGCCGGCCCGCCGCCGCGCTGGCGGCGCGCGACGTGTTGAACCCGGACACCGGCCGGCCGGCGGACTCGGGCGTGGGCGCGGTCAGCGTTGTCGCGGCCGCCGGCGCGGCGGCCGAAGCCTATTCGACCGCCATCCTGGTCCGGGGCGCCGAATGGGCCCTGGACCAATACCAGGCTCTGGCCTGCGGCCCGGACGCCTTCGAGGCAGTCATCCAGGACCGCGACGCGGTCCTGGTCACCCCCGGTCTGCGCGGCCGCTTCCACCCCGCCCGCCCCACCCAAGTCAACACCTCCTCTTGATGCCGACGCCGACACCAACATCCGCCACCCGCTCCCTTCGGCCCGCCACCCGCCGTCACCGAAACACGAGCCAAGCCCTGGCCCGCCCGCGCCCCAGCGTTTCCGCACGTCAGCACCGAGCCCAGGCCCCGGCCCGCCCAGGCGCGCCCAGGCGCGAGTGGTCAAATTGACCACTCGAGGGCCAAAACCGCGTTGAGTGGTCAATTTGACCACTCCAGATCTAGCCCCGCCCGATGCCGCCGGGCCGGGTTTTCGTGTTTGGCCAGGTCAGGCCGCCGCGATAGTTTGGGGTCGTCAGGGGGCGGGCCGCGTCGAGTGGTCAAATCGACCACTCGAGGGCCAACACCGCGTTGAGTGGTCAATTAGACCACTCCAAACCCAGCCCCGCCCGATGCCGCGCGCCTAGCACCGCCACGGTGATCAACTCAGAGTCGGTGGTCTTCGGGGCGAACCCCTCGGCGGGCCTGGGCGGCGCCCAGGCCCAACTGAAACCCCGCGCGCTGTGGCCCCAGTTCCGACTCGCGCTGGGCTTCAGCCGCCGGCCGCGCCGTCCATCCCCGGGTGAAGCCCAGCTGAGTGCCCCCACTCCCGCCCCGGCCGCATCTAGGTGGTCATTTCGCCGAGGACGCCGCCACACGCTGCCGAATGCCGCGCCGCGCGGCCACTCCTCGCAACACCCGGAATGCCGCCAGTCGATGCCGCGCAGTCAGCCGCTTGGCCCGGAAGCGAGAGACATTGTCCCCAGGGTTTTCCACAGGAAACGCAACTGCTCCGGAGAGCCTGTTGATAACGGTCGCCTGCTTGTGGATGAACCCTGTGGAAACTTGTGGATAGGTGGCTGACCTGTGAGAACGCGCCCAAAAGAAAGGGCTTGACAAGACCGCGCCCTGTGGATAAAAGGGGGTCGAAGGCGCCGGTGAGGCGCCCA
>JAITJZ010000139.1 GCA_031278655.1 Bifidobacteriaceae bacterium
CATCTCGGCGGCGGCCTTGTTGGTGAAGGTGATGGCGATGATCTCGCCCGGGCGGGCCTGGCCGGTGGCCAGCAGGTAGGCGATGCGACGGGTCAGCACCCTGGTCTTGCCCGAGCCGGCCCCGGCCACGATCAGCAGCGGCGTGCCCTGGTGGGTGACGGCCGCTTTTTGCTCCGCGTTCAGCCCGCCGAGCAGGCGCTGGGCGGCGCGGGCCGCCGCCTCGGAGCCATCCGCCCCGCCGGTGGGGCCAGGTTGGCCGGGGCGGCCGGACTCGCCGGGTTGGCTGGGGCGGCCCCCGCCGGGTGTTTCGCCCGGGTCTTGGCTGACGGCTTGGCCCGTCTGGCCGGGCAGGGCGTCATCCCCGTCCCGCAAGGCGGGCGCCAGGGAGGGCAAGCGTGTCAGGTCTATCAGAGCGGGCGGCGCGTGTTCCATAGCGCCACCAAGCCTAAACGCTAGGACTGACACCTGGGCGACCACCTGGGGTTTCTGACTCTCAAAGGCCCGGCGGAGGGATCGTTTTCCGGTCGTAGGGGAACGGGCGACCAGTTGAAGGAGTACTGGGACCCTGGTAGGGGCGGCGAGGGAACCAGGACCCAGCGGGCAGGGCCGTCAACCAACTGGCTGCTGTGAACGAAACGCGCTGACCAGCGCTTTTCGTTCTGTTCAGACGGTGGGAGCCAGCGCCCCGGTTGGCTTGACATGAGGCAAGGCGCCCGGGCCGGGGCGGCCGCGTTCAATGGGACGTCAGGGAAGGTGCCCGCCAGGCCGAGCACTTCATCAGGCCACCGCTCGCGACCAGCGCCCCGGATCAAATCCGCCAGCCAACGACTCTTCGACTAGCTGGCCGCCAGCGTAACCCTTGTGCTGGCGGCCACGGGGGACGGCCAGGCCGGGGGGCGACCGCGCCCAGCTGGCGGACGTGCCCGAACGTGAACGCGCGCAGATGCGGGTTATCTGTCCTACAGTTTTGGCCTACACTTCTTAAGTGTGTTGCGGATCCACCCGAACGCGCGCAAGCACGGCGTCTCCGACGCGGAGATCGCCAGGGCGTTCGCCAATGCGTTCGAGACGCTCTTCACCATCCGAGAAGACGGCTCGACGCGCTGGCCCGCCCTCGGCCCGGACCGCGCCGGCAACACTTTGGAGAGCCTGTGGGTGGACCTCGGCGGCGGCGACTACCTGCGCGTTCACCGCATGGCGGCGCGCAAGGCCACCATCGACCTGATCCGGCGAGCCAAGAAGGGAAAACTCGGATGACGCTATACGGCCACACTTCCGCCGGCCGGCCTGTAGACGACGCGATGGCGGACGCGATCACCGCCGAGGCCGAGGCGGGGTTCCGCGACTGGGAGCTCCAGCCAGGGCGGCCCAGGCTCGGGCGCGGCGGCGCTTCCCCGAGCCGCACCGTGCGGTTGCCCGCCACGATGGATCTGGCCCTGGTCGAGCGCGCCGCCCTGGACCGGACCACGCCCAGCGCCGTGGTGCGCCGAGCCCTCGCCGAGTACCTCGGACCGGCCTGAGAACCAGCCCACTCCGGCCAAGCCAGCGGCTGGTCGACTACGGTCCGCGCCAAGGGGAGCTGAAGAGGTAGGCGAGCGCGGCCTTTAGGACGGCGCGGCGGGGCCGCGCGCAAGGCGGGCGGGGCGGCATCGTCCAACCGCCGGACCCCGGTACGCTGGGGTGGCGGCCTACGGCGTGTGGCGCCACAGGGCCGTGAGCGGCAGAACGTGAAGCCAATCATGCACGCGGGCGGCGAACGAGCCGGTGTGCAGCAGCACGCCAATGAATTCCCGCCCCGCCAAGCGGCGGCGCAAAGCGGCCAGATTGCTCCAGTGCTTGGCCGCCGGCGTGCTGGTGGCCTTGACCTCGATGGCGATCAGCGTGTTCTGATCGGTCCCAAGCACCAGGTCCACCTCGAGGCCGTCGAGATCCCGGAAATGGTGCAGGCCAAACGGAGTGGCGCTCCAGCCGCTCTGCTTGGCCAACTCCAAAGCCGCGAACTGCTCGACCAAGGCGCCATAGAACTCCCGCCCGCCCACTTGGGCGGCCTTCGCCGGGGCGAAGCCGGCCAGCGCAGCCGCCAGCCCAGTGTCCAGCAGGCAAACCTTGGGCCGGCGGGCCAGGCGCTTGCGGGGCGGGCGGTTCCAGGCCGGGAGTTCGACCACCAAGCGCATGTCCCGGGCCAGGCGCAGATAAGCGCCGGCCGTCGACTCGGCCACGTCAAGGTCGCGGGCAACGTTGGCTTTGACCAGTTCGGCCAAACCCCGCGCCGCGATCCGGCCGAGCAAGGCCCGCAGGCGGTCCGCATAGGCGCCATGCGCCAGTTCGCGCGCGTCATGCCCGGCCAGCCGGTCCACATAAGAGGTGAACCACCGCCGGGCTCGCGGCCCGCTGCGCTGGGCGGGTTCCGGCAGTCCACCCCTGAAGATGGCGTCCGGGTCGAGCGAGGCGAACTGGCCGGCGGCGCCTCCCGACGTCAGCCAGGTCACAAAATCCTCTGGCGCCTCCCGGCGTTCCAACTCGCCCTGGCTGAGGGGCATGATCTCAACGGTCTCGACCCGGCCGGCCAGCGAGTCGCCGACGCCTTTGACGTTCAGCAGATCGGCCGAGCCTGTCAGCAAGAACCGGCCCGGCCGCCGATCCGCGTCGATGCTCGCCTTGAGCGGGAGGAGGAGCCCGGGGGCCCGCTGAGCCCCGCCGCGACGGCGGCTGACCGCGGCGCTATGCCCGCGATGGTTGGCCAGCGCAAGTCCGGCGGCCGGGCCGGTCAGATCAGATCAGATGACGGCAACGGCGACGCCCGCCGCGTTGGCGGCGATGGCACCCAGGTCCTTGGCGTCCGAGGTCAGGACGCAACCCCCCGGCTCCGCCGCCGCGACCACCAGCGCGTCGACCGCCGAACCGCGCCCAACGCGACCTGATCCGGATGGTCGCCGCCAAGACCCGGCGCCTCGAAGCCGCCGCCAAACCCAAGCCCCCCGACCCGAAAGGCGTCAAACTGTCCCGAACCAGCCCCGTTTCGCGGGCAAAAAACTATGAGGCACGGGCAGCGCTACGCGGGCACTTGACCTTGAGGCACCTCGTCCCGGGCCGGGGCGGCCGCGTTCAATGGGAAGTCAGGAAAGGCGCCCGCCAGGCCGAGCACTTCATCCGGCCACCGCTCGCGACCAGCGCCCCGGATCAAATCCGCCAGCCAACGACTCTTCGGCAAGCCGTCCGCCCGCGTAACCCTTGTGCTGGCGGCCGCGGCGGACGGCATCGGGCGCTGCCTCATCGCCCCAGGCGGTCCAGCCTGGGCGCGGGTGGCGGGCGAACAACTCCAGGTAGGGGGCCGGCGAGCAGGCCTCGATCAGGCCGTACAACTCGTCCGGTTTGCGCGAGTGCTCGCGCTTGCGGGTCTCGATCAGGTTGACCTGGGAGCGGGCCGGGGCCAGGGTGCGCAACGAGCCGCGCACCCCGAACAAGACCAGCTCGGTGACGTTGCGGAAATAGAAGCCGACGCCGCGCCCGTCCGGGCCGCCGTCCTTGCGGCGCTTGGCCCACACGATGTTGGAGACATACCGGAAGCCCCAGGCCTCCAGCACGCCCAGCCCCTGCGGCAGCAGGGCGTTTGGCACCCACAAGTAGAGGTGGGCGTCATCGGCCACCACGTCTGGGACTGGCAGGCGGCGGATCTGCTCCAGCGGCAGCGTGGAGTAGCGGTCCAGGCGGCGGTGCTCCGGGGCGACCTTGCCGGTGCGGTTGGCGAAGCGCCACGGCGGGTCCGCCAGCACCGTTTTGAAGCCGCCCTCGACCCGGGGCAGCGGCGGCGGGGTTTGCGCCCGGCGCAGCGGCGGCGGAGGCGATGGCCGCGTGGCGGGTTCCAGCGGCGGCTCAGTCACATCGCCGATCCTAGGCAACAAGCCCCCAAGGCGCCCCGACAGGCCCCGGGCGTGTCCCCGCCCGGGGCGCCGCCGTTGTCAAAGCCTGGCTGTTGGCGGCCACCAGCGGCGCGTTTTGCTTGTTCGAAGCGCCGATGGCGGCGAGCGCGACACTTGGGGGTGATCGCGAAACGCCGGAAGGGTTTATCTGGACGCGGGTTGCGAGCGACTGTGGACGGGCGATGCCCGGTTGGCCAGCGCCGCCCGGGGTTTCGCAATTGACGTATTCGCGGAACCAGGGGCCGGTGCTGGCGCCCTCCGAGGATCAGGTGGGGGGTAGGCGCCAGATCGAGCCGACGGGGCCGTCAGCCGCGCCGACGGCGCCGTCGCCGGCCAACGTCAGGCCGCCGGTGGCCCAAACCTGCTCTTCGCAAACGAGGGTGTAGTGGTCATTGGAGGAGGGGCCGCATCCTTGGTCTGAACCCGCCGGTGTCGAGGAGCGCGCGGGCGATGTAGTTGCGGATGTTGCGGAAGCCGAGGGCGTTGCCGCGGAGGTTCTCGATGCGGCCGTTGATGGCCTCGGTGGGGCCGTTGGAGGTGTGGGGCCGCTCGAAGTAGGCCAGGATGTCGGCGGCTCGCCGGTTGAGGGTGCGGCCGAGCTTGCGGACCTCGTCCAGCGCGGCTGGGACGCCGGCGGCGAGCGACGCGATGAGGCGTTCCATGATCCCGCGCCCTTCGCGGGGGTCGGGGTGCCGGTAGGCGGTTGAAGCACCACTATCCTGGCGCAAGGCCCTCACCAGCCCCCCACGCCACACCCAGCCAAGCCAAGCCCGATCAGCCGCAACCCCAACCCCCGACTACACCCTCAATTGCGAAGACCCACTTAACCCAGCCCTGGGGCGAATCGGCTTGACTCCCCTCCCGCCTCACTGGAGGGAGACAATATCGTCCTTGCCGATGCCGAGCACCGCCGCCAAGGCGCTCGACACAGCGCGCAACTCGGCATCGGCGACGGCGCCGACGCGGGTTCCCAAGTAGCTCTTCGGCACCGTCAACAGTTTGTCCGCCATCACCCAGCTTCGCTCCCTCAGTCCGTTCGCCTCGGTGGGCTCGACCGCCACCCGGCTTGGGGTTTCGGGGCGGTCGAACGTGGTCAACATGACCAGGATCACGGACTCAAGATCGCCCGGCGTCTGCGGCTGCACGATCAGCGCGGGCGGGGGTTTCGCGGCGTACCCGCTGTCCAGGACGGTCCAAAGCTCACCGCGCCTCATCGAGCAGCCTTCGCGAGAGCCGCCCGACGAACTCGTCGGCCTCCTCCTCGGTCTCGAACGGCTCGGCGTCCGGGGACAGGCGCACGTCGAACGGGAACCCGCGGTGGGCGTTGAACGCTGACACGAAAACCCGCATCGCGTCGGCCGGTGTCGTGCCCAGGCGCCTCGTGGTCTCCCGGAACAGTCGATCCTGGGCCTTGTCCACCCTCGTCGCCAGTTGCACAGTGTCCATTTGCGTTGCTTCCCCACAATCGCTAGCGATTTCTAACGAATACTAGCAAATCGAGGCTTATGGCGTGAACCCGGTTTCCAAACGGAAGTGCAACACCTCGGTAGGTTGTGGTTGTTCACATCACGGCCTGAGAGGGGTTGCGCTTCCTTGGCACGACATCGCAAGCACTTGAGCCTGGACGAGAGGGTCCCGGTCGAGAAGTATCATGACCAGGGCCGGTCGGCGCGGTGGATTGCCGGGGAGTTGGGCCGCGGCCCGGCGACCAGCGCGGGCTGAGCGCCGGTTCTACACGCTGGCGCTCCGCAGCGGTTCCTTCCCGCGCCCGGCAGGCGCTGCGGCCAATTGGCCGCTGCATGGATCACGCGCCGATGGGGCGGCCGATAGCCGACGATACTCTACCATTAGCATGACAATGTTCATCAAAGAGCTTAGGAGAGTGAGCGCCTTGGCAACGGTAACAGTTCGGGTTGACGCAGAGACCAAGGCAGCGGCGACGGCGATAGTGGAGGGCCTCGGCCTGGACTTATCGACTGCGGTGCGGGCCTTCATGAAGCAGATCGTCTTGCGCCGCGCGGTCCCATTGGTGTTGGAGTATCCCCCCGACGACCCGTTCGACAGCCCGGCAAACCGGGCGGCGCTGCGCGAGTCGATCGCCCAGGCGGATCGCGGCGAGTTCGCGATGGTCACGACTCTGGATGAGCTAGAGGCAGCGGCCGCGTGACCCTGAGCTTCACAGACGAAGGCTGGGCAGGCTACCTCTCTTGGACAGGTGACGCGCGCGCGTTGAAACGGATCCACCGGTTGATCGCGGACATTCAACGGAACGGGAAACGAGGCATCGGCAAGCCAGAACCACTGACCGGCGGCTGGTCGGGCTGGTGGTCGCGGCGCATAGACGACCAGCACCGCCTGGTCTACCGAGAAACCGCCTCCGGTGTTGAGATCGCCCAATGCCGCGGACACTACGGCGACCGCTGAGCCAGCGCCGAACTGGCGAGGACGGCGGGCTCAGGCGAGGGGACAGCGAAATAGGCGGCCGCGCCCTCGCCTGACGCTACCTTGTTCGGGTCTATGCCAATAACGGTTGGCGTTCCGGCACGGGGCGCCGGTCGGAGCGACGCGCTGGGCCGGTCTGTCACTCCGCTTCAACCGTTGGCGCCGGGCTTGGCTCCGGGGGCGCGCCGCCCCAGGTCACCAATCCGTCGCGCGCGCCGCCGAGGCGCTCCTCGACCCTGATCCGCACGCTCTTCGGAGGCGGCGCGTCGACGAACAAGACCGCGCGGCGCCCCCAGACAACGGCCGGCACGATCTCATCGCCCGTGTCGTATCGGACGGCGTAGGCGGCAACCACCCACTCGCCATCGGACCCGTACACGCCCCCGATCTTCCTGTCCACCCCGTGGGACTCCCACCCCGCGCAGAGCCACAAGGCCGTGGCGCCGTCTGGAATGGGAGGCGCCTCGCCGACCGCCGCATTGCCTGAGGCGCCGCCGTCCTCCTGGTCGAACCAGAGGTCCCGCAGTTCGGCGTCGTCCAAGACGACACGCACCCACGGGCAGCCCGTCCCTCCCGCCGTCGATCCGCTCCGGGTGTTGACCTCCTCGAAGCTCAGCGCTTCGCCCGGGACGTCGCTCGGCTGGCACATCGCCGATCCTAGGCAACAAGCCCCCAAAGCGCCCCGACAGGCGCCAGGCGTGTCCCCGCCCGGGGCGCCGCCGTTGTCAAAGCCTGGCTGTTGGCGGCCACCAGCGGCGCGTTTTGCTTGTTCGAAGCGCCGATGGCGGCGAGCGCGACCTGCCTCACCGACGAGGTGTCGTGCGCGCCGAGCAAGGCCACGGCGTGACTGGCCCCACCGCCGGCAATGACCCGGTGACCGCCTCACTTCGCCCACTTGCCTATCACGCTTTGCCTCAACTGCTGCTCTCCAGCATCCTCGGCATCAGGGGTCGGCGATGTAGTGCGGCTCATAGGCGGGCAGGATTCCTGCGCGGGCGCGAGGTTTGCCGGTCATACGCTGGTCGATCACCTGCTCCAAGGCCTCGGCCAGCAGGGAGGCGTCGGTGTTGTGCTGCGCCAAGAATCGCCCGGCACTGAACTTCGCGCGGAACCACTCATCCCTGGCGAAGCGCTCATAGTCGAGAAAATGGCCATGCTCGGCGGCCAACTGGGTGAAGAACATGACCTGAGCGCGAGTGTTGCCCTCCCGGAACGGGTGAGCGGCGTTGATCTCACCCCAGGGCTCGGCAATTGCGACAGCGAAGGCGCGCCCGTCCAGGTTGGTGTGATCGCTCAACTCTTTCAGCCGCGCGAACCATGTCCGCAGGTGCGAAACCATCCCCTCGCCGGCGGAGAAGTAATGGTATGGATACCGGTCGTCAGCGCCGTACTCGCCTGCGGCGATGGAGGCCGGCGACGGGCCACCTTTGACCATGGTCACTGGAAAGGCTGGAGCCGTGCGCAATTCTCCGGCCCACTCATACACGTCCTGGAACAGGCTGCGGTGGATGCGCTGCAAGTGCTCCAAGTCGAAACCGCCCGCAACCGGCTCTCTTGCCAAGTCAAACGTGCGCGACTTGACGGCCATTTCCTCGATGGCGTTCAGTCTGCCTTGGTCTCGCTCGCCTACGAGGTTGCGGAGCACCTGGGTGCCCGGCCAGAAGTAGCTGTCCCAATCCGGGAAACTAGCCACGGCTGCGAATCCGCTCGATGCCCCGGCGGACAACTTCGTCAATGGTCATGTTGCCGCGCCCCGCCTGGCGGAGATCCGCCTCATGCGCCGGGTCGTGGTAGGAGTGCCCAGCAGCGGCCAGCACCGCGTCGGCCAGCATCAGAGCCTCGTCGATCTGTTCCTCAGTCATCACAGGTGGCATGGTGGACCTCGCTTCTGGCGGTCCAGTCTACCGTCGGCCCCCGAGTTGGGGCAGCCCCGAC
>JAITJZ010000141.1 GCA_031278655.1 Bifidobacteriaceae bacterium
GGATCCCCGCGCTTGTGGACTACGTGCGCCGCGCGTCCCGCGCGGGAGACACTGTGGTGGTCACCGCTAAAGCCCGCATGATGACTCCAGAGGAAGTGGCGCGCGGGTTGAACGTGTCACGCTCCACCGTCTCCAGGCGCATCGCGGCGGGCGAGATCCGCTCGGTCAAGGTGGGTAACCGCCACCGGGTGCCTTACTTGGAGTTCATGCGCGTGTGGAATGACTCGATGGGCCGCTTCGCCGAGGCGTCAGCGGCGGACGTCGAGGCCGAGTTATTCGCCGATGGGTGAACCCGCCTTCGCGGTGTTCCTCGACGCGAACGTCCTGGCCCGGCCGGCAACCCGTTCGCTGATACTGTTCGCCGGAGAGGCGAGCGGCTATCACGCGACCTGGAGTCAGCGGGCCGAGGACGAGGCGGACAGTCACCTCCGCCCCGCTATGACCCGCTTGGCAGTGGTAAGAGGCCTGGCTGGCCAGGATTTGTCCGCGACTGGGGTCGGCGCCGCGCGGTTCAGCGCGACCAGGGACACCGACCGCCAACTCCTGGCGGACGCCGTAGCCGCGGACGCGCGGTTCCTGGTCACCGACAACGTTGACGACTTCGACGACGGCGACCTGCTCGCTGTCGGAGTCAGCGCCGTGAACCCGGACCTGTTCCTGTCACGCAGAGCTACTTTCGCCGGCTACCAGGCAGCGCTGTTGATGATGGCTAACAGCATGCGGCATCCCGCTCGGACACCGGAGGAACTTCACCAAAGGCTTGGCCGGCAACATCCGCTGACCGTGGCCGCCTTCGCCACCGTCTACCCAGGCGCCACACCACTTCCGGCGGCCCACAACCCGCCCGCCGTGGTTTTCAGGGGTCCGCGCTGCCTGCGCTGCCTCCGGCTCCAGGCACACGCCGCGCCGCTGATCCTGGGGCTGTGCACTGACTGCGTCAACGGCCCAGAAGGAACCGAAGCTCATTCGCCCTGCGGAAACCCCACTGATTGAACGCCATGGGGGCCAGCCGGCGCCAACTAGCTGCTGCACGGCATCGGCGGACCCCGCGTCACGGCAACAATTGAACCGCAGCGCAACCGGCTAGCTCAGGGGGCCGCGCGCAAATAAGGGTGACTGTGTTCGGGCATGTCGGGTCAGGCTGCCCCCGCATGATCGTCGGGCGCGACACCCCCGTCGCCCCGATCCGGCCAACGCACCATCCATACCACGACACCACCCCCGAAACCACAAAGCCAACGGAATATACGCGCAATCCCTCAGGTGAAAATGGAGCCGATTTCCTTCGCTTTGGCCATGGACCCCCTCGCAAACGTCCGATGAGCGTGGTCTGCGGCCCGTTCGGCGGATCACCAGCGCGCCGGGGCCGAACTCGCCCGACCGCGAACGGGGCGGGTTCCGCCGCCCTGCCCGCCGGCGCCGGGTCGCCTGCCCTGTCGTGCGGGCGTGGGATGCTTGGGGGTGCCGGTGAGACCCATCGGCCAGAATCCAGGAGGGGAGGCCTAATGGGCGATGTCGGTGCCGGGATCGCGCCGGGCGGGTCGGGCGACGATGAGAGGTTCGCGGAGCTTGTCGCCCTGATCGACCGGGCCCGCCTCGACGCGGCCAGGGCCGTCAACCGGGCGCTGATCGACTTGTACTGGCGGGTCGGGGAGCGTGTCAGCGCCGGCGTCGCGGACGGCAGTTGGGGCCAGTCGGTGGTCGAGCGGTTCTCGGCGCACGTCCAGCGCCGCTACCGGGGGATCAAAGGGTTCTCAGCGTCGAACCTCTGGCGGATGCGGCAGTTCTACGAGACCTACCGGGACAGCGAGATTCTCGCACCGCTGGTGCGAGAAACCACCTGGACCAACAACCTGATCATCATGGCGGCAGCGAAGACCGACGACGCCCGGGAGTTCTACCTGCGCCTGGCGATCCGCGACCGGCTCGGCAAGCGCGAACTGGATCGGCAGGTCGACTCGATGCTGTACGAGCCGGCCATGATCTCCCGACACACCACCAGCGCCGCCGTCGCCCGCCATCAGAACCTGTCGTCGCTGCGTGACAGCTACACCCTGGAGTTCCTCGACCTGCCCGACGACCACTCCGAGGCCGACCTGCGCCGATCCATCGTCACCCACCTGCGTGACTTCATCTTGGAGTTCGGCAAGAGCTTCGCGTTCGTCGGTGAGGAGTACCGGCTCCAGGTCGGCGACACGGACTTCTCGATCGACCTGCTGTTCGTGGAACGCGAGCTGAACTGCCTGGTCGCCGTCGAGTTGAAACTCGGCCGGTTCAAACCAGAATACGTCTCACAACTCGACTTCTACCTCGAGGCGTTGGACCGGGACGTCAAGAAACCCCACGAGAACCCGTCCGTCGGGTTGATCCTGTGCGCGTCGAAGAACGACACCATTGTGGAGTACGCGCTCTCCCGCACCCTCTCGCCGGCGCTGGCCGCCCTCTACGAACTGCGCCTGCCCGACAAGCGACTCCTCGAGGCCAAACTCGCCGAACTGCGCGACGCCGCAGACCAAGGCGCCGACCGCGCCGACTAGCCGGACCCGGCCCAGCATTCGACGCCGCGACGCCCCCGCGCCGCGCGCCCGGGTCCGCGCCACAGCGCGGCCGGCACGCGGCCCGCCCTCCGGCGGCCCGTCCCGGGACGCGCCGGGTCGGCGCGGCGCCGCCGGACAGGCTGGGTCAGATCTGCCCTCGCCGCCGCGCGAACGCCACGGTGACGGCGCCGAGCCCGATTGCCACCAGGGCGGCGCCGGCCGTGCCCCAGGCCCGGGCGCCGGTGAACGGCAGTTCAGGGGGTGTGGGCGGTGGCGGTGTCCAGATGGTGCGTTCGTTCAGGGCTGGGCTGTGTCAACTTTTGAGGACATTTGGTTTCTTGGTTTTGGGGTTGGTCAGGCTGCCAGTGGCAGTTCGGTTGGCAGCGGGTGGGTGAAGTGGTCGTTCCAGGCTTCGGTTGGGGTGCGGTACCCGAGGGTGGAGTGAGGCCTGGAGCGGTTGTAGTAGACCTCGATGTACTCGGCGACGCGGACTCTGGCCCTGGCCCTGGTGGGCCATTTGGCGAGATGGAACATTTCGTTCTTCAACGACGCGAAGAACGACTCGGCAACAGCGTTATCCCAACATACACCTGTTCGACCAACGGATAGTCTGACGTCGAGGCTGTCGGCCAAGTGGGCGTAGGCGGCGGAGGTGTAGACCGATCCGCGGTCGGA
>JAITJZ010000079.1 GCA_031278655.1 Bifidobacteriaceae bacterium
CTGCTCACCGCCCAGTTCGAGGCGCTCT
Organism: Bifidobacteriaceae bacterium; assembly: GCA_031278655.1. Taxonomy (GTDB): domain Bacteria; phylum Actinomycetota; class Actinomycetes; order Actinomycetales; family WQXJ01; genus JAIRTF01. The sequence goes on from JAITJZ010000079.1 coordinate 29, forward strand.
ACCGCCAACACTCCCAAGAACGCGATCGGCTTGGAGCGGGGGCTCCAGCCAGACTGGTTGAACGATGCCGCCAAAGGTTTCCTGCCCGGCCCTAACGACCGCCGGCAGACCGTGTTCGAGTCCGAGTCCCTGCCCGTCCAAGTGCCCTCGCCCGAGTATCTGCTGGCGATGAAGCTGCACGCCTCCCGCGACGAACGCGACCCGCAGGACCCGGACGGCCGCCCAGACTGCTGCTCCGTGCCTCAAGGGCACGAAGCGCCCGGCCTCGGCGCGGCGCGCGCCATCCCACCGGGGCGTCCGCCGAGCCGACCCTCAAACCCCGCCCAGAAACGAGCATGCCGCCACTTCGGGGCGCGGTTTGGCGCGGGGCCCGGCGTGGCGCGGGGCCTGATCCGGCCGGGCCGGGTAGGCTTCCACGCGAGTCAGCCAGCGCGGCTGAACGGCTAACAAGCCGTCATGTTCCGAAAGGCCCCCGCGTTCTCATCATGTATGCGCTGCATGCCGCTTGGTCCGCAACCGTCGGCCCGGCGCTCTGGGCGGAGGATTCCACCGCCCGCGTCAAGAGCCGCAGCCAGTCCGTCCGCAAGGCCCGGCCGCATCCGTTCGCCCTCCCGGCCCCGGCCCTGGCCGAGTTGCTGGCGCTCTCCACCGCCGCGGCCGAAGCCGGCTCCGGCCAGCGGATCGACCTGTTCTTGCCGTCGCTCGCCAGCGCGCCGCTGGACTCGCCGGACATCATCCGGCCCCGACCCAGGCCGGCCTCCGCCCACGAGCCCACCCTGATCCGCTGGTCAGTCCCAGTTCTGCCGATCAACCCGACTCGCCTGGGCGACCTGATCGCGGACGGCGTGCCTGACGCCATGATCGGGCAGTCCGTCCGCTACCTGGCCGCCTTGGCCGATTTCGCGGATGACTTGGCCGAGCGCGGCCGCGTCGCCCCGACCCTCGACCGCCTCGACGATGCCGCCGACTCGCCCTCCGCTTGGCGCTCCCGTTGGCGCCCGGTCATCACCGGCCGTGACCTGGCGGCCTTCCAGAGACTGTCGTCCGCCATGCCGCCCGCGCTGCGCGCCGAGGCGCTGGGCGATCATCCCGAGGAGACCGCTTCGCCTGTCGACCTGGCCACTGCTGCGCTCAGCCGGTTGGTCGACTCGGCCGCCCGGTCGCGCCTGGCCAGCGCTGGCATCGACTCGGCGGACGTTCTGCCGCGCCGTCGCGGCCGCAAGCCGGCCCGAGAGCCCGCCGCCGAGGCCTGGTTGACCGCCCTCGCGCAACCGGACGGCCGCTTCACAGCCGGCGAATCGGAGGTCACCGCCCTGCGCCGGGCGCTGGCCCAGTGGGACGCGGTCGGCGCCGGGGCCGCCTCCCCCGCCGAGTTGGTCTTCCGCCTGTCGGATCCAGCGGACGTCTGGGACGACCGGGCAGACCTGGAAGATGTCGATCTGGAGGATGAGGATCCACCGCGGCCCGCGTCGCCCGCAACGGCCGCGACCGCCGCACAAACTGGACCGGCCGCACGAACTGGACCTGCTCAACCGGCCGCACCGGATGGACCGGCGGCACGAACTGGACGGGCCGCGACGGCTGAACCGGCCGGAGCAACTGAGCCGGGCCGGACTTGGGTCCTGAGCTTTGAGCTCCGGTCGGCGGCCGATCCCAGCCTGGTGGTGCCGGCCGCCCAGGTCTGGGACAGCCCGGCCGCGCTGAGCCGTTGGCTGGAGCGCCCCGACGAGGTGCTGCTGGCCGAGCTCGCCCGCGCCAGCGTGATCTACCCGGAGCTGGCGGGCGCGCTGCGGTCGGCCCGGCCGGAGGCGCTGACGCTGGACGCGGAGGGCGTGGTCGACTTCCTAACAGCGCGCGCTGACCTGCTGGAACAGGCGGGCTTCGAGGTGCTCGTGCCGGCCTGGTGGCTGCAGCGCAGGCAGCTCGGACTGCGGGTCAGCGCCGGGACCTCGGGGACGTTCGAGCAGGCGGAGGGCGGCGCCGGGCGGGGATTGCTGACCAAGGACGCGCTGTGCGCGTTCAAGTGGGAACTGGCGATCGGAGACGACCCGCTCAGCGAGGAGGAGTTGGAGGCGCTGGCCAACGCCAAGGTCCCGCTGCTGTTCCTGCGGGGCGCCTGGGTGGCCTTCGACCCGGAGCGCGTGCGCGCGGCGCTCGACTTCGTCCAGCAGGAGGACAGCGGCGCCAAGACCGTCTCCGACGTCCTCGCACTGGCGGCAGCCCACCCGGACGACCTGTCCACGCCTCTGCCGGTGACCTCGGTCGAGGCGGACGGCGTGCTCGGCGCTCTGCTGCGGGGAGCGGCGGACGCGGCGGTGCAGGAAGTCGAGGCGCCGGCATCGTTCAAGGCGGAACTGCGGCCCTACCAACGGCGCGGGCTGGCCTGGCTGGCCTTCCTGGGCGGGCTCGACCTGGGCGCCTGCCTGGCAGATGACATGGGCCTGGGCAAGACGGTGCAGATGCTGGCGCTGGAGGCGTCCGAGCGCGCGGCGGACCCAGAGCGCGGGCCGACCCTCCTGATCTGCCCCGTCTCGCTGGTGACGAACTGGCAGCGGGAGGCGCAGAAGTTCGCGCCGGACCTGCGGCTGCGCTCGCACCATGGCAGCGCGCGCCTGCACGGCGAGGACTTCGCGACCGCGGCCCAGGCCGCCGATGTCGTCGTCACCAGCTACTACACCGCGTTGCGTGACGCTGACGACCTGTCAGGGGTGTCCTGGGCGCGGGTTGTCCTAGACGAGGCCCAGGCGATCAAGAACGCGGGCTCACGGACGGCCAAGGCGATCCGGCGGATCGAGGCGCCGCACCGGATCGCGCTGACGGGCACGCCGGTGGAGAACCGGCTGGCCGAGCTCTGGTCCATCATGGATTTCTGCAATCCCGGGATCCTGGGCGGCCCGGAACTCTTCCGGACGCGCTACGCCAAGCCGATCGAGCGGGCCGGCAACCAGCAGGCGGCCGAACGCCTGCGGCGGGTCACCCAGCCGTACGTGCTACGGCGCCTCAAGACCGACAAGTCGATCATCGACGACCTGCCGGACAAGATCGAGATCAAGGAACGCTGCGTGCTGACCCCGGAGCAGGCCTCGCTCTACCAACTGGTCGTGGCGGAAATGATGGAGAGGATCGAGGGCAGCGACGGGATTGCCCGGCGCGGCAACGTGCTGGCCGCGATGACCAAGCTCAAGCAGATCTGCAACCACCCCGCCCAGTTCCTGCATGACTCGACGCCCATGGGGCGGCGCTCCGGCAAGGTGGCGCGGCTCGAGGAACTGTGTGACGAGATCCTGGCCGAGGGCGACAAGGCGTTGCTGTTCACGCAATACACCGAGTTCGCCGACATGCTGCTGGGGCACCTGACGGCGCGCTTCGGGCCCCGGATCGCCTACCTGCACGGGGGCACCGCCCGCGCGCGGCGCGACGAGTTGGTGGCGGCGTTCGCCCAGGACGACGGCCCCGCCCTGTTCCTGCTGTCGCTCAAGGCCGGGGGCGTGGGGCTGAACCTGACCGCCGCGAGCCATGTCATCCACATCGACCGGTGGTGGAACCCGGCGGTCGAGGACCAGGCCACGGACCGGGCTTTCAGGATCGGCCAGACCAAGAATGTTCAAGTGCGCAAGTTCATCTGCACCGGGACCCTGGAGGACCGGATCGACCAGATGATCGAGGCCAAGAAAGAGCTGGCCAACCTGGTGGTGGGCGATGGCGAGGGCTGGCTGACGGAACTGTCGACCAGCGAGCTGCGGTCGCTGTTCGAGTTGTCGCAGGAGGCTGTGGGTGAATAGCGGGGTTCCGGCGGTGTCCGCCAATGGGCGGGTCAGAGACAGGACGCAGAGCAGTGGGCAATAGTTGGTCGTGGTATCCGCCGCCGAGCCGGCCCATCACGGTCGAAGGCGGCATCAAGGCGCGCTCCAAACGCGGCGCGATCGCTCAGACCTGGTGGTCGGAGCGGTTCATCGGCGTGCTCGAGTCATTCGGGATGGGCTCACGGCTGTCACGGGGCCGCAACTACGCGCGGCGCGGCCAGGTCCTCGCCCTGACGATCGCTCCGGGCACCGTCTACGCGTCGGTCCAGGGCTCCCGCCGACAGCCCTACGAGGTGCGGATCGGGTTCCCGGCCTTCGGCAAGGCCGACTGGATGAAGCTGGGCGAGGCCCTGGCGGCCGACGCCTGGTACGCCGCGCAGCTCCTCGCCGGCGAGATGCCGACGGACATCGAGGACCTGTTCGCGTCGATCGGGCTGAGCCTGTTCCCGGACAGCGCGAGGGATCTCTCCATGGACTGTTCCTGCCCGGACTGGTCCGTGCCGTGCAAGCACATCGCGGCGGCCTTCTATCTCCTGGCCGAGGAGTTCGACCAGGACCCGTTCAGGATCCTGGCCTGGCGGGGCCGGGGGCGCGAGCCATTGCTGGCCGCGTTGGCGGCCGCGCGGTCCGGCGGCGACGCGATCGACCGCCGCGACTCGGCCGACACAGCGGCGCCCCTCCCGCCCTCGCCCGCGGACTTCTACGCCATGGCCGGTCCCGCACCCGCCCCGCCGGGTGCGTCCCCCTCTCGCAGCGACGCCCTCTGCGACCAACTGCCGCCCCTCGCCCTGACGGTGCGGGGCCGCTCGGTGACGGACTGCCTGCGCCCCCTGTACCTGGCCCTCGGGGAGCGCTGAATGCGCCTCGTGGCGGAGCCGACGATGGTCGGTTGAAGGTCGTCTTTGTAGCAGGCGGTGATGGCCGCTTGCTCGTTGTGCAGACGTGACCCAAATGATCATTGTCGCGGAGAAACCCAGCGCCGCCCGAGCCTTCGAGACCGCGCTGGGCGGCCGCGAAGGCCGCCTGCGCGACGGCCGCAGCTACCAGGTCGTCAACCTGCGGGGGCACCTGTTCGACCACAAACCGCCCGCCGACCAACCCATCCCAGGCTCCACCCAGTCTGGGGCCAAACTGGGCGGTCGCGGCATCGGCGAGTGGGTGGCGGATGTGGCCGCCCACCCGGAGCGTCTGCCGTGGGGCCAGGCGCCGCCGGCAAAGATCAGCCACGAAGAAGGCCGGCTCTGGCTGTCCGGGTTGGAGAT
>JAITJZ010000094.1 GCA_031278655.1 Bifidobacteriaceae bacterium
TGGGATTGAACCCGTCGACCAGGTAGCGCTCCGCAGAGCGCTGGATCAGTGCCTCCCGGACCCGACCAACCCCGCCCGGAACCGGAACCGGGCCGGTTGGGCGCAGTCTGTCGTGGCGCTGCCGGACGCGCCACCCCAGCTCTGGTTGGAACCCCGAGAGCCGGCGTCGCCTCCAGGAAATGTGACCGAGCAGACCGGCCCCGACGGTCGCCGGATTTGGGTTTACCGCCCGCCCGGCGCCCCTCCAGCCCCGGCTGCCCGGCAACCGTTGCTTGTGGTACTCGACGGCGAAGTCTGGTGCGGGCCGCAAAACCTCGCCGTCACATTGGACAACTTGATCGCAGACAATCTGATCGAGCCGCCGTTAGCTCTTCTGGTCGACTCCGGCGGGCGGGACCACCGCTGGGCCGAGCTAGACGGTTCGGGCGCCGCCCCCGCCTGGATCGCGGACAAACTCGTGCCCTGGGCTCTCGCAGGCCTGCGACCTGCGAGTCCGCTGGCGCCCGTCCGTGGTGCGGCCGGTGGCGAGGTGGGGCTGGGTCTTGGGGAGACGGCATCGGACACGGGGGGAGAGGCGGCGGCGTTCGTGGTGGTCGCGGGACAATCCTTGGGCGCGCTGACGGCGTTGCGGGCGGCGCTGGAGCGCGGAGACGTGGTGCGAGGCGCGATCGCGCAGTCGGCGTCCTTGTGGCAGCGGGACCTGGGCGCGGGGTTGGCGGGCCGGGACCTGAGCGGCTTGCGCGCATATGTCGAGGTCGGGGCGCAGGAATGGGTGCTGCGGGAACCGAACCGGCGGCTCGCCCAGCACTTGGCCGCGGCCGGCGCCAATGTCCACTTCAACGAATACAACGGCGGCCACGACTACGCCTGCTGGCGTGGGGGGATCGCCGACGCGCTGCGCTGGATGCTGCCGCCGCGCATTTGAGCCCCCTCGCGGGTCACTGCCCGGCGGTTGGCCCGAGCCCCAGGCTGCGGCCGGCGTGGCGGGCCATGGCGTTGGCGGCATCGGCGGCGTGGCGGCGCACGATGGCGTCCAACACGGCCCCGTGGTCTGCGATCCGTTCGGCGTGGGTCTCCGCCGGGAGCACCTCGCCGCGCTGCTGGCGCCGGCGCAAAGCGGCCAACACCCCGGCGTAGAGGCGGGCCAGCAAGTCGGACCCGGCGGCTTCGAAAACGAGGTGATGGAACGGGCCGGGCGTGGTGCCGCGCTCAACGGTGCGGGGCTGATCCTCACCGGCGGCCAGGTCACGGTCATAGGCGGCGCGCAACGCCGCCACCTGCTGGTCGGTGCGGTTCTGGGCGGCGAGGCGGGCGGCCTCGACCTCCAGCGCCCGGCGGGCGCCCAGGATCTCTTGAGGAGGGAAATCGCCGACGAAATCAGCTATCACTGAGCTGACTGGGCTCCTTGAGCGGACAAACGTGCCGCGGGCGGGGAGCGCCTCCAACATGCCGAGGTTCGCCAAGGAACGCACCGCCTCCCGGACGGTGGTCTTGCCCACGCCGAGCAACTCTTGGAGCTGGGGCTCCGTGGGGATGCGGGAGTTGACCGGCCATTCGCCGGAGGCGATCTTGTCCCGCAAGAATGCGACTGTGCTCTGGAACAGCGGCGTGCCGGTGCCTGATGGCAAGAGTCGACCTCCTTGGGCGCTGGGACCGCATCGGCCGCCACGAAAAACGTTTCGCCTAGTCTACGGGTTCGCGGGCGGCGCCAGCCGGCCCCACGCATCAGGTCAGCCGCAGTCGGGGACCACAGTCAAGAAGGCGGCCACGTCTTCCTCGAAGATGCGCGTGTTGCCGGTGGCATACGGGTACATCAGCGAGTCTTTCCGGTCGGAGTGGCCCAGGCCGAAGGCGTGGCCGATCTCGTGCAAGATCACCAGCACCGCCTCATCCCGGTTCTTCGACAGAGTCGTCACAAAATAAGGCTCGTCCAGGAGGACCTGCGACTCGGTGATGCCGAAGCTGGTGTGCTGGGTCAGCGCCAGGCCGATGGTGTCGGCGCTGGCGGTGTCCGAGTAGGCCAGCAAATCGCTGGACGGCACATACTCGAAGGTGATTTCGACGGCCGGGATGGCCACCTCGTCCACCGGTTTGATCGGCACGCCGGTCATCTGGCTGGCCAAGGCGACGGCCTCGGCCACGGCCGTGGCGCCGCCCCTCGGGTAGTCCCCGACCAGCTCCCAGGTGACCGGGCCGCAGATCAGCCGGTCGCCGCCCTCTTGCAGGTCGCCGGCCCACTCATAGCCCTCGGGCAGGCCGTTGGCGCCCCGGGCCACGTTCTCGACCACCGGCACCTCGGTGCGATCAGGCGTGAACAGATCCCAGGCGATGTTGACCACGCCGACCGCCACGGCGAAAGCGAGCGCAATCCCGATCAGCTTGTATGCGGTCTTCCGCCGCCGGGGCGGGACCGGCGGGCTCGGCCACGTCCGCGGCGGCGGGCCGCCGGCCCAGGGGTAGCCGGCGTAGCCGGGGTTGGCGAAACCGCCAGGGCTGACCAAACCGCCGCCCTCCGGCGGGACTTGGGGCTGGAACTGCCCCGGCGGCATCGGCGGCGGTTGCCAAAACTGTTGGCCGCGCACCGAGGTCCAGCGCTCGCCGGCGTCCTCGGGCGGTCGCGTGGTCACCTCACCATTATTGCCACAGCTGCACCGCCCAGAACAACGCCGGCAGGGTGGCGAACATCAAAACGTTCGACTGGACCACAGTTTGGGCGGCGAACTGGTAGGCCGTGCGGTGCTGCGCCGCCAGCACCACGGTCAGGGTGCCGCAGGGCAGCCCGTACATGATGGCGGCCACCTCCCCGCCGATGCCGTCCAGCCCGGCCAGGCGGACCACGGCCAGTATCGCCAACGGCCAGACGACCAGCCGGAGAAGGTTCGCCAGGTAGCCGTAGGGGTTCTTGACCAGATCGGCCAGGTTGGAGTCCGCCAGGCCGAAGCCGACGATCATCATGGCCAGCGGGGCCATCGCCCCGCCGATCATCCCGAGCGCGTCGCCGAGCGCCTCCGGCAGCGCGACGGGGCTGAAATACAACACCACCGCCGCCCCGCAGGCGATCATGATAGGGCTCTTGACCAGGGGTTTCATGGAGAAGCGACGGCCCGGGATCATATTGTGCTGGCCGAAGGTGAAGAACACGAGGTTGAAGACCAGGTTCCCGGCGACGGAGCAGAGCAGCCCCGGCGTGCCGTACAACTCGGTGATGATCGGCAACCCGATGAAGGTCACATTCGGGAAGGTGACCAGGTTGACGAAGGCCCGGCGGGTGTTGCCGTCCAGCGGCATGGCCTTGGCGGCGGCCCAGGCGCTGACGGCCGCGAGCGCGAAATACGGCGCCGAGATGAGGGTGACGGTGACGACCGACCGCGCCAATTCCGGCGAATAGGGCTGGGCGGCGGCCACGACGATGGCGAACGGCGTGATCACCCAGATCAGCAGGCGGCCAAGGTCCTGGGCGAACTGCGCCGAGACGAAACCCGAACGCCTCAGGCCGAACCCGAGCCCGCCCGCCAGCAAGACCTTGGCGCCGACGCCGATCAGGACGCCCACGGCCCGCCTCCCACCAGCGGCAGGCGGCCGCGCGCCGCGATCTGGGCCAGCGCCGCCTGCGAGGTCAGGTTCTCCCCCAGGCGGTTGGGTTTGCCCGCGCCGTGGTAATCCGACGAGCCGGTTTGGATCAGGCCGTGGCGTTCGGCCAGCGCCGCCAGGCGGGCCCGCTGCTCCGGCGGGTTGTCGCGGTGGCGAACCTCGAGCCCGGCCAGCCCGGCCCGGACCAGGCGCGCGATCGCCTCGTCTGAGACGACGCGCTGGCGGGCGGTAGCGCCCGGATGGGCGAACACCGGCACCCCGCCAGCCTCCCGGATCAATTCGACCGCCGTCTCGGCTTCGACCGACCAGTAGCGGACGTAATACGGGCCGCTCGGGTGGAGCAGCCGCTGGAAGGCCTGCTCGCGGTCCACCACCACGCCTTGCGCGATCAGTTCGTCAGCGATGTGGGGCCGTCCAACGGGACGGCCCGCTCCGGCCCTGGCGGCCACCGCCTCCCAGGTGATCGGGAAATCGGCCGCCAAGCGGGATGTCATGGCCTCGGCCCGCTCCCAGCGCGCGGCCGTCACCTGGCGCATCATGCGGGCCAGCGGCTCGTGCGCGGGATCGTGGAGGTAGGACAGCAGATGCGTGGTGATGCCTTGGCTGCGGGCCGAGACCTCGGCGCCGCGCACCAGGCCCAGGCCGAGTTCTTCGGCGGCGGCCGCCGCCTCGGCCCAGCCGGCCGTCGAATCGTGATCCGTCAGCGCCACCACATCCAGGCCGGCGGCTTTGGCCGCCGCCATGACCGCGGCCGGAGTTTCGGTCCCGTCCGAGACGTTGGAGTGGGTGTGCAGGTCGATCCGCATCTGTCAATCCTCGCATCCCCGGGGCCGCCCTATGATTGAGCGCGTGGATGAGCAGCCCTTGGCCGAGCGCAACGACAACCGTTCGCGCCGCCCGCAATCTCAGGCTTTCAAGAAGTTCATGACGCAGAGCTGGGGGGATGTCGAACCGGAGCCGGGCACCGGCGCCAGGTTGGCCGGCGCCGACTCGGCGGCGGCGCGGCGGCGGCGCTTGGCGCGCGAATTCCCCGGCGACCGTCTGATCTTCCCCGCCGGGCAGTTGGCGCGCCGCTCCAACGACATCGATTACCGCTTCCGCCCGCACAGCGCCTTCGCGCACCTGACGGGGTTGGGCTTGGACCACGAGCCGGACGCTGTCCTTGTCCTTGAGCCGGTCGAGGACACCGAGGCGGCCCTCGGCGCCGGCGAGGACACCCATGAGGCGGTGCTTTACATGCGCCCGGCCGCCACCCGCGACACGCCGGAGTTCTACTCTGACGCCCGTTACGGCGAGTTCTGGGTGGGGCGGCGCCCGTCGCTGGCGGAGATCGCCGCCCAGACCGGGGTCCGCGCCGAGCACCTGGACCAACTGCGCGACGCGCTGGCCAAGGACGCCGGCCAAGTCCAACTGCGTCTCTTGCGCGAGGCCGATCAGGCCGTCGCCGGGTTGGTGGATCAGGTCCGGGTCGAGGCCGGGGCGCCCCCCTGGGATCCGGCGGCGGACCCGGACCGCGACCCGGACGCCAAGCTGGCGGAGGCGGCCTCCGAGGCGCGCCTGGTCAAGGACACCTATGAGGTTGGGCAGCTGCGCCTGGCGGTGGCCGCGACAATAGCCGGCTTCGAGCGCGTGGTGCGGGCGTTGCCGCAGGCCACCGCCCACCGCCGGGGCGAGCGCGTGGTCGAGGCCAGTTTCGAGACCGGCGCCCGCGTCGAGGGCAACGGCGTCGGTTACGACACCATCGCCGCCGCCGGGCCGCACGCCACCACCCTCCATTGGATGAAGAACAACGGCCCGGTCCGGCCCGGCGACCTGCTTTTGTTGGACGCCGGCGTCGAGGTCGATTCGCTCTACACCGCGGACATCACCCGCACCATCCCGGTTTCGGGGCGCTACAGCCCGGTCCAGCGCCGCGTCTGGGAGGCGGTTGTGGACGCCGCCGATGCCGCCTTCGCCGCCGCCCGGCCCGGCAACCGTTTCCGCGACGTGCACGATGCCGCCATGGTCGTCATCGCCGAACGGCTGGAGGAGTGGGGGTTGCTGCCCGTGACGGCGGCCGAGGCGCTGACGGCTGAAGGCCAGCAGCACCGGCGCTGGATGGTTCACGGCACGTCTCATCATCTGGGGCTGGACGTGCATGATTGCGCGCAGGCCCGCGAGGCTCTTTACATGGACGCCCAATTGGAGCCGGGCATGGTCTTCACCATCGAGCCTGGCCTTTACTTCAAGCCCGAGGACCTGGCGGTCCCACCCGAATACCGGGGCATCGGTTGCCGCTGCGAGGACGACATCCTCATCACCGCCGCCGGCGCCGAGAACCTCTCGGCGGCGCTGCCGCGCCGCGCCGAAGCCCTCGAAGCCTGGATGGCCGCCCTCCAACCCTGACCCATCTGCCCCGCCACCTCACACGGACCGGCCCCGGCGGGTGCCAAGGTTCGGGCAAAGATCGCTGGGTGATCGTTTCCGGGGCGGAGCCGCCGCTAGGCTGGTCGCATGAGCCCCTCACGCCGTGTCTTCGTGGCGCGCCTGGCTGGGACGGCGATCTTCGACCCGATCGGAGACCGCGTCGGCTGGGCGCGCGATGTCGTTGTCACCATCGGCTTGAAGGGCCGCCCCAAAGCCATCGGCCTGGTGGTCGAGGTTCCGGGCAAGCGCCGCGTCTTCCTCCCTTTCACCAGGGTGACATCGGTCGACAGCGGGCAGATCGTCTCAACCGGGCTGGTCAACATGCGCCGCTTCGAGCAGCGGCCGGTCGAGACCCTGGTGGTGGCCGAACTGCTGGACCGCCGCATCCTGCTCAAAGACAACCGCCACGCGGTCATCGAAGACGTGGCCATCGAGGCGCATTCGGTCGGTCGCGGCGACTGGGACGTCACCCAACTGTTCGTGCGGCTGCAAACCGGCGGGCGCGGCATCGGGCGGCGGCGCGGGCCGACCGAACTTGTGGACGTTGGCGACGTGCCGGACCTGGCCGGGCAGGCGGGCGTGCAGGGCGTGGGGCAGCTGATGGCCTCCTGGGGCGACATCAAACCGGCCGACCTGGCCGACCTGCTCCACGACATGCCGCGGGCGCGGCGCCTGGAAGTGGCGGCGGCGCTGGACACCGACCGCCTGGCGGACGTGCTGCAGGAGCTGGGCGATGACGACCGCCTTGAGATCGTTGAGCACCTGGGCCGGGCGCGGGCGGCGGACGTGCTCGAAGCCATGGAGCCGGACGACGCGGCCGACCTGATCAACGAACTGCCGGAGCATGAGGCGTCGATCCTGTTGGCGCTGATGGAGCCGGGCGAAGCCCAAGGGCTGCGCCAATTGTTGGCCTACGGCGAGCATTCGGCGGGCGGCCTGATGACCACCGAGCCGGTCATCATGCCCCCCGAGTCGCCGATCGCTCAGGCGTTGGCGGCGGTCAGGCGCCACGACCTGTCCCCGGCGCTGGCCTCGATGGTGTTCGTGACACGGCCGCCATCGGAGGCGCCGACTGGGCGTTTCCTGGGGGTGGTGCACATCCAGCGCCTCCTGCGCGAGCCGCCGCATCAGGCCATCGGGACGATCGTCGACACCGACATCGAGCCGCTCAGCCCGGGCGACCCGCTTGGGCGCGTCACCCGCCTGATGGCGACCTACAACTTGATCGCCCTGCCGGTGGTCGACTCCGACCGCCGCCTGCTGGGCGCGGTTTCCGCCGATGACGTGCTCGACCATCTGTTGCCGGAGGACTGGCGCTCCGGCGACGACGACATCACGGACCTGTCGTTGGGTCCGGCTGAGGAGGTGGCTCATGGCTGACCGGCTCGACACCCCGCGCGACGCCAAGCGCTCCTGGTTCGACCGCTTCCAGGGCGGCGGCGACCGTTTCGGCAGCGGGGCCGAGGCCTTCGCCCGGGTCATGGGCACGGCCGGGTTCCTGGTCGGGATGACCCTGTTCTGCGTCATCTGGCTGACTTGGAACACCTGGGCGCCGCGCGATTGGCGTTTCGACAAGGCCGAGAACGGCTACACGGCGCTGACCTTGATGCTGTCGCTGCAGGCGTCCTACGCCGCGCCGCTGATCCTGTTGGCCCAGAACCGCCAGGACGACCGCGACCGGGTGACCGCCGACCGCGACCGCATCCAGGCCGCCCGCAACCTGGCGGACACCGAGTATTTGGCCCGCGAGGTGGCGGCGCTCAGGATCGCCCTGCAGGAGGTCGCCACCCGCGATTTCCTGCGCTCCGAGTTGCGCGATCTGTTGGAGGCCCTGGAGGAGCCGCGCGCGCTCGCCGACGAGGCGCCCGCCGCCGAGGACTTGGATTCGCCGGCCGCCGATGCCGTGCCCGCGCCCACCAGCCCCGCCCGGCGGTTCCAGCCCGGTCGCCAGAGGGAAGGTCCGGGCGAAACCGGCCACTAGAATTGGCCCCCGTGCCAACACGCGAACAAGTCATGGCCGCCCTGGCCACCGTCATCGACCCGGAGATCAGGCGGCCGATCACCGACCTGGACATGGTCCACGCCGTTGAGATCGGCGAGGCCGGCGCGGTCAGCGTCGAAATCCTGTTGACCGTCCCCGGTTGCCCGCTCAAGGACCGGCTTGAGAGCGACGTCCGGCGGGCGCTGGCGACTGTGGGCGGGATTGGGCTGGTGAGCGTGCGCATGTCGGCCATGGACGAGGCGCAGCGCGAGGCTTTGAAGACCAAGTTGCGCGGCGGGCGGGCGGCCAAGGCCATCGCCTTCGCCGACCCGGCCTCGAAGACCAAGGTGATCGCCGTCGCCTCGGGCAAGGGCGGGGTCGGCAAGAGTTCGGTGACGGCCAATCTGGCTTTGGCTCTGGCCGACCTGGGCTTGGCGGTGGGCGTCCTCGACGCCGACATCCAGGGCTTCTCCATGCCTCGCATGCTGGGTGTTGAGAACGACCCGACCCAGGTGGACGATTCGATCCTGCCGCCGGTGGCGCAAGGCGTGAAGGTTTTCTCGATGGGCATGCTGGTGCCGCCCGGTCAGCCGGTGGTTTGGCGCGGGCCGGTCCTGCACCGGGCCGTCCAGCAGTTCTTGACCGATGTGCTCTGGGGGGATCTCGACGTGCTGTTGATCGACCTGCCGCCGGGGACCGGCGACGTGCCCCTGTCGATCGCTCAGTTGATCCCGAACTCGGCTTTGGTGGTGGTGACGACGCCGCAGCCGGCGGCGGCAGAGGTCGCCCAGCGCGCCGGCGCCTTGGCTTTGCAGACGAAGCAGGCCATCTTGGGCGTGATCGAGAACATGAGTCCGTTCGAGGGACCGGACGGCCGGCCCGTGGCGATCTTTGGCCAGGGCGGCGGGCGCCAGGTGGCGGACAACTTGGGCGCGGCCTTGGGCGCGCCGGTGCCGCTGCTGGGGCAGGTGCCTTTGGACCAGGCCGTGCGCGAGGGGTCAGATTCGGGCGAGCCGGTGGTCCGCGCCGCCCCGGACTCCCCGGCCGCCGGGGTTTTCCGCGCCATCGCCGCCGCCCTGGCCGCCGGCGACTGACGGATGGGCTGGGAGCGTGGTGAATAACCACGCTCCGGCCTAGGAATCCGGTTTCTTCGCCGGGGTTCCTAGGCCCGGGCGTGTTCGGCGGCCACGGCCGCGTAGGTGGCGGCCAGGGCGGCGGCGACGTGGTCCCAGGTCCGCTGGCGGCCGAGCGCCACACCGCCCGCCGCCAGGCGGGCGGCCAGGGCGGGTTCGCCCAGCAGGCGGCGGATGGCCTTGGCCCAGGCCGCCGGGCGGCGCGAGCGCACCAGCAGACCGGTCACCGAGTCGACCACCGATGAGCGCAGGCCGGTGGTGTCGGCGGCGATGACGGGCGTGCCGCAGGCCGCCGATTCGATCGCCACCAGCCCAAAGGTCTCAGAGTGGGAGGGCATCAGGGTGGCCCTGGCGCCGCGGATCAGTTCGGCCAGGCGCTCCGGCGCCTGGACGCCGAGGAAGACAACGTCCCGCGCCACCCCCAGGCGCGCCGCCAGCGCCTTCAGCGCCGCCGCGTACTCCAGGTGGCCCTGTCCGGGCGCCCCGGTCACCACCAGGGCCGGCCGCTCGCCCGGCGCCAGTTCCGCCAGCGCCCGGATGGCAAGGTCTTGGCCTTTGAGCGGTTGCAGGCGCCCGATCATCATCAGGTGGCCGGCCGGGCGGCGCAGCGCCGGCGGCAGGGCCTCCAGATTTGGGCCCGGCCCCGGGTGGAAGACGCCCGGGTCGACGCCGGGGTTGACGACGGACACCCGCTCCGGCGCCACGCCGTAGTCGCGGACGATGGCGTCGCGTTCGGCCGCGCTGACGGTGACGACCCGCGCCGCCCGGCCGACCAACGCCCGCTCGCCGGCCAGCCGATCAACCCCCTCCGGGGTGTCGCCGCTGGCCAGAGTCCGGTTTTTGATGGTCGCCACGGTGTGCAGCGATTGCACGTGGGCCACGCCCCAGACGCTCGCGGCCGCCTCGCCGGCCAAGCCGGACAACCAATAATGCGAGTGGACCAGGTCCGGGCGGGGGCGGCGCGCCAGCGCCGCCGCGAACTGCGGGGCGAAGGCCGCCAGGTCGGCCTTGTCGACCGGCTCGGCCGGACCGGCCTTCAGGTAATGGACGGCCGCCCCGGCCAGCCCGTCGCAGCCGCGGGCCAGCTCCGCGGCCGAGTCGGCGCGGGTGTAAATGTCGACCTGGTGGCCGGCGCGGGCCAGGGCCGCCCCGACGGCCCGCAGGTAGACGTTCATGCCGCCGGCGTCGCCAATGCCGACCCGCGCCAGCGGCGAAGTGTGCAGCGAGATCAGCGCCAGTCTCAGGCCGCCGGGCGCCGGGCGGTGGGTCAGGGCCGCGCAACTCGAGTCGCAGACGGTCATGCGCTGGCCGCCGTTCCGGCCAGGACCTGCACGCCCACCTGGATCGCGCCCTCGTCCGGCTCGAAGTCCGGTTGATGGAGGTCGGCCGGCTGGGCGCCGGGGATGCGCACGCCTAGGCGCATCAGCGCCCCGGGCACCTCCCTCAGGTACCAGGCGAAATCCTCGCCGCCCATCGACTGCTCCGCCACCAGGACGTTGTTGCCGCCCAGCATGGACCGCGCGGCGGCGCTCATCAGCCCCGCCACCGCCGGGTCGTTGACCACCGGCGGCACGCCGCGCTGATAATCCAGTTCGACGCGGATGCCGTACTGCCCGGCCAGCAGCGGCACCGCCTGTTTGACGATCTCCGCCGCCCGGTGCCAGGTCCGCATGTCGCCGGCCCGGAGCGTGCCCTTGATCACCGCCGAGGACGGGATGGCGTTGTGGACCTCGCCGGCGTGGACCGCTCCCCAGGTCAGCGACACGACGGCGCGCGGGTCGAGGCGGCGGTCGAGCACCGCCGGCAGCCCGGTCAGCAGTTGCCCGACGGCGTAAACCAGGTCCTGAGTCAAATGCGGGCGCGAAGTGTGCCCGCCTTCGCCGTAGGCGTAGATCGTGACCAGGTCCGCCGCCGATGTGATCGAACCGGCCTTGATCGCCACCGAGCCGACCTGGTAGCGCGGGTCGCAGTGCAACGCCACTATCCGGTTGACCGAGTCGAGCGCCCCCTCGGCGATCAGCTCCTGGGCGCCGGACGGCTGGACCTCCTCGGCCGGTTGGAAGATCAGGCGCACGGGCGCCCGGAGCAGGCCCTGGCGGTGCAACTCGTGCAGGACCAGTCCCGCCCCCAGCACAGCGGTCGTGTGCACGTCATGCCCACAAGCGTGCGAGGCGCCGTCTTTGACCGAACGCCACGGCGTGCCGGTCCCGTCCGGGATCGGCAGGGCGTCGAGGTCGGCCCTCAGCGCCAGGCGCGGCCAGCCGGCCTCATCGATCGACGGGCCGAGGTCGCACATCAGCCCGGTGCCCTTGAACGGCGCCGGTTCGAGGCCCGCCTCGGCCAAGCGGCGCAGCACCAGGGAAGTGGTGCGGATCTCTTGGCGCGCGGTTTCGGGGTGGCGGTGCAGGTCGCGCCGGAAATCGATGAGTTCGCCGCGCAGCCGCCCGGCCAGCCGCGCGATCGCCGCGCGCGTGGCCGGGGCCAAGGCGGGAAGATCGTCGGCCGCTGATGACACGACCTAAACCCTACAGCCGCTGGCCGTGGCCGCCGTCTTCAAGCCGCCCGACCAGCCCTTTGACCTCCTGGACGCGACCGGCCGAAGTCACCAGCACGGCATCGGGCGTGTCCACCACGACCACGTCCGGCGCCCCGAAGACCACCACCAGCCGCCCGCCGGCGGAGACCGCCACGGCGCCGGACGAGTCTTGGACCACCGGCGCCGGCCCTCCCGCCAGCGTCAGGGCGCGGCCGTCGGCGCCGGCCAGCGAGCCGAAGTCGCCCATGTCGCTCCAGTCGAAGTCGCCGGGCGCCGTCGCCAGCCCGCCCGCCGCCGCCACCGGTTCGGCGATGGCGTGGTCGAAGGCGATCCGCGGCAGGCTCGGCCAGACGGCGCTGGCGACGGCTTCGCGCCGGGGGGTGTCCCAGGCGTCGGCCACCTGTCCGATGCCGTCCGCCAGGGCCGGGTGCAGCTGGCGCAGTTGGGCTTCCAGGACGTCGACTTTGAAGACGAACATGCCCGCGTTCCAGCGGTGGAGTCCGTCCGCCAGGTGGCGTTCGGCGGTGGCGCGGTCTGGTTTCTCCTCGAAGGCCTCGACCAGTCTGACCTCGGGGGCCTCGACCAGGCCGAGGGGCGGGCCGGCCTTGATGTAGCCGTAGGCGGTCGCGGGCGCGGTCGGTTTGATGCCGATGGTGGCGATGAAGCCCTCCTGGGCGGCCAGGTAGGCCTGTTCGACGGCGGCGGCGAAGCGGTCCTGGCCGTGGATGACGTGATCGGCGGCGAACGAGCCCAGGACTACGTCGCCGTGGCGGCGCCGGGTGATGGCCGCGGCCAGGGCGATCGCGGGCATGGAGTCGCGCGGCCCCGGCTCAACGATCAGATTCGCCGGATCGAGCCCTTCCAGCTGCGCCGCCACCGGGCGGGCGTGGGCCCGCCCGGTGACGACCTCGATTTGGCCCGGCCCGGCCAGCGGCGCCAGCCGGTCCCAGGCTTGCTGGATCAGCGTCCGGCCCTCGCCGCTGAGGTCGAGCAGGAACTTGGGGCGGTCCCGGCGCGACAGCGGCCACAGCCTTTGGCCGGCGCCGCCGGCCGGGATGACCGCGAAAAAACCGGGCAGCGGTTTCACCGGGGCTCCTTCGACGGCTCGCCAACCGGGGCCGGGGCCAACGGGAGACGGCGCAGGGTCTGCCAGACGACATCGGGCGATAGCTGGCAAAAGTCCGCCGCCTCGACCGTGAACTCCGCGTCCAAATCGCCGATGGCGCGCTCGGCCCGGCGCAGCGAGGGCTCGGGCGCGTCCTGGGCGACGGTCACATGCGGGTGGTACGGGAAGCGGCCGCTGGGACAGCCGATGGCTTGGCGAAGGCGCGCGGCCAGGGCTTGACAGCGCTCGAACCCCTGGTCGACGCGAGCGAAGACGACGGGGCTGACCGGCTGGAAGTTGCCGGCGCCGCGCAGGCGCACCCGGAAGCGTTCGAAGCTGGCGGCCTCGGCGCCAAGGCGGCTGGCCAGGGCCGGCAGGTCGGCCTCGGCCACCGGGGTTGGCGGCAGGACTGTGATGTGGGGCGGCGCGGTCGCTGGCGGCTGGTCCGGGCAGGCGCGGCGCAGGTGGCACAGGCGGTCCGCCAGCGGCGGCGGCACCATCAGGGCCACGCCGACCATCACCTGATCCGCTCCCAGCGGCGGCAGCCTCATCGGCTCGCGGTCCCCTGGGCGAGCCCGAAGCGGGCGGCGATGCGCTGGTAGACGACCCGTGCCAGGGCTTCGGCGCGGCCGGCGCCGGTCCGCAACAATTGGTCCAATTGGCCCGGGTCGTCCAGGTAGAGGGCGGTGCGCTCGCGGAAGGGGCGCAGCGCCTCGATCACCGCCTCGGCCAGGTCGGCTTTGAGGTGGCCGTAGAGCTTGCCGCTGTAATCCTCGACGATTTGGCCGACCGGCCGGCCGGTCAGGGCCGAATAGATGCTCAGCAGGTTGGCGATGCCGGGTTTGTTCGCCGGGTCCCAGGCGATCTCGCTGCCGGAGTCCGTGACCGCGGCTTTGACGCGCTTGGCGATGGTCTTCGGATCGTCCAGCAATTCGATGATCCCCGCGGGGTGGCCGGTTTTGGACATCTTGGCGCTGGGCTCTTGGAGGTCGTGGATCTTGGCCGTGGCCTTGACGATCAGCGGTTCCGGCACCACCGCCGCGCCCTCGCCGAAGCGCGAGTTCAGCCGCGCCGCCAGGGTCCGCGACAACTCAAGGTGTTGGCGTTGGTCCTCGCCCACCGGCACCAGGTTGGCGTCGTAGAGCAGGATGTCCGCCGCCATCAGGACCGGGTAGTCGAACAGCCCGACGGTTATGGCCTTGTCGCCCAATTTGGCCGCCTTGTCCTTGAACTGCGTCATCCTGGAGGCTTCGCCGAAGCCGGCCACGCAGTTCAACAGCCACGTCAGTTGGGCGTGCTGGGGCACCTGCGATTGGACAAAGAGGATCGAGCGGTCGGGGTCCACGCCGGCGGCCAGGAACTGCGCGGCGGTGGCGCGGACTCTTTGGCGCAGCGCGGCCGGGTCCGGCCCCACGGTCAAGGCGTGCAGGTCGACCACCGAGTAGACGCAGTCGTAGTCGTCTTGGAGGCTGACCCATTGGCGCAGCGCGCCCAGGTAGTTGCCCAAGTGCAACGAGTCGGCGGTTGGTTGGATACCGGAGAAGACGCGGAGTGGTGGCTGCGGCACGCGCTACATTCTGGCATCCCGGCGCCGTCCGGCCCAATTCCGGGTCTGTTCGGCGCCAGCCGCCCGTGTTCGGTTTTGTTGGATTTTGATGTATCTTGTTGGTGTGGGGAATCTGCTGGCGGCGCAACGCCAAGCGTTGACGCTTGAGCGGCTGCGAGCCCAGGGCGCGGTCCGGATCGCCGAATTGACGGCTGAGTTGGGCGTCAGCGAGATGACGGCGCGCCGCGACATCGACCAACTGGCGGCCCGCGGGCTCTGCCGCAAGGTCCACGGCGGGGCCTGCCTGATCGCCAACACCTCCGAGGAACCGGGCTTCGCCGCCAAGTCCAGCGCCAACGTGGCCGCCAAACGGGCGATAGGGCGCGCCGCCGCCGCGCTGGTCAGCCCCGGGCAGGCGGTCGGCGTCAGCGCCGGGACCACGAGTTACTGGGTGGCGGTGGAACTGGCCGCGCTCGTCGCGGCGGGCCAGGTCACGGTGGTGACCAACTCGCCCCCGGCGGCCGAGGCGATTGTGGGCGGCCCGACCGGGGAGTTCAACGCGGCCGCCGCCGCCGGGGTCATCCTGACCGGAGGCGTGCGCACGCCTTCGCAGGCGCTGGTCGGGCCGGCGGCAGATTGGAGCCTGGGGCGCCTGCGGCTCGACTGGCTTTTCCTTGGGGTCCACGGGCTCGACCCGGAGGCCGGGCTGACCACGCCCAACCTCCTGGAGGCCGCCACCGACCGGGCCTTCATGGCCGCCGCGCGGGCCACGGCGGTCACAGCCGACGCCTCCAAATGGGGGGTCGCGGCCCTGGCCCGGATCGCGCCGCTGAGCGACGCCGCCCGCCTGGTGACAGACTCGCCGCCGCCGCCGGCGGCGGCCAAGGCGCTGAGGCGGGGCCACGTCGATGTCACCGTCGCCCTGGAGGCAACACCATGACCATCCGGACCACCAAGACACACCTGGCAGACGGGCGCGAGTTCTTCTACTTCGACGACTCGCCGGACTACGCCGAGGGCCGCAAGACCCGCCGCCTGGACGACCCCCGGCCGCTGGCGGACCGCGCCGCCCCGTTCGAAGACCCGGCGACCGGCCGCCTGGTCCGCCCGCAGGGCCCGGAGATGCGCCTCGACCCGCTCACCGGCGAATGGATCCCGATGGCGTCCCACCGGATGAACCGGACCTTCCAGCCGGCCGCCGACTCCTGCCCGTTATGCCCGGCCCAAGTGGGCGGCGACTACCAGGACGGGGAGATCCCCGACACCGACTACGACGTGGTGGTCTTTGAGAACCGGTTCCCGTCCTACTGGCGGGCGCCCGGCGAGGCTGGCGCGGACGGGTCCCTGGCGGACAGGGGCGGCGGCGCGCCCGCGCCGCCCCCAGCGCCCGCCGGGTCGGCGCTTTGGCGCTCGCGCCCGGCCGACGGGCGCTGCGAGGTCATCTGCTTCTCCCCGGATCACACCGGCCAGTTCGCGCGGCTCGGCGCCCGCCGGGCGCGCACCGTCATCGAGGCCTGGGCGGCCCGCACCCAGGCCCTTCAGGCCATGGATGGGATCGCCCAGGTCTACCCGTTTGAGAATCGCGGGGCAGAGATCGGCGTCACCCTGCCCCATCCCCACGGCCAGATCTACGGCTACCCCAACATCACCCCCAAGACCGCCGCCATGCTCCGCCAAGCCGCCGGCTACCGCCAGGCCACCGGCCGCCACCTGCTGACAGACGTGTTCGAGGCGGAGGCCGCCGGCCCCCGCGTGGTCGCCGAATCCGATCACTGGGTCGCCTACGTCCCGCACGCCGCCCGCTGGCCGGTCGAGACACACCTGGCGCCGCGCCGCCACCGGCTCGACCTGCCCGCCCTCAGCTCCGACGAACGCGATGACCTGGCGGTCTTCTACCCGCGCCTGCTGCGCGGCCTGGACCGTTTCTTCGTCCAGCCGGACGGGCGGCCCGTGCCCCTGCCCTACATCTCCGGCTGGCACCAAGCCCCGGTCGACCCCGAACTCAGGCCCCTGGGACGCCTTCACCTGCAGTTGTTCTCAATCCGGCGGGCGCCCGGCAAACTGAAGTACCTGGCCGGGTCGGAGTCCGGCATGGGGGCGTGGATCTCTGACACCACCCCGGAGCGGATCGCGGCGCGCCTGCGCGAGGCCCTGGCCGAGGCGCAAGGGGAAGGCCGGCCATGACCCGGATCAGGTTCTTGGAACCCTGGAGCTTCGAGCAGGGCGCCGCCCGCGCGGCCGAGGGCTTCCGCGCCCAATTCGGCGCCGAGCCGACCGGAGTCTGGGCCGCCCCCGGCCGCGTCAACCTGATCGGGGAGCACACCGATTACAACGGCGGCCTGTCGGCGCCGATCGCCCTGGCGCACCGGACCTTCTTCGCCGCCGCCCGCGCCGGCGACGACCGCTGCCGTCTGAGCTCCACCATGTCCCCCGGCCAGGTTGTCGAAACGCCCATGGCCGCGGTGGCGCCAGGGAGCGTCAGCGGCTGGTCGGCCTACGCCGTCGGGGTCGTGTGGGCGCTGCGCCGCCGCGCCATCCCGGCCCCGGCCCTGACCGGCCACGTCGATTCGAGGGTGCCGCTGGGGGCCGGGTTGTCGTCATCGGCGGCCTTGGAGGCGGCCGTCGCCTTGGCGGCGGTCGACTTGGGCTACCCGTCCGATGCCGTGCCCCGGGTCCCAGCCGGGCGGGCGCTGTTGGCGGCGGCTTGCGTCGAGGCGGAGAACCGGATCGCTGGCGCCCCGACCGGCGGCATGGACCAGGCGGCCGCGCTGCTGGCGGCGCCCGGGCAGGCGCTGGCGGTGGACTCGGCCAGCGGCCAGACCGAACTGGTCCCCTTCGACCTGGACGGCGCCGGCTTGGAGTTGCTGGTGATCGACACCCGCGTCAAACACGCGCTGGTCGACGGCCAGTACGGCCAGCGCCGCGCCACCTGCGCCGAGGCCGCCCGCGTCCTCGGCGTCGAGACGCTGGCCCAGGTCCCCGCCGGCGACCTGGACGCGGCGCTGGAGCAACTCGGCGGGCCGGAGACGGTGGCGGCCCGGCGGGTCCGCCATGTGGTCACGGAGATCGACCGCGCCCGGCGGTTCGTCGCGGCGCTGCGCGCCGGGGCGCTGGCGGAGGTCGGCCCGCTGCTGGACGCCTCGCACGCCTCTTTGCGCGACGACTACCAGGTCTCAGCCCCCGAATTGGATCTGGCGGTGGCCGAGTCGCGCGCCGCCGGGGCGCTTGGCGCCCGAATGACCGGCGGGGGCTTTGGCGGTTCGGCCATCGCCTTGATCCGGCGCGGCCAGGCCCCGGCGGTGGCTGGCGCGGTGGCGCTGGCCTTCGCCGCCCAGGGCTTGAAAGAGCCGGTGTTTTTGCTGGCCCGCGCCTCTGGCGGCGCCAGGAGAGTGCTCTAATGTTGGGACATGCAAGCGACGCGGCTTGAGGTCCTGGCGGGGCGTTTCTCAATCATCAAATTGCCGAGCGCGGCCCACGCCGCCATTTTGATTGGGCAGGTGAGCGCGCACCCGGCCTTCCTGGCTGTCACCGACAGCGAGGTCTCATTGGTCTGTCCCACGGCGGCGGTGCCGCGCACCGCCACCGCCCGCGACGACGGCTGGTCGCTGATGCGGCTGCCAGGCACTTGGGATTTCCGCCTGGTCGGCGTGATCTCGGAGTTGACCGGCGTCTTGGCCAAGGCCGGCGTCCCGGTCTTCACCGTCTCGACCTTCGACACCGATTATCTGCTGGTCAAGTCCGTCAACTTGGAGCGGGCCGCCCGCGCGCTGGACGAGTCCGGCGTCCAACCGGGCAGGTCGTAGGTGACGGTGAAGGGCGCGTGGTCGGTCCAGCGGGCGTCGTGGCGCTCCGGTTTGTCGATCCTGAAGTCACGCGCCCGCGCGGCCAGGTCCGGCGTGGCGATCTGGTAGTCGATGCGCCAGCCGGTGTCGTTGTCGAAGGCCCTGCCGCGCCACGACCACCAGGTGTATGGGCCCTCGCGCTCCCCCGCCAGGCGCCTGCCCACGTCGATCCAACCCAGGTCGGCGAACCAACTGGTCAGCACCGCCCGCTCCTCCGGCAGGAAACCGGAGTTCTTGAGGTTCCCTTTCCAATTCTTGAGGTCGGCCTCGCGGTGGGCCACGTTGAAGTCGCCGCAGACCACGGCCGGGCGCCCGGCGGCGGCCAGGGCCTGCAGGCGCTTGGTCATCGCCTCCAGGAAGGCCAGCTTGTGCTCCTGACGCTCGCTGCCGGCCTCGCCCGAATGGACGTAGGCGCTGACCACGGTCACCGTCTGGCCGTCCGCCAGGGGCAGGTCGGCCTCGAGCCAGCGGCCGGTGTGGGTGTCGAGCGGTTCCAGCCCGTCGAGCCCCTCGCGCACGGCCGCGACAGGCATCAGCGAGGACACGGCCACGCCGGCGCGGCCCTTCAGGCGGCAGACGGATTGGTGGTTTTCGCGCCCGGGCAGGAGCGGCCCCAGGACTTCGCGCGGGGCCCTGACTTCCTGCAAGCAGAGCACGTCCGGCGAGTTCGCCCGCAGCCACGGGCCCATGCCCTTGCGCATGGCGGCGCGGATGCCGCCGGCGTTGAGCGTGGTGATGTCAAGCACCGCCGGCCAGCCTCTCGGCCGCCTCGACCACGTTGGTCAGGAGCATCGCCCTGGTCATGGGCCCAACCCCGCCCGGGTTGGGCGAGAGCCAGCCGGCCACTTGGGCCACTTCCGGCGCCACGTCCCCGACGATGACGAGTTTCCCGTCAGCGTTCGGCCGTCTGGTCACGCCCACGTCCAGGACCACGGCGCCGGGTTTGACGTCCTCGGCGCGGACCAGCCCGGGCGCTCCGGCCGCCGCCACGATCACGTCCGCCCGGCGCAGCAGGTCTGCCAGGCCTTTGGTGCCGGTGTGGGTCAGGGTGACGGTGGCGTTGATGTCGCGGCGGGTGAACATCAGTCCTATGGACCGCCCCACGGTCACGCCGCGGCCGAGGACCACCACATGCGCCCCGGCCAGGTCGACGCCGTGGCGTTGGATCAGGTCGACAATCCCGCGCGGCGTGCACGGCAGCGGCGTTGTGATGGGCGCGTTGACGTTCAGGACCAGCGCGCCCAGGTTGGCCGGGTGCAGGCCGTCGGCGTCCTTGGCCGGGTCGATGGCTTTGATGACGGCATCGGCGTCAATCTGTCTCGGCAACGGCAGCTGGACTATGTAACCGGTGCAGGTCGGGTCGGCGTTGAGGTCCGCCAACGCCGCCATCACCGTCGCCTGGCTGGCCTCGGCCGGCAGGTCGACCCGGATCGAGGCGATCCCGACCTCGGCGCAGTCGCGGTGCTTGCCGTTGACGTAGATGACCGAGCCGGGGTCCTCGCCCACCAGCACGGTGGCGAGCCCGGGCTGGACGCCGCGCTGGCGCAGCGCCGCCACCCGCCCCGTCAGGTCGGCTTTGATCTGGGCGGCCGCCGCCCGCCCGTCCAGCCGCCGCGCCAGCCCTGTCACTGCGCCAGCCCTGTCACTGCGCCAAGCCCGTGTACAGCGGGAAGTCCTCTGCCAGGCGGGCGGTGCGGGCTTTCAGCGCCGCGACATCGGCGCCGTCGCCCTCGCGCAGGGCGACCGCGATCACGTCCGCCACCTCCGCGAACTGCGATGCCCCGAAGCCTCTGGTGGCGAGCGCCGGCGTGCCGATCCGCAGGCCGGAGGTGACCATGGGCGGGCGCGGGTCGAAGGGGATGGCGTTGCGGTTGACGGTGATGCCGACCTCATCCAGGAGGTCTTCGGCCTGGCGGCCGTCGAGCGGCGACTCGCGCAGGTCGACCAGGACCAGGTGGACGTCGGTGCCCCCGGTCAGGACCGAGACCCCGGCCGCCTTGACGTCCCCGGCTAAGAGGCGTTCGGACAGGATCTGGGCGCCTTCGAGGGTCCGGGCTTGGCGGTCGCGGAAGTCATCGGTCATGGCGATCTTGAAGGCCACCGCCTTGGCGGCGATCACGTGCATGAGCGGGCCGCCCTGTTGCCCGGGGAAAACCGCCGAGTTCAGTTTCTTGCCCCATTTGGCCTGGTCGCGCGACAAAATGAAACCGGAGCGGGGTCCGCCCAGGGTCTTGTGCGCGGTCGATGTGGTGATGTCCGCGAAGGGCACCGGGTTGGGGTGCAGGCCGGCCGCGACCAGCCCGGCGAAGTGGGCCATGTCCACCATCAGGGCGGCGCCGACCTCGTCCGCGATGGCCCGGAAGGCCGCGAAGTCGAGGTGCCTGGGGTAGGCCGACCAGCCCGCGATGATGACTTGCGGGCGGTGCTCCAGCGCCGCCCGCCTGACCGCCTCCGGCTCGATCCGGTAGGTCTGGGGGTCCACGCCGTAGGCGGCGACCTGGTAGAGCTTGCCGGAGAAGTTCAGTTTCATGCCGTGCGTCAGGTGCCCGCCGTGCGCCAGTTCCAGGCCCAGCAGTTTCTGCCCCGGCTCCATCATGGCGACCATGGCGGCGGCGTTGGCCTGCGCCCCGGAGTGCGGCTGGACGTTGGCGTAGTCCGCCCCGAACAGCTCTTTGGCCCTGGCGATGGCCAGTTCTTCGGCTATGTCCACGACCTCGCAGCCGCCGTAGTAGCGCCGCCCCGGGTAGCCTTCGGCGTACTTGTTTGTCAGCACCGATCCTTGGGCTTGGAGCACGCCCTTGGGCACGAAGTTCTCCGATGCGATCATTTCCAGGGTCCGCCGCTGGCGGGCGAGTTCCCCGTCCAGCACGGCTGCGATCTCCGGGTCAACTTCCGCCAGTGGCGCCGCCGTGTAGTCGGTCGCGTCTGTGGTCACGTCTCGGTCTCCTGCTCTGGCGCCCAGCCCGGGCGCCGTCGTTTACGGCCGTAGGCCATCCTACGGCCCCAGCCGACAACCCCCCGCCGATGCCGCCCGCCCGCCGATGCCGTCCGCCCGCCGATGCCGTCCGCCCACCGATGCCGTCCGCGCGCAGGTCTGGTCTTTGGCGCGAGGGCACCCGCTTGTTTGTTGACGCACGTCAACAACGGGGCTAGCCTGGGGCCATGTCGCAGGTTGGAATGCGAGAACTGAAACTCAACCCTCACTTGGTGGTGGAGCGGGTCTTGGCGACGGGCGAGCCGGCCGAAGTGTTGTCCCACGGCCGTCCGACGGGGGTGGTGTTGGCGCCAGCGGCGCCGCTGCGACGGGAGTCCGTCAAAGGTTCGGTCTTGAAGGCGGCGTTGGGCCCTCCCGATCCGGTCGAGGCCGAGGACATGCGCCGGATCATCGCCCAGGCCCGCGAAGCGCAAGGACTGGTTGGCGACCAGGCGGAGGGCTGGCTGTGATCCTGCTGGACACCACCGTCTTGGTCGACCTCGCCTTCCCAGAGTCGGAGCAGGTGTCGGCCTCAATCCTGAGCCGCGCCGAGTTGGAACTGGGCATTCGCGTCGCGCCCGACGCGGCCACCGCCGCCCGGCGCACAGCCCGCTTGGCCGTGCTCGACGCCATGCTCGAGTGGCTGCCCTTCACTGAGGCCGACTCGCGCGCCTACGGGGTGATTGGCGCCGCCGTCCACGCGCGGGCCGCGGCCCAGGCCCGCAGGACGGATACGTTTCTGGCCGCGCAGGCTTACGCCCGCGGAGCCGGCCTCATGACCGCCAACGTCCAGGACTTCAAGCATGTGTCCCACTTGGTGCGGGTGCTACCACAAGTGGCGCCCGCGCCAACCGAGAGCCCGGCGGGGGCTGAGCTGTAACTCACCGCGCGGCATCGTCGGCTGTCCAATCTTCCAGGCGCAGCCCCGGCACCCGGACGAACTCCTTGACATTGTTGGTGGCCAAGACGGCGGCGGCGGCGAGCGCGTGGCCGGCGATGGCCGAGTCGTTGGGGCTGATCGGGGCGCCTGCGCGGCGCAGATTCAAGCGGACCTCGGCGGTCTGGTCAACCGCCGCCCGGTCCCATGGCAGCACGCCGTCGAGGCGGCGCAGGAACTCATCCAGCAGCGGCGCCAGGCTGGGCGAGGCGCGCGGGCCGAGCACGCCGTCTCTCAACTCCGAGTAGACGATGGCGGAGATCACCACTTGGTCGCCGCGCTCGGCGCAAGCGATTAGGCGGCGCTGGACGGCGGAGTGGCGCCGCATGGCGAACAAGCAGATGTTGGTGTCCAGCAGGTACAACCCAGGCAGGCTCATGGCGTCTCGCCAACCCCGCTGAGGTCGGCCGGGCGCGACTCGACCACGTCTGGGCGCTGGGCCAGGAAATCTTCATCCGCCGGAGGCAACTCGAAGAACGATTCCCAGGTGGGCTTGACCGGCCGCATGGTGATGACATCCCCGACGCGCCGCAACTCGACTTCTTTGGCGCCGCTAAAACTCATCTCCCTCGGAATGCGCACCGCCTGGTTGGCGCGATTCATGAAGATCGAAACCCTGGCCGGCCCTGTCACCGTGGTTGCCATGCCACCCCTCCCGTCTGACCCCGCTAGTTTCAACATACGCTAGC
>JAITJZ010000100.1 GCA_031278655.1 Bifidobacteriaceae bacterium
CGCCTCGGCCGCCGTCGCCATCGCCTCGGCCGCCGTCGCCATCGCCTCGGCTGCCGCCGCCGGCGCCCGGGCGGCCGCCATCGCCCCAACCGCCATCGCGCCCGCCCCAGACGCCGCCCAGCCCGGCCATGGCCAGCCGGCCCCCGACCGGCCGCGCCCGCGGCGGGCGGCGCGAGACCCGGTGGGCGGTCTTGCCGCCGGCCAGGAACGCCCGCAGCGGCTGGAACGAATCGGCGCTGACCCACCCGCCCCAGACCAATTCCCAGACCGCCGAACCGAGGTCGGCCCAGCTCACGTCCGCGCCCAGGCGCTCGGCCAACTCGAAGGGCCAGAAGGCGCCGCCGCCGGCCAATGACTCCAACAGCGCGGCCGCCAACGAGCCCGGGGCTGGCGCCTCCGCGTCCGCCAAGAACCGGTCCTCGGCGCCGAGCGCGATCAACCGCACCATGCCATCGGCGGCGGCGGTCTTGCCCTGGCCGACCCACGCCACCTCGCCGGCGGCGATCAACTCGTCCAGCAAAGCCGGCGTGTAATCGGTCACCCGGCTGGGCAGGATCAGCGACTCCACGGCCGAGGCCGGCAGGGACGCCCCGGCCAACGACCCGACGGCGCTGAGGACGCCATCGGCCCCGGTCAGCCGCCCCAGTTGCTGCCAAATCGGCGCGAAAGCGCCCAACACCGGGCCGGGCACCGGCTCGATCTGCTGGCGCAGCGCCGCCAACGAGCGGCGCCTCAAGCGCGTCATCACCCCCGGGTCGCAGTAATCCGGGCCGCCTTGGCCGCCGGCCTCGGGCGGGCGCAGGCGCCCGCGCAGAGCCTGCCCCTGGCGGACCAGGACCTCCAGCTCGCGTTCGGCCACAGCCACGCCCAGCCCCAGGTCGCGGGCCAGCTGAGCGGCCTCGAAAGGGCCGTGATGGCGGACATAACGCCTGGTCAGAGCCCCAAGAGGATCGACAGCTGGGGCCAAGAGAGCCTCCGGCAGCCCGGGCGGCAGGGCCACGCCCAGCCCGTCCCGCAGGGCCGCGGCGTCCTCGCTGGCGGCCCAATGCGCCCGCCCGGCCAGCCGCACTTCGATCACGCGCCGGGCGGCGGCCAACGCCGCCACCCACTCCCGCCACGGTCCGGCCGCCGACTCGTCCAGGCGGGAAGCGTCCAAGGGGCCCAGCTCCCTGAGCATGTCCGCCAACTGTTCGGCGCTGGTGGCCTGGCGCCCCTGAGCGGAACGTGACAACTCGGCATCGGCGGCTGAAACGACGGCCGGGTCCAACAACTCCGCCAAATCGCTGGCCGGGCCGGACCCCAACAGCTCTGACAGCATGGCCGGGTCGAGGCTGAGCGCGGCCGCCCGGCGCTCGGCCAGGGGCGCGTCGCCGTCGTAGAGGAACTGGGCCGTGTAGCCGAACGCGACGGCGCTGGCGAAGGGCGAGGCGGAGGGCGTCTGGACCTCGACCAGGCGCACCCGGCGCTGCTCGACGGCTCGCATCAACTCGGTCAGGGCGGGCACGTCGAAGTCGTCCTGAAGCGTCTCGCGGACCGCCTCCATGACCACCGGGAAGTCGTTGAACTGGGAGGCGACCTGGAGCAGCTGTTGGGCGCGGTGGCGTTGCTGCCACAGCGGCTGGCGTTTGCCGGGAGCGCGGCGGGGTAGCACCAGGGCGCGGGCGGCGGCCTCGCGGAAGCGGGCGGCGAAGTGGGCGGTGGCGGCGCTGGCGGCGGTCACCGCCGCGCTGACCTGGTCCGGCTCGATCAGCACGTCCAAGACGGCGTCTTCCGCCATTTCCGGCAGGCGCAGCATGATGCCGTCGTCCGAGGACATGACCTGCGCGTCCAGCCCGTAGCGGTCGCGCAGGCGGGCGCTCAGGACCGCCGCCCAGGCGCCGTTGACGCGCCCGCCCCAAACTGAGTGGATCATGACGCGGGTGTCGCCCAACTCGTCCGCGAAGCGTTCGACCACCAGTGTCCTGTCGTCCGGCAGGACGCCCGTGGCCTGGCGCTGGTCGCCCAGGTAGTCGACCAGGTTGGCGGCCGCCCAATCGTCCAGGCCGCCGGCCGTCAACCGGGCCTTGGCCGCGTCCGGCGCGAGGGCGGCGGTCTCGCGGATGAAGGCGCCGATGGCGCCGCCCAGTTCGGCGGGCCGGGCCGGGGAGTCGCCCTTCCAGAAGGGCAGGCGGCCCGGCAGGCCGGGCGCCGGGGTGACGTAGACGGCGTTCGGGGTGATCTGTTGGATGCGCCAGGTCGATGACCCCAGCATGAAGGTGTCCCCGACCCGCGACTCGTAGACCATCTCCTCATCCAGGTCCCCGACCCGTTTGGCGCTTTTCGGGTCCGGCTGCTCGCCGGCCAGGTAAACGCCGTAAACGCCCCGGTCGGGGATGGTGCCGCCGGAGACCCGCGCCAAGTAGGCCGCGCCCGGCCGGGGCGTCAGCTCGCCGGTGGCGCGGTCCCAGACGATCCGCGGCCTCAGCTCCGAGAAGTCCGCCGAGGGATAGCGGCCCGCCAGCATGTCCAGCACCGCCTCCAGCGAGCGCTCGCCCAATTGTTCGAAGGGAGCCGCCTGGCGGACCAGGCGGCCCAACTCCGGCACGGTCCAGGTGTCCATCGCCACCATCGCCACGATTTGCTGCGCCAGCACGTCCAGGGGGTTGGCGGGGATGTGGATCGACTCGATCTGCCCGGCGCGCATGCGTGCGGCCGTGACCGCCGCCGGCGCCAGGTCGCCCCGGTGGACGGGGTAGACCAGGCCCTTGGACACCGCTCCCACCTGGTGTCCGGCCCGGCCCACCCGCTGCAGTCCGGCGGCGGCCGAGGGTGGCGCCCCGACCTGGATCACCAGATCGATCGAGCCCATGTCGATGCCCAACTCGAGCGATGACGTGGCGATCACCGCCGGCAGGCGCCCGGCCTTGAGCCGGTTCTCGATCTCGGTCCGCCGCTGGCGGCTCATCGACCCGTGGTGGGCCATGGCGATGGGGGCGTCGACCACCGCCGCAGTGCCAGCCGCAGTGCCAGCCGCCGAGACGATCTCAGCCGGCTGGGCCGAACCCGGGTCCGGCCGCTGACCGCTCACGCGCGCCTGGTACTCCTCGTTGACGCGGGCCGCCAGCCGTTCTGCCGCCCGCCGCGAGTTGGTGAAGACCAGCGTCGAGTCGTGCGCCAGGACGTGATCGACCACCGCCTGATGGACGTGCGGCCAGATCGACCCGCCCCGGATGGCGCCGGCCGCGTCCCCGCTCAGGTCAAGGGCGTCGCTGGGGCCGAAACCGGCGTCGTAGGAGCGGGCGCCCAGGTCCGTCAGGTCTTCGACCGGCAGCTTCACTGCCACCTCGATGACCTTGGCGGACGGCGGCTGGACCACTTCGACCGCGCGCCGCCCGGCCCGCCCGCGCGCCCCGCCCACGAACCGCGCCACGGCATCGACCGGCCGGACGGTTGCCGACAGCGCTATCCGCTGGGCGGGCGCCGCCAACTGGGCGTCCAACCGTTCCAGCGACAACGCCAGGTGGGCGCCGCGTTTGGTCCCGGCCAGGGCGTGAACCTCGTCCAGGATGACGGTCTGGACCCCCCGCAGCGCCTCGCGCGCCCCCGAGGTCAGGACCAGAAAGAGCGACTCCGGGGTGGTGATGAGCACGTCCGGCGGTTTCTTGGTGAACTTCCGCCTGTCCGATGCCGCCGTGTCGCCGGTGCGCACACCGACCCGCAGGTCGGGCACGCGCCTCCCGGCCGCCGCCAGTTGGTTGGAGATGCCGACCAGCGGGGCGCGCAGGTTGCGCTCGACATCGACCGCCAGCGCCTTCAGCGGCGAGATGTAGACGACGCGGCAGCGTTGTTCGCCATCAGCCGGACGCGGGCTGGTCATCAGGTGGTCGATGGCTGACAGGAAGGCGGCCAGCGTCTTGCCGGAGCCTGTCGGCGCCACGACCAGCGCGTCGTGGCCGTCATGGATCGCGCGCCAGGCCTCCACCTGCGCTGGTGTGGGGGCTGCGAACGCCGCCTCGAACCAGGCGCGGGTGGCTGGCGCGAACCAATCCGGAATCCTGGCGCTGGCGTCCACGCTTACACTGTGCCACGTCCCTGTGACACCGCGTCCCAGCCGAGTCTGTGAGGCCCAACACGCCGGGCTCGGTTTCGCCTTTCTTGACGGGCGAACAGAACCGTCTGGCGCCGCGTCTCCCTTTTCGGTCGTCGGGAGCTGGACCGGCGATGGCGGCCCGGTCGCCCGCCGCCGACCACGCGGGCGCCAAGAGCGGGCGCGTCCTCGTCGATTCCGAAAGCGTCCCTCGGCTATAGACCCCACGCCGGCGGTGACCCGCCGCCGCGACCATGATCGGCAGCCGCCTGTCTTCGACGCGGCACGAGAGAGGTGATCTCCGCCGCGCGCCCGCGTGATGCTGATCTCATTCATTGGTTCGTAATAACCAAGAATGGCGAATACGGTGTTTTGCGCGAAAACCACCGATTCGGCCGCCTGGGCGCACGGCGCTAAGGTCTTGGTGTGCGTGAATCTGAGATGAAGGCGCTGGTGATCGGCGAGGCTTTGACGGACATTGTGCCGGGCGGGCCGGGCGGGCCCGGCGGGCCGGGCCAGGCCGGGGTCAGCGAGTATCCCGGCGGCAGCCCGATGAACGTGGCGGTGGCGTTGGGCCGGCTCGGCCGGGCGGTCGAGTTCGCCAGTTGGATTGGGCCGGACGCCCGCGGCCGGGCCATTGAGGCGCATCTGGCCGAATCGAAGGTGGCCTTGGCGGCGGGCGCCCGCCGGGCGGACCGGACTTCGAGCGCTGCCGTCTCACTCGACGCCCAGGGCCAGGCCCAGTACGTCTTCGACCTGCTCTGGGACTTCGAGCCGCCGGCTTCGCTGGCGGGCGTGGCCGCGGTCCACACCGGCTCGTTGGCCACGGTCCAGGCGCCGGGGGCCGCCAAGGTGGCCGGTTTCGTCGAGGGCCTCAAGGCCCGCCCCGACCAAGGCCCCACAGTCACGTTCGACCCCAACCTGCGCCCATCGGTGGTGCGCGACCCGGCCGCCGCCCGCCCGCTGCTGGAACGGTTGGTGACGGCATCGGACGTGGTCAAGGCCTCGGACGAGGACCTGGCCTACCTTTACGGCGGCCGCGACCCGGAGGCGACGGCGGCCGACTGGCTGGCGGCCGGCCCGGCGCTGGTGGTCGTCACCCGGGGCGGGCGGGGCGCCCAGGCGTGGTGGCGGGGCGGCCGGGCCGAGCTGGCCGCCAGCCCGGCGCGGGTGGTGGACACCGTTGGCGCCGGCGACACCTTCATGGCCGGGCTGATCGACGGGCTCTGGTCCCAAGGCCTGCTCGGCGCCGACCGCCGCCCGGCGCTCCAGGGGCTCGGGCCGGACCAGGCGGCGGCGGCGCTGGAACGGGCGGCGCGGGCGGCGGCGGTGACCGTTTCGCGGGCGGGCGCCAACCCGCCGTGGGCCTTTGAGCTAGCCTGAGCCGGTGCGTCTGAGCGAGTTTTGGGAGTCGATGGACCACGCCTTCGGCCGGGCCTACGCCCGGTCTTTGGCCGCTGACCTGGTGTTGGGCGCCCTTGGGTCGGTCAGCGCGGCCGAGGCGTTGGAACGGGGCACGCCGCCGCGCCAGGTTTGGGACGCGCTCTGCGACGCCATGGAGGTGGACGATGCCGTCCGCTGGCACTACCGGGACGCCCGCAAACCCAAGAAGCCGGGCCGGGCGGCCCGCTGACGGCCGCGCCGCCCGGGCCAAGACCGGCCCGGGCCAAGACCCCCCGGGCCAAGACCCCCCGGGCCAAGACCGCCCGGCTAGGCCTCGTCCTCTTGGGGGACGGCCAGGTCGAGGTCGCCCTCGTCCAGGGCGCTGGCCGTGGCCCAGGCCAGGTCGAGGTGGCGGCGGTGCCAACGGGTGCGCCAGGCCAGCAGTAGCGCGCCGACGACGGCCGCGCCCAGCGACCCGAACAGGACCCCGGCTTTGACCGCCGCCTCGTGCGGCGAGTCGGGGGCGAAGGCCAACTCCCCGATCAGCAGCGAGACGGTGAAACCGACCCCGCCGACGCAGCCCACCGCCACCACGTCCCACCAGCGCACCGATGCGTCGAGGGCGGCCTTGGTCAGCGACACCAGCGCGAAGGTGGTCAAGAAGATGCCCAGCGGCTTGCCGACCACCAGCCCGGCCACAACCCCTTGGGCGGCCGGGTCGGCCGCCGCCCGGGCGAGTTCCGCCGGGCTCAGGCGCACGCCGGCCGCGAACAGCGCGAAGACCGGCACCGCCAGACCCGAGGAGTAGGGCCGCCACCAGTGCTCGTAGTGGTCGGCCCGCGGCGCTTGGCCCGGCGGCTGGCGCTTGGTGGCCAGCGCCGGGGTGGCGAAGCCCAGCAGCGCCCCGGCGATGGTCGCGTGGACGCCGGAGCGGTGCATGCAATACCAGGCCGCCAGCGCCAGCCCGAACAGCAGCGCCGCCGGCGGCCGGCGGCCGCGCACCACCAGCAGGTAGAGCGCCACCGCCGCGATGGCCCCGGCCAGCCACAGCAGCGAGATGCCCTCGGAGTAGAAGACGGCTATGACAACGATCCCAAGGAGGTCGTCCGCCACCGCCAGGGTCAGCAGGAAGGCCCGCAGCGCGGTCGGCAGGCCGCGCCCGAAGGCCGTCAGCACGGCCACGGCGAAGGCGATGTCTGTCGCCACCGGCACCGCCCAGCCGTGGGCGGCGTCCGATCCTTGGACCGCTCCGACCAGCCAATACACCAGCGCGGGGGCGGCCATGCCGCCGGCCGCCGCCACCACCGGCACAATCGCGGTGGCGAAGCGCCGCAATTGGCCGACCACGAACTCGCGTTTCAGCTCCAACCCGACTATGAAAAAGAAAACCGTCAGCAACCCGTCTTCGGCCCAATCGGCCACGGTCAGGTCCAAATGCGCTCCCGCCGGCCCCACGACCGTCGCCGACAGCTCCCGGTAGGCGTCCCCCCACGGCGAATTCGCCCAGACCAGCGCTATGACCGCGCCCACCAGGAGGAAGCCGGCCCCGGCCGACTCTTGACGCAGGGTGTCTCCAAGGTTGCGCAGCGCGCCCGGCTCCGGGCGCCCGAAGACCGCCCAGCGCCGACGCGGACTTTTAGAACTCACGCCTTTGATTCTCACATGTCGCGGGCCAAAAGGGCGCCTGGTCCGCGACACGCGGAGCGAGGTCATTGTTTGGAGGGCTGGCGCCGCCTAGCGTCATTGTCGTATAGCTCTGTCACCAAACATCGGAGGACCTCGTGGCGGCACCTCAGAATTACCTTGCGGTCATCAAGGTGGTCGGTATTGGCGGTGGCGGCGTCAACGCCGTCAACCGCATGAAGGAGGTCGGGCTGAAGGGCGTCGAATTCGTCGCCATCAACACCGACGCCCAGGCCCTGCTGATGTCCGACGCGGACGTCAAACTCGACATCGGGCGCGAGAGCACCCGCGGGCTTGGCGCCGGCGCCGACCCGGAAGTCGGCCGCCGCTCGGCCGAGGAGCACGCCGATGAGATCCGCGAGGTCCTCGAAGGCGCCGACATGGTCTTCGTGGCCGCCGGCGAGGGCGGCGGCACCGGCACCGGCGGCGCCCCGGTGGTGGCGCGGATCGCCCGCGAACTCGACGCCCTGACGGTGGGCGTGGTGACGCGGCCGTTCGCCTTCGAGGGCCGCCGGCGTGAGAACCAGGCCATTGAGGGGATTGAGAAGCTGCGCGCAGAGGTTGACACGCTGATCGTCATCCCGAACGAGCGGCTGATGCAGATCTCCGATCCGGGCATGTCCATCTTGGAGGCTTTCCGCAGCGCCGACCAGGTGCTGTTGTCCGGCGTCCAGGGCATCACCGACCTGATCACCACGCCTGGCCTGATCAACGTCGACTTCGCGGACGTCGAGTCGGTCATGAAGGGCGCCGGCAGCGCCCTGATGGGGATCGGCGCCGCCCGCGGCGAGGACCGGACGGTGCGGGCCGCGGAGATGGCGATCAGCTCGCCGTTGCTGGAGGCCTCGATCGACGGCGCCCATGGCGTCCTGCTCTGCATCCAGAGCGCCAGCGACATCGGCTTGGACGAGGTCAACCGCGGCGCCTCGCTGGTCTCAGAGGCGGTCCACCCGGAGGCCAACATCATCTTCGGCCAGATCATTGACGACGCCCTGGCCGACGAGGTCCGCGTCACGGTGATCGCGGCCGGTTTCGACCTGCCGGACCCGCGGACGCCGACTTCGGAGGTTCGCACCAGCAAAGCCGCCGATGCCGTGCCGGTGCCGCCGCCGTTGGTGGCCGCCCCGCAGCCCGCCCCGCAGCCGGCCCCTGAGCCGGTCATCCCGCCGCCGTTGGTGCCGGCGCCGCTGGCGGCGCCGGCCGAGGCGGCGGACAGCCCGGTGCGCCAACGCATTCCGCGGGCGGCGATCCCCGCCGGCGGCGCCCCGGCCGCGTCTGACGAGCCGACCGCCCAGGTCGCCATCGGTTCGACGCCCGAATACGATTCGATCAAGCGTGAACGTCAGCGCCGCCGCTCGGCGCCGCCGCCGCCGTCCAAAGATGACATCGTGGTGCCGTCTTGGCTGAACGAGGATTGATCAAGGCTTGATCGAAGTCGACCTTGGCCCCGGCGTCGGGGCCTGGTTCACCACCCGGCGCTTTGATTTGGCGAGCGCGTCCGGGCGGGCGGAGTTGGGCGCCCGGCTCGGCCTGCCCCTGGTTTTCACCAACCAGGTCCACGGCGCCGCCGTGAACTGGGTCGACCAGGTCCGGCCCGAGCCGGCCACAGCCCTGACCGGAGACGCGCTGGCGAGCGGTCGGCGCGGCATCGGACTGGTTGTGCGGACGGCGGACTGCGTGCCGCTGCTGCTGGCCGACCCGGCGCAAAGCCTGGTCGCGGCCGTGCATGTGGGCTGGCGCGGGCTGCTGGCCGGCATGGTCGAGGCGGCGGCGGAGGCCCTCGGCCAGGCTGGCGCCGGCCAACTGCGGGCCGCCATCGGTCCGGCCATTTGCGGGCGCTGCTATGAGGTCGGCGAGGACCTGGCGGCGGCGGCGGGCGCGGCCGGGGACGTGGTCTTGGCGGGCGGCGACGGGCGGGCGCGCCTGGATGTGGCCGCCTCGGTGGCGCGCCGCCTGCGCTCCTTGGGGGCCGGCCCGGTCCAAGCCGTCGCCGAATGCGCCGCCGAATCGGCGCGCCTGTTCTCCTGGCGGGCTGAGCGCGCCCAGGGGCGCCAAGGCGGCGTCATCGGCCTGAGAA
The DNA here is from genome assembly GCA_031278655.1 of Bifidobacteriaceae bacterium. Classification (GTDB taxonomy): domain Bacteria; phylum Actinomycetota; class Actinomycetes; order Actinomycetales; family WQXJ01; genus JAIRTF01. The sequence continues at coordinate 9,210 of JAITJZ010000100.1, forward strand.
TCCGGTGAAGACACCGGATTCCCAGGCCAAACCCGCAAAAATCCGGTGAAGACACCGGATTCCCAAACCTGCGCTTAAGGTCCCCTGACGGGGCCCTGACCGCGCCCAAAACCGCATTCGCTTGCGACACGCCGCGCTGAATGCGTCGCTGGCGGCGCATTAGCGGCTTAGGTTGCTTTTGGGTAACACTTCCTCACCCGATCTATAAGGAGAAACACGACTATGGCCGGTTGGATGCAGAACACCGGGAGGAAACTTGGCCTCCTCCCGTCCGATTCAGACGACTACTACTATGACGAGCCCGAGGAGCAGATCGCCGATGTCACGCCGATTCACTCGGCGCGCGGTCGGGGGCATCTGACCGTGGCCGAACCGATGCAGCGGATCGTCACGTCGAGGCCGCGCAATTTCGAGGACGCCAAGGTTGTTGGCACGACTTACCGCGAGCAGGTGCCGGTCATCATCGACCTGTCGGAGGCTTCCGATTCCGACGCGCGCCGCCTGATCGACTTCGCCATGGGGCTGACGCATGCTTTGCGCGGCAACCTGGAGCGGATCACGCGGGACGTCTTCTTGCTGTCGCCGCCCAACCTGGACGTCTCCGAGGTCACGGCCGAGCCGCACCAGCGCTACGACAGCGAGTAAGGGTGGCGACGGTCGCCTACGTCGTCTGGGCCTTGGCCCAGCTGTACCTGCTGGTGCTTGTGATCCGGATGGTCATCGACCTGGTGATGGCCTTCAGCCGGTCATGGCGGCCGCAGCGGGCGGTGGCGGCTATCGCAGAACTGGTGTTCGTGGTGACGGACCCGCCGTTGCGATTGGTGCGGCGGGTCGTCAAACCGGTCAGGTTTGGGCCGGTGGCCCTAGACTTGGCTTTCTTGCTGGTGGTGATAGCGGTGTCGATGGTGGCCTACGCGGCCGCCGCCCTGATCGGGGCCGCCAGCGTGGGCTGAGCCGAATCAGCCCGCGAATGTTGGAACTGGCCTATGATCGGCTAGCGTAGGACGTGAGTGAAAGTCTCAAGCGAGGCTTTAGAGAATCTATCTAGGTGGAGAGATGGCGCAACTGACAGCCGACGATGTGGTACTGAAGGGTTTTCAGACCACCAAGTTCCGTGAGGGTTATGACCAAGTCGAAGTTGACGACTTCCTGGACGAAGTGGCTATGTCCATGCGGGCCATGGCCGCTGAGGCCGAGGAGCTGAAGAGCCAATTGGCCGCGGCCGAGGCTCGCATCGCCGAACTGGAGCAGGCGGGCCCGGGCGCGCCTGAGGTTCGGGCCGGGCTTCCCGGCGAGCCGCCGGCTGGCGAGCCGGCGCCTGGCTTCGGGTTGCCGGGAGTGCCGCCAGTGCCGGCGCCGCCGGCGCCGCCCGCGCAGCCAGCGCTGCCAGTGCCGCCCGCGGCGCCGTCGGCGCCAAGCGTGCCAAGCGTGCCAGGCGTGTCGGCTCCCGGCCAGCCGGGGGCGCCCGTGGGCGGGCCGGTGGTTGGGCCGGTCGACCGGCAGGCCAACGAGGCTGAGACCGCCACCGGGATGCTGGCCCTGGCCAACAAGCTGCACCAGGAATATGTGCGGGCCGGCCAGGAGGAGAGCGACCAGATGATCGCCGAGGCCAAGGCGCAGGCGGCCACCATAGTTCGGGAGGCGGAGGAGAACGCCGCCCGGACCAAGGGGCGCCTCGAGCAGGAGCGCGTCGAACTGGAGAAGGAAATCGAAACGCTGCGAATCTTCGAGCGCGACTACCGGACCCGGTTGCGGACCTACTTGCAGAACTTGCTCAGCGACATCGACGGCGCCTCGCCCCCGGGAACCCCGGACGCGGTGGCCTGAACGCAAGCGGCCGGCGCGGCCGGCCGCTTGTTAGGCTGTCGGGGTGAACGAGCCAACCACCGACGGCGAGACCGCGACCCCCGCGGCCGTCGGTCGCCGCCGCCTGGTGCTGCTCGGCGTCATCGCCGCGGCGGTCTTGGCCGTCGACCAATTGAGCAAGGCCTGGGCCGTGGCGGCGCTTTCCGGCGGACGCTCCATCCCCCTGATCGACTCCCTCCTGGAACTGCGCCTGGTGCGCAACCCCGGCGCCGCCTTCTCCATGGGCGAGTCGCTGACCTGGGCGTTCACGTTGCTCTCAGCGGCGGTGGTGGTGGCGGTGGTGTTCCTGGCCCGGCGCGTGCGCTCAACCACCTGGGCGGTGGTGCTCGGGCTGCTCTTGGCCGGGGCGGCCGGGAACCTGGTTGACCGGCTGTTTCGGCCGCCGGGCTTCGGCCAGGGGCACGTGGTCGACTTCATCGACTACGCCGGGCAGTTTGTCGGCAATGTGGCCGATGTCGCCATCGTGCTGGCGACCGTGGCCTTGGTCGTGACCGTGCTGCGGGGGACCTCCCTGGACGGGACCCCAGGCCGGATGAGGACCGAGCCGGATGAGGACTGAGCCGGTGCCGCCCGCGCTGGTGGGCGAACGCCTCGACGTGGCCGTCTCCCGGCTGATGGGCGTCAGCCGCTCGCGGGCGGCGGAATTGGCAGCCGCCGGCCTGGTCCGGATCGACGGCGCCCCGGCCGCCAAGTCGGCCCGGCTGGAGGCGGGCCAGTCCCTGACGGTGGCGGAGCCGCAGACGGCGGCGGCCGCAGAACCGGTGGTCAGCCTCGAGGCGGTGTGGGAGGACCAGGACCTGATCGTCATCGACAAGCCGGTGGGCGTGGCCGCCCACGCCGGTCCGGGCTGGTCCGGCCCCACGGTCATCGGTTCGCTGCTGGCCGCCGGCGTGACCCTGGCGACCGGCGGGCCGCTGGAGCGGCGCGGGGTGGTCCAGCGCCTCGATGTTGGCACTTCCGGTCTGATGATGGTGGCGAAATCAGAGCGCGCCTATTCGAGCCTCAAACAAATGTTCCGTGACAGGGCGGTGCGCAAGACCTACCACGCGCTGGTCCAAGGCCTGCCGGACCCGTTGACGGGAACCATCGACGCGCCCATCGGCCGCCTTCCCGGCGCCTTCAAGTTCGCGGTCGTCGCCGGCGGCAAGCCATCGATCACGCATTATGAACTGGTCGAGGCCTTCGCCGGGGCCTCGCTCCTGCGGGTCGGCCTCGAGACCGGCAGAACCCACCAAATCAGGGTCCATCTGGCGGCGGTCGGGCATCCCCTGGTGGGCGACCCGTTCTACGGCGGCGACCCGAAGCTGGCGGCCCGCCTGGGCCTGGAGCGGCAGTGGCTGCACGCCGCCGCGCTCGAGCTCGACCACCCCGTGACCGGTCTGCCGCTGCGCTGCGAGTCGCCCCATCCCCCCGATTTGGCAGCGGCGCTGATCGCTCTCCGCGAGTCGTGAGACCGGCGCGGGCCCGGCGAACTAGACTCTTGGCCCATGCCGTCGCCATCGGGTAGCCAGTTCGCCCACCTGCACGTGCATACCGAATACTCGATGCTAGACGGCGCCGCGCGCATCGGTGACCTGCTGGAACGCTGCCAGGAGCTAGGCCAGCCGGCCTTGGCGATCACCGACCACGGGTTCATGTTCGGGGCGCACAGTTTCTGGAAGCAGGCCACCAAGGCGGGCGTCAAACCGATCATCGGCCTGGAGGCGTATTTGACGCCGGGGCTCGCCCGCCAGGACCGGCGCCGGGTGGCTTGGGGGACGCCAGAACAGAGGGACGATGACGTCTCGGCCGGAGGCGCCTACACCCACCTGACGCTGTTGGCCGCCAGCAACGCCGGCATGCACAACCTTTTCCGCCTGGCCTCGCTGGCGTCGCTGGAGGGCCAGTTCTACAAACCGCGGATGGACCGGGAACTGCTCCAGCGCTACGCCGAAGGCCTGATCGCCACCACCGGCTGCCCCTCCGGGGAGGTTCAGACCCGCTTGCGGCTGGGCCAATACGACGAGGCGCTGCGCGCCGCCGGCGACTTCCAGGACATCTTCGGGCGCGAGAACTACTACGTCGAGGTGATGGACCACGGTCTTGAGATCGAGCGCCGGGTCATCCAGGACCTGCTGCGGCTGGCGGATGAGATCGGCGCCCCGCTGGTCGCCACCAACGACTTGCATTACAGCGCGCCGGAGGACGCCGCCGCCCATTCGGCGCTGCTCTGCGTCCAATCCGGCAAGACCATGGACGACCCGACCCGCTTCAAGTTCGACGGCGACGGCTACTACCTCAAGTCGGCCGCGGAGATGCGCGAGATTTGGCGGGAACTGCCGGCCGCCTGCGACAACACCTTGGCCATCGCCGAGCGCTGCGACGTCTCCTTCCACTCCGAGCCGGGCCGCTACATGCCGAAGTTCCCGGTCCCGGCCGGGGAGGACGAGGTCTCCTGGTTCATCAAAGAGGTGGAGCGCGGCCTGATCGAGCGCTTCGGCGGCCAAGTCCCGGGCGAGGCGGCCGCCAGGGCCGCCTATGAGGGCGACATCATCGCCTCCAAGGGCTACGCCGGCTACTACCTCTGCGTGGCCGACTTCGTCAACTGGGCCAAAGGCCAAGGCATCCGGGTCGGTCCCGGGCGCGGCTCCGGCGCCGGCTCGATCGCCGCCTACGCCATGGGCATCACCGAACTCGACCCGATCCAGAACGGGCTCATGTTCGAGCGTTTCTTGAACCCGGAACGGGCCTCGCTGCCGGACTTCGACATCGACTTCGACGAGCGTCGGCGCGGCGAGGTCATCAAATATGTGACCGCCAAGTACGGCGCCGACCACGTCGCCCAGATCGTCACCTATTCGACCATCAAGGCGAAGGCGGCCCTGAAGGATTCGGCCCGCGTGCTCGGCTACCCCTACCAGGTGGGAGAGCGGCTGACCAAGGCCATGCCGACGGCGGTCATGGGCAAGGAGATGCCGCTCAGCGGCGTCTTCGACCCGAAGGACCCGCGCTACCGGGAGGGCGAGGAGTTCCGCGCCCTGGTCGAATCCGACCCGAGCTCACTGAGGGTTCTCCAGACCGCGCGCGGCCTGGAAGGCCTGACCCGGCAGTGGGGCGTGCACGCTGCCGGGGTGATCATGTCCTCGGCGCCGCTGATCGACGTCATCCCGATCATGCGGCGCGAGCAGGACGGGTCCATCATCACGCAGTTCTCCTACCCGGCCTGCGAGGACTTGGGCCTGGTCAAAATGGATTTCTTGGGGCTGCGCAACCTCACCATCCTCGAGGACACGCTGGCCAACATCGTCATCAACGGCAAGCCGCCGGTGGTCCTGGAGGACCTGCCCATGGATGACGCCGCCACTTACGAGCTGCTCTCGTCCGGCGACACCTTGGGCGTCTTCCAATTGGACGGCGCCGGCATGCAGGCGCTGCTGCGGCGCCTGCGCCCGGACAACTTCGAGGACATCTCGGCCGTCCAGGCGCTCTACCGGCCGGGCCCGATGGGCGCGGACTCGCACACCAACTACGCCGACCGCAAACAGGGCCGCCAGAAGATCACGCCGATCCACCCAGAGCTGGAGGAGCCGCTGAAGGACCTGCTCGGCGGCACCTACGGGCTGATCGTCTACCAGGAGCAGGTCATGGCGATCGCTCAGAAGCTGGCCGGTTACACCCTGGGGCGGGCGGATTCGCTGCGCCGGGTGATGGGCAAGAAGGACGCCAAGGCGCTGGCGCGCGAATACGAGCCGTTCTCTCGCGGCATGGCCGAACGCGGCTATTCGGCCCAGGCCATCCAGACGCTTTGGGACATCCTGGTGCCGTTCGCCGACTACGCCTTCAACAAGTCGCATTCGGCGGCTTACGCGCTGGTGTCCTACTGGACCGCCTACCTGAAGCGCCACTACCCGACGGAATTCATGGCCGCGCTGCTGACGTCAGTCGGCGACGACAAGGACAAATCGGCCATTTACCTGGCGGAATGCCGTCACATGGGAATCCGGGTGCGGCCCCCGGACGTGAACTCGTCGGTGGCGGCCTTCACCCCGGACGGGGTCGACATCCGCTTCGGCCTGACAGCGGTGCGAAACGTCGGCGAGGGCGTGGTTGACGGCATCGTGCAAGCCCGTAAAACCAAGGGCGCCTATACCTCCTTCAGCGACTTCATGGCCAAGGTCCCAATCTCGGCCTGCAACAAGCGGGTCATCGAATCGTTGATCAAAGCGGGCGCCCTCGACTCCTTCGGCCAGTCGCGGCGGGCGCTGATGGCGGTCTACGAGGAGGCGGCGGATTCGGCCCTGGCGGTCAAACGCAACGAGGCGGTGGGGCAGTTCGACCTCTTTGGCGGCGAGCCGGAGGCGATCAGCGCGGTCATGGCGGAGGTGCCGGCGCTGGCCGAGTGGCCCAAGGCTGTCAAACTGGCGTTCGAGCGCGAGATGCTGGGCCTGTACGTGTCTGACCATCCACTGTCCGGGCTGGAGGAAGGTTTGGCGGCGGCGGCCACTCACACCACCGCCGCCCTGAACGATCCGGACCGCCTCAAGGACGGCGAGCAAGCCAGCGTGGCGGGCCTGCTGACCGGTCTGCAGCGCAAGACCACCAAGGCCGGGGCGTTGTGGGCGCAGGCGACGCTCGAGGACCTGCATGGCTCCATCGACGTCAAGTTTTTCTCCAAGGTCTACTCGCGGTTCGCGGAACTGCTGGCGGAGGACATGCTGGTGGCCCTGAAGGGACGGCTGTCGCGCCGCGAGGACGCGCCGTCGCTGTTCGTGGCGGAACTCGAGGTCCTCAAACTGACGGCCGCCGAGGGCCAGGTGGCGCCGCTGGAGATCACCCTCCCGGCGCACCGCGCCACCGAGGCGATCGTGACCAAATTGCACACCGTCTTGCGCTCGCACCCGGGCCACGCCGACGTCCATTTGCGCTTGACCAAGCCGACCGGGGGCGTCACCGTTGTGCGCCTCAACCACGGCCTCAAGGTCGCCAAGTCTGACCCGCTTTACGCCGATCTGAAGGCAACTTTGGGAGCGCAGTGCGTCGTTTGAACCCCGCCGATGCCGTGCTCGGCGTTGGCGCGCAAGTCCTGTTGGGAGCGGGGCTGGGCTTGGTTTGGCTGGCCGTCTCGCCGCGGCCGTCCGCCCGTTGGGCGGGGACCTTCTGGTACGCCGAGTCCGATGCCGGCTTCGCCGCCGCCCAGAGCGCCTGGTTCGCTCTGCTGACCGCGGTCCCCGGCCTGGCGGCCGGCGCGTGGCTGGTCTGGCGCTCGGGCCGGCCGGCGCCGGTCCTAAGGGCCGCCTGCTGGCTGGGCGGCGCCGCCTTGGGGTCGGCCGCCTGCTGGCTGGTGGGCGCGGGCCTCGGCGGCGGCCTGGGGAGCGGCTTGGGGGGCGGCGCTGACGCGGCCTTCGGGGCAGAGCTGGCGGCGGCGCCGCTGGCGCTGACCGCCCCCGGCCTGTTGGCCTTGTGGCCCTTCGGCGCAGCCGCGGTGGCGACCCTGGGCCTGGCCGCCCGCGCGGCCTTCGGCCGCACCTGGTGAATCTGTTGGACCCGGACAACAGGCTTGGGCCTCGCGATCAGAACCATCGGCGCCCGAAAACCGGGCTGCTTGGCTCTAATGGTTGTTGGCGGGCCTGGGGTCTGCTGGCAGGATGAGCGCCAGTGCCGAAGGCCAGGAGGTCAACCTCGGACGGCTCGTCCGGTGGC
>JAITJZ010000041.1 GCA_031278655.1 Bifidobacteriaceae bacterium
ACCGCCGAGATGGCCCGCAAGCAGTTGGACTCCCTGGAGACCATCCGCACCAGCGCCCTGGTCGCCGGGATCGACTTCGACTACGAGTTCAGCGAGACCATGCACGACCGCTCCATCCATGCCGACACCGGCTGGCTCATCATCCTGGGCCGAGGCCTCGATGTCTTCCAGCCCTTCGACACCAGCTGGTTAGACCTCCGCCTCCGTCAACAGCGCTACCGCCAAGTCAAAGAGTTCGAGATCACTTACTTCCGTCAGCCGCCTCCTCACGGGGAAGGCTGACCATGCGAGTCCTCCAACTTGAGACCGACAACTCCCGTGGCGTTAGGCACGCCCTGATCCATTTCACGCGACGCACTCTCCTGGTCGGTGCCAATAACGCCGGCAAGTCCACCGGGTGCGAGAAGGCCTCGGACATCCAGAAGAACCCGACCTCATCGGCCTCGACCCCGACGACCGGTCAATTGAGCAAACTACAAGGGGGTGGCCGGTGGCCATCGGATATCGCGCGATTCTTCGCCTAGACCAGGACACCGATGCCATCCGCATCGCAGAGACTGAGCTCGATTCTTGGCTGCGCACCAAGCTCAGGTCGGCTTCAAGTCATGGGACTCTGGAGACCACCGCCTGGTCAGGAGACGGCCTTCATGTCCTAGGGGAACGCTCGTCACTGCGCGTGACCAGCACGGATGGCGATCAGGACGGCTCCAGGAGGCGAAAGTTCACGCTTGAGGAGACTGGCAACGGGGGAACCTTCGAGGTCAACGTCTACGCCATCGCTCATGCCGCATCTAGGGGCAGGTCCCAGACCATCCTGATCGAGACCGGCAGGAAGGACACGACCCGCGAGGACGCGATCTTCCGTGTTGACCCTCCTCGGCTCGTGGGTCGGATCCTCGGCGGCGTCAGCGCCTGGGATGGTGTGACCCCCGTCCTCGGCGAACCGGACTTGATCGGCAGGTTGGAAGCTGAGGATGTGGTCAGCTACATCACTGACCCTGAACGTCTGATCTCTGTCGTGGTGGCTGTCTCGCCAGATGATTCACTCAACGACAAGTGGAAGCGAGTAATCTCCAGCTTGACTAGGAAATCCGTTGGCGTCTCGTCGTCCTTCGTCATTTCCACGCCGGCTGCGTCGGCGCTCAACGATCTACTTCCTGACAGCCACCAGGTGGAGGTCGGCAGAGTGCGAACCTTCCTGCCGAAGGTTGACCTCAGTGATCCGCAAGACGGCTTCCGCCACAAGATTCTCGGACCAGCCACCTTCCTTCGTTATATCGACGGCCAACAGGTAAAGGGCTACCTACCTTCCGTTCACGCCCAATTGGCGCGGCGACGTTTTGTGGACGCTGGCCTACCTCAAGACCTACGTCGTGATATCGCTCTACTCAATGCCGCCGAATCGCAATCCCAGATTGGCGAGAGAGTCATCGCTCGTGTTGAACAGAACACGGCCGCTGTTGAGCCCATACCAGAGGCTCCGAGGAAACCGAGGGTTGACAAGAAGGTCGCTGCTCTGGCAGTCCGGTTGATCGACAAACTCAGGCCCGTAATCAAGAAGTGGCTTGGGAGTGACGACCTCCATCCAGATCACATCAGTGACCTTGACGTCTTCATCGCCCAGACAGACGCCAAAGCGCAGGTCCTGCAGGAAGAGCTGGATCGCCAGACCGAGGCACGAAGCCAGCTAGAGGATGACATCGAAAAGCTCAGGAGAGATCTCGAGAACCAAGAGCTTGAGCTAGCCATACAGACCGAAGCTGCAACGACTCACAGCCGCTTGAGCTACGAGCGCGAACAGATGCTGAAGGCCAACCACATATACGCCACCGCCGCCCTGACGGGCGCGGATTGGTCCTCACCGTCTAGCCTCGAAGACCTCGTTGACCTAATAACCCCCGGATCGAGGCCCCCCAATGATCGACATGTCGCACACGAGCGAGTTAAGTTCAGTGGAGACCTGGAACCACTGATCGACTTGGGCAGCAACGACCAAACGGGCCGGTTAGCCATGATCGCCTGGGAATGCATCCACACTCTGTTCGACTACGCGAGGCTCAAGGACGAAGACCAGTTTGACGGCAGCTTCCACCATTACCTCACCGGAGATGGAGGCGATGGTTATCGCTACCGAGTCGGTGGATACGCTGCCAAAGAGAGTGAGACCGTGGCCAACAATCCAGCAATGCGCAGGCAGCGAACGTTCGCTGTCCCTGCCACCGTTGACCCCTCCGGGTCATGCTTCATGGAACAGCACTTTCGGTTGGAGACCCAGAACCAAGTCGCGCCCCGCCTCTACTTCTTCGATGCCACACGGATCGACGGCATGGTTTACATCGGGTACATAGGCAGGCATTTGGACAACACTCGGACGAACTGACCCCAAACATGAGCCAGGTCGGGTTTGAGTGATACACCGCTCCGCGCTGAGGCGGGCCGGGTTGGCGGGCCGATGACGTGCCGGCGGGCGGCGGTCGATCTAGGGTTGGAGGCGTGCTGATCGATCGTTTGGGGCCGGTGGGCGCGGCACCCGGCCCGGCGGCCGCCGACGAGGCCTTCGACGCATTCACCGACTGGGCGGCCGAGGCCGGCTTCGACCTCTACGCCCACCAGGAGGAGGCGCTCCTGGGGCTGGCCGCGGGCGAGCACGTCATCCTGGGGACGCCGACCGGCTCCGGAAAGTCGCTGGTGGCGGCCGGGGCGCTGGCGTTGACGCTGGCGCGCGGTCAACGCGGTGTTTACACCGCCCCGATCAAAGCCCTGGTGTCGGAGAAGTTCTTCGACCTGATCGGGCTCTTTGGCGCCGCCAATGTGGGGCTGATGACCGGCGACGCCGCCGTCAACGCCGCCGCCCCGATCATCTGCTGCACCGCCGAGGTGCTGGCCAACCAATCCCTCAGGCTCGGCGCGGAGACGCCCTTCGCCACAGTGGTGATGGACGAGTTCCATTTCTACGGCGATCCCGACCGCGGCTGGGCCTGGCAGGTGCCGCTCCTGGAGCTGCCCCGGGCGCAGTTCTTGGTCATGAGCGCGACCCTCGGGGACGTCGCCTGGTTGGCCGAGGACCTGAGGCGGCGCACCGGCCGCCCGGTCAGCGCCGTCACCAACGCGCCCCGACCGGTCCCGCTCGCCTTCTCCTACCAAACACAGCCTCTGAGCAATATCATCACCGGTCTGGTCAAAGACGGGCTGACACCGGCCTACGTTGTCCACTTCACACAGCGCGAAGCCCTGGAACTGGCCGGGCTGGCTGCCGCTCTGCCCCTGGCGGACCGGCAAAGACAAGCCGACCTGCGCGACGGCATCGGCGGCTTCAAATTCGGTCCCGGCTTTGGCGCCACCCTTTCCAAACTCCTGCGCAAAGGGATCGGCGTCCACCACGCCGGCATGCTGCCGATGTACCGGCGCCTGGTCGAGCGGCTGGCGGGCGAAGGGCTGCTGAGCGTCATCTCCGGCACCGACACCCTTGGCGTCGGCATCAACATGCCGATCAAGACGGTGGTGCTGACCTCGCTGGTGAAGTTCGACGGGCGGCGGGTCAGGCGCCTGGGCGCGCGCGAGTTCCACCAGATCGCCGGGCGGGCCGGCCGCGCCGGTTTCGACGACCTCGGGCATGTGCTGGTGCAAGCCCCGGAGCAGGCCATCGAGCGGGCCAAAGCGCTGGCCAAAGCCGAGGCGGCGGCCGCCCAAGGCAAACCGGCGCGGGCGGCGCGCGGCGCCAAGGCCCAGGAGAAAGGCAAAATCTCGTGGTCGGAGCAAACGTTCGAGAAACTGGTCACGGCCACCCCGGAAACCCTCAAACCGCGTCTCAAGGTCACCCACGCCATGATCCTCGAACTGGCGGCGCGCCCCGACGACCCGTTGGCGGCCGCGCGCCGGCTGCTGACCGACAACCACCAGCCGGTCCGGCCGCGCAACCCGCTGATCCGCCAAGCCTGCCGCATCTACCGCTCGCTGCGGGACGCGGGCGTACTCACGCACACGCCCGGCCGGGTCGAATTGGCGGTCGACTTGCCGGATGATTTCGCCCTCAACCAGCCGCTGACGCCCTTCGCCTTGGCCGCCTGCGAACTGCTGGACCCGGCCGCGCAGACCTACGAACTCGACGTCGTGTCCGTCTTCGAAGCCACCTTGGAACCGCCCACGCCAGTCTTGATCGCGCAGTCCAAAGCCGCCAAGACGGAGGCGCTGGCGCGCATGAAAGCCGAAGGCTGGGACTACTTCGAGCGCATGAACGCCCTCGACGAGGTCACCCACCCGCAGCCGCTGGCGGAGTTCTTAGAGGCGGCGCTGGCGCTCTACCGGCGCGGCCACCCCTGGGTCGATGATTTCGAGTTGACGCCGAAGTCGGTGGTCCGCGAGATGGTCGAACACGCTCAGACCTTCCCAGAATTCGTCTCCCGCTACGGCCTGGCCAGCTCCGAGGGCGTGCTGCTGCGTTACCTCTCAGACGCCTACCGGGCGCTCACCCGTTCGGCGCCGACCGACGCGCGGCCGCGCTTAACTGGGATTACCGAGTGGTTGGGCGGTACTATCCGGGGCGTTGATTCAAGCCTGATCGAGGAATGGGAGGAGCTGAACGCGCTTGCCGAACAATCAACCGGACCGCGCTAGCGCCGGGCGGCGGGGCCGCAAAGCCACGCCGGCGCTGATCGCGCTCGAGCAGGCCGGCGTCAAATACGAGTTGGCCACCTTCCCGGCGGATCGCGTCCCGGCGGCGCTGGGCGAGGGTTACGGCCCGGCGGCGGCGCGCGCCCTCGGCGCCAGCCCGGACTTGGTCTTCAAGACGTTGATGGTCAAGATCGACGACCAACTGTGGTGCGCCGTCATCCCCGTCAGCCGCCACCTGGACCTGAAGGCCATGGCCCGCGCCGGCGGCGGCAAGCGCTCAACCTTGGCCGCCGTCACCGAGGCCGAGCGCGCCACCGGTTACCTGGTCGGCGGCATCTCGCCGATCGGCCAGCGCAACCGGCACGCGACCGTGATCGACTCCACCGCCCAGCGCCTAGAACGCATTTTCGTCTCGGCCGGGGGGCGCGGCCTGGACGTGGCGCTGGCGCCGCGCGACCTGGCCCGGCTGACCGGCGCCATGTTCGCGCCGATCGGGCGGCTCTGACCGCGGCCGGGCTTCCGGCCCCGGCCCCGGCCCCGGCTTTCAGGCGGCCGCTTCGGCTTTGTCTTGACGGCGCCGCCACCGGATGCCGGCGTCGATGAAGCCGTCGATGTCGCCGTCGAAGACAGCGGCGGTGTTGCCGACCTCGTGGTCGGTTCGCAAATCTTTGACCATCTGGTAGGGGTGGAGCACGTAGGAGCGCATCTGATCGCCCCAGGACGCCTTGATGTCGCCCGCCAACTCCTTCTTCTTGGCCGCCTCCTCGGCTCGGCGCAGAACCAGCAGACGCGATTGGAGGACGCGATAGGCGGCGGCGCGGTTCTGAATCTGCGACTTCTCGTCCTGCATCGACACGACGATCCCCGTCGGCAGGTGGGTCATCCGCACCGCCGAGTCGGTGGTGTTGACCGACTGGCCGCCGGGTCCGGAGGAACGGAAGACGTCGACCTTGATGTCCGTCTCCGGAATCTCAATGTGGTCGGTCGGCTCGATCAGGGGAATGACCTCGACGGCTGCGAAAGACGTGTGCCGGCGCCCCTGGTTGTCGAAGGGTGAAATGCGCACCAGGCGATGCGTCCCGCCCTCGACAGACAGATTGCCGTAGGCGTAGGGCTGGGAGACCTCGAAGGTGAGCGATTTCAGCCCGGCCTCCTCGGCGTAGGAAGTGTCGAGGACCTTGACCGGGTAGCCGTGACGCTCGGCCCAGCGCAGATACATCCGGGACAGCATCTCGGCGAAGTCGGCCGCGTCCACGCCGCCGGCCCCGGAGCGGATCGTCACCACGGCGAAGCGTTCGTCGTATTCGCCGTTCAGGAGGGTCTTGATCTCCATGTCGGCCAACGCCGCCCGCACCGCCGCCAGTTCCTGACGGGCTTCCTCGAACGCCTCCGGGTCGCCCGCCTCCTCAGCCATCTCATGCAGCACGCCGAGGTCGTCCAGCCGGGCGCGCATGGCGTCCAGCTTCTCCAATTCGCTCTGCGCGTGCGACAGCAGCGACGTCTTCTTCTGGGCGGCGTCGGGGTTGTCCCACAGGCCCGGCTCAGCCACTTCGGCGGACAGTCTGTCGATCCGCTCCCTGATCTCGTCCGGGCCTGAGACCTGCGCGATCGACGCGAAAGTGTGGTTCAGTGCCCGCAGTTCCGCTTGGAAATCCTCGGTCGCCATGGCTTCCATGGTAGGACCTGGGCGGACCGGCCGGGGCTGAAGGGGCTGGCGCGGCCGGCCCGGCCGGCTCGGCTGGCTGGGCCGGCGCGCGGCCGGTGGGGCCGGCCAACCTTCGAGCCGTGCCATCGGTGTGACACCCGATCGGCGAACCAGCAATAGGGTTGTTGCCGTGATCGATCAGGCCCCGCAGACCCCGGGGGGGCGGCGCCGGGCGCGCCGCCCGCCTTCGAGCCTGCGCCCGCCCACCCCGGCGCTGGTCGCTCTCGGCAGCCTCGGCGCCGTCCTGTCGCTGGCCGGCGGCGCCTCCGCCCAGTCCACCGCCTGCGGCCTGGCTCTGGCCGTGACCGCGGTCCTGGCCGGAACCGTGCCGGCCACCGCCGCCGTCGTGGCGTGGCTGGTCTGCGCCTGGTCGTTGCTCTACGGCGCCGGCATTGACCTGCCCGTCTACCTGCTGGTGGGGGTTCCGCTGTGGACCGTCGCCCGCCACTCGACGCCGCGCTGGGTGATCGCGGCGGCGACCGCCGCCGCCGCCGGAGGGATGCTGGCGGCCGCCTACGCCTTGACGGCGCCGGTGCCGGTGCGCCTCCTGGTGGGGCCGTTCCGGCCCTTCCGCTGGACGCTCTCGGTCGCGTCATGGTCAGAAGCGCTGCTGCTGGCCTTCCCCGTCTGGTTGATGGCAGCGCTCTGCCTTGGCCTCGGCCTGCTGTCGCGCGGGATGGAGGCCGGGCGGCGCTCGCGCGACGCCTGGGAGGCGTCCCAGGCCAGGTCAAGAATGCTCGACGCCCAGAACGAACTGGCGGAGGAGCGGACGCGAATCTCGCGTGAGATGCACGACATCGTCGGCCATTCGCTGTCCGTCATGATCGCCCAGGCGGACGGCGGGCGCTACGCCGCCGGCAACGACCCGCAGGCGGCGGTGCGGGCGCTCGAGGCCATAGCCCAAACTGGCCGCGACGCGCTCAGCGACATGCGCGGCATCGTGCGCGTGCTCCGGGACGGTCCCGAAGACGAGACCGTCCAACTCAAGCCCACCGCCCACGTCCGCGACATCGAACGTCTGATCGAGGAGACCCGCCAGGCCGGGCTCGACGTCACCTTGGTGCGGGTCGGCCAGCCGCGCTACCTGCCGCCGGGCGTGGGCGCGACGCTCTACCGCGTCACCCAGGAGGCGCTCACCAACGTGCTCAAACACGCCGGCCCGAATGTCGCGGTCAGCGTGGCGGAGCGGTGGACCGACACCCGCATCGCCATCACGGTGTCCGATGACGGCCGCGGGGCCGCCGCTCCCAGTGACGGCACCGGACATGGCTTGCTCGGGATGCGCGAACGGGCCGAGATGCTGGGCGGCATCTTCAGGGCCGGCCCCGGGACGGCCGGCGGGTTCACCGTCCACGTCTCGGTGCCGCTGCCCTCGGCCCGCGAACGCCTCGGCGCGCCCTCGCCGGCCCCGCCCGTCGGCCAGCCGCCAGCCGCGCGCGCGAGCCAGGGACAGGGCCAGCACCAGGGGAATGGCCAACACCAGGGGCAAAGAGAGCGCCAACGAGAAGGCCAAAGGCAAAGGCAAGGCCAACGGGAAGGCCGAGGAGAGGAAAAGAGCAGGCATGGAACCTATTCGCGTGCTGGTGGTTGACGATCAAGAGCTGGTCCGCTCCGGCTTCGCCATGGTCATCGACTCCCAAGCCGACATGACGGTGGTGGGTCAGGCCGGGGACGGCCACGGGGCCCTGCGGGCGGCGCTCGACCGGCCCACCGACATTGTGCTGATGGATGTGCGCATGCCGGGCATGGATGGGATCGCCGCCACCGCGCAGATCGTCAAACTGGTCAAACCAGCGCCAAAGGTGGTCATCCTGACCACCTTTGACCTGGACGAATACCTGATGGCCGCGATCCGCGCCGGCGCCAGCGGCTTCCTCCTCAAGGACACGCCGCCGGATGACATGCTGGCCGCCATCCGCACGGTCCACGCCGGCGACGCGGTCATCGCGCCCGCCCCGACCAAGCGGCTGATCGCCTCGGTGGCGGCGGCCACTCCCCCGGACCCGCGCGACATAGCCGCCTTCGACGACCTGACCGAGCGCGAGATCGAGGTCCTGGTGCAGATGGCCCAGGGTCTGTCCAACCAGGAGATCGCCGCCGCCCTGCACGTGGCAGAGACCACCGTCAAGACCCACGTTGGACGCATTCTGATGAAACTGGAGGCCCGCGACCGCGTGCAGGCGGTCGTCGCCGCCTACCGCGGCGGCTTGGTCCAGCGCTACTCCTGAGCCGCGCGGCCCATGCCGGGGGCGCGGCCCAATCCGGGCACGGGGTTTATTCGGGGTAAATGGGGTCGAAGACGTCGACCATCTGCCAGTTCGACCATTCGCGGGCGTCGCCGGTGATCCGCCAGTGCTCAATGGTCACGCCGTCTGGCGGCAGGCCGCGCCGGAACCAGAAGTCGCGCGGCGCGGGCGCGTCGGGGTCGAGTTCGAAGACGGTCGGGACGGCGTGCTTCAGGCCGGCGTCCGCCAGCATGGTGGCGCGCACATTGGTCATGTCGGTGGGGGCGGCTGAGCGCCGCATGGGCGTGCCCTCGGCCCCGGCCGGTTTGACGAACAAGGCGGTCAGGCGGGGACGCAGCAGGCCCTCGAGGTCGCCGTTCGAGGCCCAGCGCCCGTGGTCGGCCGTGATGACGATGGTCGCGTCCTTGTAGGCGCCGACGCGCTTGAGTTCCGCGATGTAGTCGAACACCACCCGGAAGGCGCCCCGGGCCTGCTCGGACAGGCTGACCGAATCTTTCTCGACCGGCCGCACGTCGCGGTCGATCAGCGCCGGGTAGTGGGCGCCGTCCAGGTGGATGAAGGAGAAGCGCGGCCGCGGGCCGTCGACCTCGATCCCGGAGGCGTGCAGATTCTCGTAGAAGTGCCGGTTGTCGTTGATGAAAGCCTCGCCCCGTTCCGAGGTCCGGGTCGCGTGCCGGAAGGGGTCAGAGGACGGCCAGAAGGTCGCTTTGGCGATGTGCGGGGCGTGGCGGGCCGCGTCCAAGCGCAACAGGCCTTTCACCACGACCTCCGGAACGACCTCCTCATCGACAACGGTCAAGTTGTCGGCCACATCCTCGATGTCGGAGATGTTGTAGTAGGAGAACCGGTTGGTGGCGTAGATGTTGGTCGAATAGCCGGCCTGCCGCAGCGCCGGCAGGAAGTCGCTGTCGCGGTAAGCCCGCGCGAAGTATTCCTCCGCCGGCGTCTCGTAGTGGTAGGGCACGCCGGTGAGCATGGCGGCGGCGCCCGGCAGGGTGTTGGTGTAATTCGAGATGTTGGCGTCGAATTCGGTGAACCCGTCCAGTTCGCGGGCGAAGAATTCGGCGTCGTCGGCGGTGATCTCGTTGACGAAGTCTTGGTCCATCATGTCCAGGACGAACAAGTACTGGTTGGCCGTGCTGGAGGCGGTGAAGGCGCCCTCGTAGGTGGGCACCTTGACGCTGGGCTCGAACGGCGCCGGCCCGCCGGTCTCGGCGAAGACACCGATCAGGCCCACGCCCAGGGCGGCCGTCAACGCCGTCGGCGCCAGCCAGGCGAAGACGGCCCAAAGCCGCCGCCAGACCAGGCGCAGGAGCAGCGGGGCCACCATCAGCCCCGCCCACACGGCCGTGTTGACCAGGGCCGTGCCCAGGTGTTTCTCCCATCGCACCGGCACGCCGGTGAGCGGCCCCAGGTCGGTGTTCAAGAACGTGCCTTGGACCCACAGCGCCAGCGTCAGGCCCAGCACCAGGCTGACCGCCACGTCGAAGATCCGGCCGCGCAGGACCACCAGGACCACCAGGACGGCCACCGCCGTCAGCGCGAACATGGTTGTCAGCGGCCCCATGAAGTCGCTCGGCCGGAAGCGGAACTCGGCTTGGTTTCGGCGGTAGATGTCGAGCGGGCCGAAGACGAACAGCAGGAACGCCGGCGCCAGCGCCACCGGCAGGGCCGTCCCGAGCCGCCGCCCGAAGCCCCGCCGGTCGCCCCACAGGAAGGACCATTTGCCGACCGCCAGGCCGGGGTGTTTGGCGGCCAGCCTGGCATCGGTCCGCGAGGGCCCGCCAGCCGCGCTTCGCCCGGCGCCGGGTTGGTCCGTCAGCCCGCCGTCAAGCCCTTGCCCGATGCCGTCAACACGCCTTCGCGCAGCCCCGCCGGTCGCGCTGACGGGGGCGATGGCGGCGGATTCGACCACCGCGACCGAGCGCGCCCGGCGCGCTTGGTCGCGGGCAGCGCCCGCCTGGTCGCCGCCCGCCTGGTCGCCGCCAGAGGCGGCGGCGTCTGTCCAGCCGCCCGCTCGGCCCGCGGCGCGGGCGCGGGCCTGGGACCTGGAGCGCCCCCGCCGGCGCGGCGCGGTCGCCACCGCCCACAGGGCCGCGGCCTTGGCCCCGGCCGTGGTCATGAACAGCACGATGCGTCGAAAGAACACCCCGATTGCCACCGACAGCGTGATCACCAGCCCCGACACCACCTGGATCAAGTAGCTGGTGGTGGCCGGGTCGATGTAAGCCTGGGCCGGGTTCGGCATGGCCAAGGCGCAGGCCGCCGCCGCCCACAGCGCCAGGCCCGTCAACGCCAACGGCCGCCGCTGGGGCCGGCCCGAGCGCCGCCGCCAGCCGACCTGCGTGCCCTCAGACGGCATCGGGCACCCCGGCGCGAGCGGACGCGGGCTGAGCCGACGCGGGCTGAGCCGACGCGGGCTGAGGGCCGCCCCGGCGGGCGCGGGCGAAACGGGCGACGGCCTCCACCAAATAGGCGCCGGCGGCGCGCTCGGACTGCCCAACGAAGTAGATGTTGTCCTCAAGGACATGGCTGATCCGTTCGCGCCAGGCGGGCGCGTCCGCCACCAATTCGGCCGCCACCAGCCCAATCCGCCCCAGGTCAGCCACGTCGATCGACACGCCGATCATGTCCCGGAGGGTCAGATCGAGCGGCGGCGCGCTGAGGCGGCGCCAATTCGGGTTCATCACCTTCATCGGCGTGTTGACGAAGATCGACGGCTTCTTGGTGGCGTAGCTGAACTCCTGCGCGATCGAAGACCAATCGGTCACCACCAGGTCGGCGGTGTAGACGGTCGAATTGGACGAGAAATCGGTTTGCAGCTCGAGCGCGCCGGAGGCGATCAGCGGGGCCAGTTCGTCCTCGACGGCGGCCAGCTTGTCTTTGAAACGCTTGACGAATTCGGGGTGCGGCCGCACGATGACGTGGAAACCGGCCTCCACCAGGGGGCGCACGGTCTGGTCCAGGCACAGTTCGATGATGTTGTCGACCTGCCAGCTGGGCGCCACGAGGGCCACCGGCGGGTTGTTCGGTGGCGCCGGCCCGAGGTCCGCGACCGCTTCCAGGAGGTCGTCGAGCAAGCCGTAACCGGTCACCACGATCCGCTTGGGGGCCAGGCCGGCCAGTTCCTCGGCCTGGCGGACCTCCTCGATGTGGTTGGGGCCGTAGGCGAAGATGGTGTCGAAGTGGTCCAGGGCGTGCTCGCGCAGCATCAGATGGAAGCTGGTCATGCCGTGGTCCACATAGATGTATTCGGCGTCGGGGCGCACCAGCGAACGTTTGATGTGGAAAGTCTCCAGGTCCGGCAGGGTTGAGACGACAACGTCGACGTCCAGTTTCATCATGAAGGCGATCAGTGCCCGCGGGCCGATGTGATAAGTCCGCAGCCGCGGGTGGTCCAAGGCGAAGACTTGGTCGGCCGGGTCAGATGTGACGTAGTGGACCACCAGGTCGGTGTGGTCGAGCAGATGTGTGACCATGCGGCGGAAGTACTTCCAGTAGCCGGAGCCCTCCGAATAGAACATCAGCGCTTTGTCCTTGGTGGCGAAGAAGCGCCTCGAATCGGCCTTCTCGCGGGCGCGGGCGGCCTTGGCCGAGGACCGCAGCCTGGCGCGCTCGGCCCGGCTGAGCCGCGTTCGCGCCGGGATCAGGGCGCCCCGGATGTGCTTCTGCGGCCGGTAGGCCACATTGCAGAGCCAGACCACGGTGATCGAGAGCAGATTGCCAACCGTCCAGTACAGCCCCAGGGCGCTGGGCAGCACCAAGGCGAAATAGCCGCTGAAGGCCACCATGAAGATGGTCATGGCCCAGTTGGCGGCGGGCGCCTGCGCCCGGTTGAGCACGTAATACCGGTTCTGGTAGAGGCACAGGGCCAAGGCGGAGACGGCCGATGCGACCGGCCACAGCAGCGTCAGCGAGCCCCAGGCGGGGGTCTGGGCCAGGTCCATGCCCAGGAAGCCCATGTCGACCGACTGGACCTGGGCGATGGCGCCGGCCAGGGCCGGGTCGCCGCCGTAGGCGGCCGGGTCGGCCTGAATCCGCTCCATCGCCAGCAACTGCGCCCCATAACCGAGGTCGCCCGCGGGCACGCCGGCCAATTCGGCTGTCCGAGCCACCAGGGCGCGGATTTGGTCGGCGGGCAGGCGCAGCAGGTGCTGCAGCGGCTTGTAGACAACGGAGATCAAGCCCAAGATGATCGGTATTTGGATCAGCATGGGCGCCATGCCCTTGATCGAGGAATAACGCTCGCGTTTGTAGAGCTTCTTCTGCTCCGCCAGGATGAGGGAGTTGTTGCCCTCGAAACGCCGTTTGACGTCCTCGAGATACGGTTTGATCCGCACCATCGCCACGGCGTTGACCTGCGCTAACAGCGACAGCGGGAACAGAATGAGCTTCGTGGCGAAGGTGAACAGGATCATCGCCAGGCCGTAGTGGGGGATCAAGTCGTAGCACAAATCGAGCAGGCGCCCCAATGGTGCGCCGAAGATCACGTTGAATGCTTCCACTTCCGGCCTTGCTCGATTAGTCGGTCCCAGGCGCGGGCGGGCTGCGGCCGCCGCGCCACCAACGGTCGTGGCGACCGTTTGACTGCTGGAACCTTACCTCTGGGGAACATTGGGGACAACTTGGCGTGAACTGAAGGTGAACTGAAGGTAACATGACAGCGTTAGTTGTTCATAAACACGATTAGTAGGTGAATAATGAGCGCCACAGCTGTGGTGACCGATGTCGTGAACGGCCTGAGCGGCATCGGGCAAATTGACGGCCCGCCGGACGACAACCGCCGCCAACGGCGGGCCATCGCCAAACTGCTCGGCGTGCCGGCGGCGGCCCCCAGCCGGATCCTGCCGCTGACCGGCGGCATGACCAACACCTGTTACACCTTCGAACTCGACGGCCGGCGCTATGTGCTGCGGCTGCCCGGACTGGGCACCGAAAACATAATCGACCGCAAGGGCGAGCGGCGGGCGTACAAGAAACTGCGTCCCCACAACCTCACCGACGAGGTCATCGCCCTCGACAAGCGCGGGCGGCGGGTGACCGTCTTCCACGAGGACGCGCGCGTCGCCGACGTCTTCGACGACGCCGACCTGGCCACCGCCATGTCGCTGGTCAGACGCCTGCACGCGCTCGACCTGGCGCTGCCGCAACGCTTCGACATGGCCGGGCAGATCGCGCGCTACGAGCGCCTCTGCGCCGAGATCCCGCCCGCGCCCTACCCGCGCCTGGAACGCCAGCGGCGGTGGGCGGCGCGCCTGCTGCGCTTCCGGCGCCAGTTGGCGGTCCCAGAGGTCTTCTGCCACGGCGACATGGCCTGCGACAACGTGCTGATCCTGGGCGACGGCGGTTCGCGGCTGATCGACTGGGAATACTCCGGGCGGGCCGACCCGATCATGGATGTGGCCATGTGCGGGATGTACTCGTTCATGCCGCGCGAGCGCCTGGAACTGGCGCTGCGCCTCTACCTGGAGCGCCCCGCCCGCGCCGAGGAGACCGCCCGCCTCTACCTCTACCTGGCGCTGAGCGGTTACCTCTGGTCGCTGTGGGCGCACTACAAGACCCACGCGGGCGAGGATTACGGCGATTACGGCCCCAAGACCAACGCCTACATGTTGCAGTACTACCCGCTGCTGGCCGACTCGGACCTGATGGGGCGGGCGTTGGCGGAGCGGGCGGCGCTGGCGGCCGGGGGCGCGGCCGGGTCAGGTTACGCCGCCGATGACGTCAGGGGCGCGGCCGCGTGAACGGCCCCGACGACCTGGCCTTGGCGCTGGCCCGCGCCCAAGGGCAGCGCTTCTTCGTCAAGGGCCTGGGAATCGCCGTCTTCTCGGGGATCCTCTACGGCCTCTACAGCGCCTTCGTCTCCGGCGCGCAGACCACCGGGCCATGGCTGGCCTGGTTCGGGACCGATTCCGGTTTGACCGCGTTCGCGCAGGTCTACGTGCTGGGCATGCTCGCCTGCGGCCTGAACGACTGCCTCAGCGCCGTCTGGGCGGTGGGCCTGCTCGCGGTCAAGGGGAAACTGGCCGACCTCAAGCGGTCGGCCGCGTCCAAGCCCGGCCTGGTGATGGTCGCCTGCGCCCTCGTCGGCGGCCCGATCGCCAACGGCGCCTACTTGATCGCGCTCAAAATGGCCGGCCCGGCGGCGGCGCCGATCACGGCGCTGTGCCCGGTGGTTGGGGCCGTGATCGGGCGGGTCCTGTTCAAACAGGCGATCAACGCCAGAATGGCCACCGGCATAGCCATCTGCCTGACGGCATCGTTGATGATCGGCTCGACCTCCTTCGGGGCCGAGGCGCCCCCGACAATGGCGCTGGGGCTGGCCATCGCCTTCATCGCGGCCGTCGGCTGGGGCGTCGAGGGCGCCATCGCCGGCTACGGCACCGTCCTGATCGACTACCAGGTCGGCATCACCATTCGGCAGCTGACCGCCGGGATCGCGGGACTGGGGCTGTTCGTGCCCGCCCTCTGCCTCACCTCCGGCGACGCCGGCCTGTTCGGGTCGCTGCTGGGCCAGGCCGCGGGCGACGGCCGGTCGATGGCGCTGTTCGCGGTGGCGGGCCTGTTCTCGTTCTTGTCCTTCGGCCTGTGGTACCGGGGCAATTCAATGTGCGGCACGGCCCTGGGCATGGCCTGCAACGGCTCCTACAGCTTCTGGACGCCGCTGTTCTGCTGGTTGGTGCTGGGCCTGGGCTTCGGCCAGGCCGGGTGGGCGGTGGCGCCGATCGTGTGGCTGGCCGCCCCGATCATGTTCGTCGGCCTGCTGATGGTGGCGGTCAACCCGCTGACATTGCTGACCTGGCGCCAGTCCCTCTTCACGGACGTGGTGGCGCTGACGGGCGAGAGCCGGTCGGCCCCGGCGCCGGACGCGGCCGGGCGGCCGTTGCCGGTCAACTACGCCGTCTTGCGCCACGTCGCGCGGTCCGGCGCGGCCAGCGCCGATGACGTGGTGGCGGCCCTCGCTCAGAGCTACCGGGGGCGGCGCTCCTGCCAGCGCGCGGCCGTCGCCGAGTCGCTGGCCGCGGCCGAAAAGAACGGCATTCTTGAGGTCCGCGCCGTCGGCTTGAACGCGGCCGGCCAGGTCGCCCTCGAATACCGCCCGACCGCCTCCGGCAGGGCCATGATCGCCCGATTCATCGGCCTGCCGGAAGAACTCCGCCCCGCCGCTTAAGGCCGGGGGGGCCGTGTTCTAGTGGGCCAGGCCCAGGCGGGCGTAGTCCTTGGCGGCGCGATAGGTGACCAACGGGTATTCGCCCAGTTGCTCGCCGAGGGCCTGGCGGTACTCCGCCCACAGGGTGTTGACCAGCGCGATCACCGCCGACCAGGCGTACAGCCGGGCCCGTTCGCGGCCGCTCGGCGGCCGCCCAAGATACAGCTCCACCAGGGACTCGGCCTCGGCCGGGGCGAAGCGGGCGGCCAGGGCGAAGCTGGCCAGGTCCGCCAACGGATCGCCCATGCCGGCCAGTTCCCAATCGATCAGCTTGACCTCGCCCTCGGCCGTCAAGAGCACATTCGAGGCGGTGAAATCGCCGTGGGCGGGCACCGCCGCCCAATCCTCGGGCGTCAAGACCCGCGCCGCCTCCCGCACCAAGGCCAAGACCTCGGCGTGATCGCTGAACAGCATGGCCCGTTTGGCGTCCGCCAGCCCCGCCAAGCGCTCCAGGTTCGCCACCGGGTCCAGCCGGGCGCTCAGCACCACGCCGGACTGGTGCGTCTGGCGCAGGACGGCGATCGCCCGGGCCAACTCCTCAGGCCAAGCGCGTGCGGCAGGCGTCGGCCCGGCGGCGCGGTCCGCCGGGCGCCCCGACCCCTCCGGCTTTCCCGGCCGCCCCGGCCCCTCCGGCTTCCCTGGCCTGCCTGGCTCCGCCTCGCGGGCCGTCGCCTGGTCGCTGACGGGCGCCACGGCATCGGCGGCGGGCGCGGGCCCAGGCCCAGCGGCGGCCAGGGCCTGCTCCAAACTCCGGGCGCCGGGCCAGAACCGGGTGATGCGCTGGCCGGTCGCCTGGTCGAGCCAAACCAACTCGTCGGTGACCCCGAGCGGGGCCAGGGCGGCGTACGCCTGGGCCTCGGCGGCGCGGTCGATCCAGGCGTTCGCCGCCTCCTGGGGGCGGCGGTAGACATAGCGCCCGCCGGCGGCGGTGAAGCTGAAACTGGAGTTGGTGAGACCGTTCTTGAGCGGCGCGATGTCCGTGACCTGGGCTTGGGTCACGCCCAGCGCGGCGGCGATGCTCGCCATGACGGCGTTGTTGGTTTGATCCTGGTAGCTCAGGTCGAAGGCCCGCAGCTCAGCCAGGTCCTCGAACTCGCGCATCTGGTCGCCGGACTGCTTCAGCAAATAGAACGGCAACTCGGCGAGGTTCTCCTTGATGACGTGCTCGAAGTACCAGTTGGCCGTGCCGGGCCGGGCGTAGGCCTGCTCCAGCAGCGGGACGAAGCGGGCGCTGAACTCGGGGGTGAAGTGGGCCGGGCCCATCAGCGCCCAGGTGTCGGCGCCGCCAATGCTGATCTTCTTGACCAGACCCCTCGGCCCGAGCTTGACCGCCCATTCCTCGGTCGGGCCGTTGAAATAGACCCCCGACAGCCATGTGTCCGGCTCCCAGGCGTGGAAGGGATTGGCCTTCATCCAGTTGTCGGCCATCAGCACATAGCTCGAGCGCAGTTGGTCGCGGACCAGGTGGAGAGAGGCCAGGTTGTTCTTGACCGCGTACTCCGGATTGAACACCAGTTTGACGCCAAACTTGTCGATCAGGTATTCGAACTGCTCCTTGAGGTACCCCACCACCACGATCAGGTCCTTGATCCCGGCCTCGCGCAACTGCCTGAGCTGACGTTCGAGCATCGCCTCGCCGTGGACCTTGAGCAGGCCCTTCGGGGTCTCGTAGGTCAACGGCACGGCCCGCGACCCGAACCCGGCCGCGAGCACGATGGCGTTGTCCACCCGGAAACGCTCAAGATGCTCCCAGCCGCTCGCCGTCAGGCTGAGACCGGCCGGATCGACGTGGCCGGCCGCCGCCGCCTGGCGGACCAACTGATTGGCCTTGCCCACAGACACGTCCAAGGCGCGCGCCAGGGCCCTTTGGCTCAGGGGCTGATCGTTCGCAGAGCGTTCCGCGAGCACGCGGCAGGTCAACGCGAGCAGGTTCACCCTGGCACCTTACCCGCAGGTCCTACCCGGGAATGACATCAGGCGCCCGGGCGCCGCCGCCAGGACGACCCGCCGCCGGGCGGGGCGCAGTAGGTTGCTGGCTCATGGATTCCAACACGCCCGCCGTCGCCGCCAGGGGGCTGACCAAGGTCTACGGCGCCGGCGAGGCCCAGGTGCTGGCGCTGGACGGCGTGGACGTCGACTTCGCCGCCGCCCGTTTCAGCGCCATCATGGGGCCCTCCGGCTCCGGCAAGTCGACGCTGCTCAACCTGATGGCCGGGCTGGACTCGCCCACGGCCGGAACGGTCCAACTGGGCGGCCAAGACATCACCGGCATGACCGACAACGAATTGACCGCCTGGCGGCGCACCCACGTCGGCTTCGTCTTCCAGACCTTCAACCTCCTGCCCATGCTCACCGCCGAGCAGAACATCCGCCTGCCGCTGGACCTGGCGGGCGAGAAGGTCGAGGCGGACTGGTGGGACCAGGTGATCGACACCCTGGCGTTGCGCGACCGCCTGCGCCACCGGCCCAGCGAAATGTCCGGCGGCCAACGCCAGCGCGTGGCCCTCGCCCGCGGCATCATCACCCGCCCGGATGTGATCTTCGCCGACGAGCCGACCGGCAACCTCGACACCCGTTCCGGCTTCGAGGTCCTGAGCTTCCTGCGGCAATCGGTGCGGGAGTTGGATCAATCAGTGGTCATGGTCACGCACGACCCAGCCGCCGCCGCTTACGCGGAGCGGGTGGTGCTGCTGGCCGACGGCCGCCTGGCCGGCGAAATCCTCCATCCGACCAAGGAGTCGGTGATGGCCGCCCTGGACGAGTTGACCACGGTGGTCGCTGTCTGAAAGCCGGTCAATGCTTCGCTTCACCCTGCGCCAGATGCGCCAGTCGCTGCGCCAGTTGGCCGGCGGCGCGGTCGCCATCGTCATCGCCACCGCCTTCATAGCCGCGGCCATGGCCGGATCCTCGGTCATGGACCGGACCATCCACAACGTCATGCGCCAGCCCTACGCCCAGGCTGATCTGGTGGTGGCTGACGGGCTTTTCCCGGGCTCGCAGTACCTGCCCAAGACCGCCGCCGATGACGCCAAGGCAGTCCCGCTGGTGGCGGACGCTTTTGTGCCCATCGAGTTGGGGGCCGAGTTCGGCCACGACGACCGCTCCGAGTGGGTCTCCCTCAGGGCCGTCTCGACCGGCGCCACCTTGGCCGCATGGCCGTCCGTCGAGGGGCGCGACCCGGCCGCGGTCAACGAGGTCTCCGTTGCCGCCTCGGTGGCGGCGCGCATCGGCGCCGAAGTCGGCGACCAACTCCAACTGCGGATCGACGTCTACCCGGTCTGGTCTTCGGACGCTGAGGTCGAGGCGGGCGCTGAGGTCGAGGCGGGCGCTGACACGAACGCGGGCGAGGCGGTCCCGGCGGGCGACCAAACGGCATCGGACACGGGCGCCGACAAGAGCTCCGGCGAGGCGGTCCCGGCCGAGCGCTCCGAGTCGGAGACGCGGCTGGCCCAGGTGACCGTGACCGGCCTATTCGACGACTCGGCGCCGTCACTGGCGTCGCGGCCCGGCGCCCTGACACCGCTGGCGACCATCGAGACAATGGGCGTGACCTCTGCCAACGCGTCGTACCACACCGCCTCGATGCTGGTGTCGCTGACGGACGGCGCCGAGGACACGCCGACCAACCGCCTGGCGCTGGGCCAGGCCCTCGCGGCGGCCTGGAGCGACTCCGACATGGCGGCCGGCTGCGAGCGGCTGTCAGTCGCAGTCGCGCCCGAATCCATCGGCCAAAGCGCCAGACCTGGCTGCACCCTGCTGGTCATGGACCCCGACCAGGCCGCCGAACTGCGCGCGGACACCTACTCCGAGACCATGATGGTCACGGCCGTGGCGCTGATCTTCGGACTGGTGTCGCTAGTCACCGGCGCGATGGTGATCGGCAACACCTTCCAAGTCCTGATCGCGGGACGAACGCGGACGCTGGCGCTGCTGCGGGCCGTGGGCGCCTCGCGGCGCCAACTCGGCCGCTCGGTGCTGGTCGAAGCGACCATGACCGGGCTGGCGGCATCGGGCGGCGGACTGGCGGTCGGCTGGGCGCTGGTGCGCCTGGCGCTGGCCGTCGCCAACCGGCTGCACCCAACTGTGCCCCTGCCGACCAGCGCGCCGCTGTCGCCGCTGGCCGTGGCCGCGGCGCTGGTAGTCGGAACCGTCGCCACCGTGGCCGCCTCGATCATCCCGGCCCGCCTGGCCACCCGGGTGACGCCCATCGAGGCGCTGCGCCCACCGGACGCGCCCACCTTGGCCGCGCCCACCGGACGCGCCCGCCTGGTCTGGGCGTTGGTCCTGTTCGTGGCCGGGGCCGGCGTCACGACGCTGGCCATGATGTTGACCCACTGGTCATGGGCGGCCCAGATCGGGACGGCGCTGGGAGCGCCGCCGCTGTTCAGCGGGCCGGTCCTGGGCGTGCTCGGCGGCGGGATGGCGGCCGCTGGGATTGTGCTCGGCGCGGTCTTCTGGCTGCCGAAGGTGGTGGGACGGCTGGCGCGGGGGCTGGCGCGGCGCTCGGGCGGGGCCAGGGTGGCCGCCGCCAACGTGGTCCGCAATCCCCGCCGCACCGCCGCCAGCGCCACCGCCCTGATGGTGGGGGTCACGCTGGTGTCCTCGATGATGGTGGCGGCGGCCAGCCTGAACCGCTCGCTTGAACAGCACATCGACGCGCTCGAGCCAATCGACCTGCAGGTCGGCTACTTCGACAACGGCTACTGGGTGGCCGAGACCGAGGTTGACGACTCGGTTCCCGTCTATGAGTCGGCCCTGCCGGCCGACTTGGTGCGCCAAATCGAAGCCGTCGATGGCGTGGCCGCGGCGGCCGCTGTCACCGTCGCCACCGTCCACGTCGAGGATGACTCCGGCGTCGACGTGGTCTACCGGGTCAACGGGGTTGACCCGGAGCAGTTGCAGGCAGCCATGGGCGGTGTCGATGTGCCCGATCAGTTCGGCGCCAACGTCATCCTGGTGGACTCCTACCTCAACGACCATCTTGTCCAGATGGGCGAGGTCATGGGCGTGTATCTGGCTGAGGACGAGGAATGGGTCGAGCCCAGCCCGCGTCCGGTCTCCGGCTCGACCCGCCTGGCGGTCGGCGTGGACGGGCGCGCCGTTGAGGTCAGCTTCGTCCACGCCCCCGACCTCGACACCGGCTCTGGCGCTTGGCTCGGACGCATGATGACGGATCAGGCCACTCTCGAGGCGCTGGGCGGCGGCCAAACCAGCACGGCCTTGTTCAGGGTCGCGCCCGAGGCGGACGCCGTGGCCGTCATGGACGCGGTCATGGACGTTGTCACTTCCGCCTCCGAGGGCGAGGCCGAGAGTTACCCCGTCCACGGGGCCGCCGTCGAGAAGGCCGAGACCCGCAAGGTGCTGGAGACATTCCTGGTCATTGGCGTGGGCCTGCTGGCGGTCTCGGTGGTGGTCGCGTTGGTCGGGGTCTCCAACACGCTGTCGCTGTCGGTGATCGAGCGTCGCCACGAGACCGCCCTGCTCCGCGCGCTCGGCCTGTCGCGGTTCCAAACGCGCTGGATGCTGGCCATCGAGTCGCTGGTGATCGCGGGTGTCGCCGGGCTCATGGGCATCGCCTTCGGCACGGTCTATGGCTTCATCGGCTGCGATTTGCTGGTCTCCGGCGTGGGCGCCGAGACACTCCTGATTTTCCCGGCCTGGGGTTTGGCGGCGCTGTTCGGATTGACCTCGACCGCTGGCCTGTTGGCGTCCGTTTTGCCTGGTCGGCGCGCTGCCAGGACGCCTCCGGCGGCCGCTTTGACGGCGGAGTGAGGTTGGGGGCCTCGGGTTGGTTGGTCGGCCGGCTCGGTGGCCGGCTCGGTGGCCGGTTCAGTGAGTGATTTCACCGATCCACAGGCCGTTCTAGTTATGGCCCGGCGGGGAGCGGCGGAGGCGGCAGACTGGCCCCGTGCATTTCACTTTGGCGACGCCGGCGGGCCAGGCAGACTATTGGGCCGAGGACGGATCGACGTTGGCAGAGGTCCTGGCGGAGTTGGCGGCCGCGGGCTCGTCTGAGCCTTTGCCCGGGGTTGGCGCCCAGACGGCATCGGCTCTCGGCGGCGGCCGCCCGCTTCGCCACGGGGCCTTGGTCCGGTTGGACACCGGCGCCAGCCACGCCCGCGCGCGGCCCGCTTCACGCTACCGGGGCGGCGGCGCGCCCCCGGATGGCACAGTTTCTACGGGCGGGGGCGGCCCCGCTGGCGCGCCCCCGGAAAGCGCCGCCGATGCCGTGCCGCCCGGCGGCTGGCGCCTGGTCCGGTTGGGTCCGGCCTGGGCTGGGCAAACAACGCCGCTGCGGGCGGCGGCGGCGCCAGTGGCGGCGGGATCGACCCGACGCGGCCGGGTGGCCTTGCGCCCGCGCCGCGACGGCGCGGGTCGGGTCTGGCTGGGGCGCGTGCGGCCATCGAAGCATGGCCGCTGGCGGGTACACTGGCGCGGTTTGCGACTGGGGCGCCGCATGGGTGAGGGAACGCTTGTGCGCACCGACGGCGGTGCCGTGTTCGCGTTGGTGCGCGAGCCCGCCGGGGCGGCGGCGGCGCGCGAGCCGCCAAAACGGAACTGGGCGGCGGTCGGGTCGACCGCCGCCACGGGTGTGGTCATGGCGGTGGTCATGTTCCTGGTGACCCGCAATCCACTGTGGGCGCTGATGCCCCTGGCCGGCGTGTTGGCGGCGGTCGCGCCAATGCTGGCGCGGCGACGGCGCGACCCTTGGTGCGACGGCGTCATCGGACTGGACCCCCTCGCCGAATGCCCGCTGCTGGGTGACGGCCCCGTCGAATTGACCGGCCCAGACGCCCCGGTCGCAGCCCTGGCCCGGCGGCTGATCGCGTCCGCGCTCGGGCCCGGGGGCGAGCTGCCGCCGCTGACCGTCCCGCTGACACCGGACTGGGCCTGGGCGCGGTTCGCCGATCCTGGCGCCGCCGGGTCGGGCGCGTCCGCCCTGGTCGTCGAGCTGATCGCGGGCGGGGTCCGCCTGACGCCAGGTCCGGGCTGGCCGGTCGCCCCCGGCCGGGGCGCCAGGCGCGGACCCGCCGGTCTCGGACCGGTTGGGCGCGGGCTGGACGGGCGCGGGCTGGACGGGCGCGGGCTTGGCGGACACGGACCAGCCGGAAGCGCGCTGGACGGGCGTGGGCTTGGCGGATGTGGACCGAGCGATCGTGAGCCGAGCGGACGTGAGCCGGACGGATATCTGGCCCCCTCGCCATCGGACGAATTCGTCGCCTCTCCGCCCGTCCCCGGAACGGTCCGGTGGCTCGTCAAAGACGCCGGCCTGGGCCTGGTGGCGGCGCGGGCGCAGGGTTGCCAACCGTTGCTGGCCGCCGAATTGGGCGCGGCCGCGATCGAATCCCTGGTCCGGCGCTGGGCCGGCGCCGGGCCTGTGTCCGCCTGCCGCCCGGCGCCCACGGACCCGCCGGCGATCGCGGCGAATTGGCGCGGACCAGCCCGGCTGCACCCTATCGGGGTGACCCTGGATGGGCGTCAGCTTTCGATCAATCTGGCCCGCGACGGCCCACACGCGATCGTCGCTGGCACATCGGGTTCCGGCAAGTCGGAATTCCTGCGGGCGCTGATCCTGTCCGAATGCCTGGCGGCGCCACCCGACCGGCTCATCGTCGTCGGCTTGGACCACAAGGGCGGCGCCACCTTCCGCGACCTCGAGCGCCTGCCGCATGTGGTCGGCGTGGCCACCGATCTGGACGCGGCCGGCAGCGACCGCGTCCTGACCTCGCTCGAAGCCGAGCTGGCCGGGCGCGAGCGGCTGATGCAGGCGCGCGGGGTGGCGTCCTGGCGCGACCTGCCGGACGACGCCCGCCCCGCACGCCTGCTGGTGGTGGTGGACGAGTTCCGCACGCTGCTCGACGCGCTGCCGCAGGCCGCCGCACGCCTTGAACGGCTGGCCGCCCAAGGCCGCTCGCTCGGCATGGGACTGGTGCTGGCCACCCAACGCCCGGCGGGAGCTGTCAGCGCCCAACTGCGCGCCAACCTGGCCTTGCGGATTTGCTTCCGCGTGGCGACCGAAGCGGATTCGCTGGATGTCTTGGGCTCGTCCGAAGCGGCCTCGCTCGACCCGGCCCAACCTGGCAGTTGCGTCATCACCAGCGCCGGCCTGGCGCCCGTCCGCATGCGCGTCCAACTCATGCCGCCGCCGCCGCGCCGGGCCTGTTTCCGGGCCGAATGGCCTGGCCGATGGCGTCCGCCCCGCCCGCGACGGCCGAACCCTTCCAGCCTGGTCGCCGCCGTCACCGAGGCGGCTGCGGCTCTGGGCGCGTCCGCGCCCCCGGCGCCGTGGCGGCCGCCCCTGCCCGAGCGGTTGGAGGCGAGCGCGCTGGATTGGCCCGGCGGCGGGCCGGGCGTGCTGCTGGGGCTCCTGGATCGTCCGGAACTCCAGCGCCAGGAGCCTCTCATTTGGCAACCCGGCGCCGGCCATCTGGCGATTCTGGGTCCGCCCCGCTCGGGGCGGACCACCGCCGCGGTCACGGCTGCCGCTGGCTTGGCGGCTGCCGGTTGGATGACGCATGTGATCGCCCATCAACCGGCGGCTTTCGCCGGTCTGACAGCGTTGGCGAGTTTCGGCAGCCTGATCGACTCCGGCTCGCCGGAACGAATCGCTGAATTGGTGTCAGCGCTCAGGGGCGACCGGCTGGCGCTGGTCTTGGACGCGGCGGCGGAATTGGAGGAGTTGACCACCGCGTCACTCGGCCGCGGCCTGATTGACGCGCTCATCCAGGGCAGCCTGGCGCCTGGCGCGGCGCTGGTGGTGACGGCGCCGGCCAAACCCGCGCGCTGGCTCGGCCTGTGCCCGCATCGACTGATCCTGCCGGTCACCGAGTTGACTGACGCCTTGGCCCTGGGATTGCCGCGTGACCTGGCCGAAGGCCAACGTTTGCCGGGCCGGGCCTGCCGCCTCGGCGCCGAGGACCCGGCCATGGTTCAGATCGCGTTGCCGCCCGCCGTTCCACCCGCCGTTCCGCCCGCCGTTCCGCCCGCCGGCCAAGCCTGCGGCGTCGCCACGGCCCAGACCCCGGGCGAACCCCCCGTTGAGCCTCAGAGCCAGCCCGCGGGATCTGCCCAGGCCGCGACTGCGCGGGCCGGGTCTGCCCGGGCCGTGTCTGCCCAGGCCGCCCCGGCGACCGACGGTGGGTCTTCGCCCTTGGCGGTTGTCGGGGCGAGCCCCGACCGTGTCCTGGAACCACCGACCAAGGTGTTGGCCTTACCCCGCCGCGTCGGCGCCGCCGATCTGCCGCCGAGCGACGGCGACGTGCTTTGGATGGGCCTCGGCGGCGGCGGCGGGACGCCCCTGGGATTGCCGCTCCGCGAGGGTCACCCGCTGGCACTGATCGGACCTTCGGGTTCCGGCCGCTCGACGGCGCTGGCGGCGCTGGCCCAGCGCCTCCAAGCGGCGGGTCGTTCGACCACCATGTTCGGCGCCGGTGGGCGGCGCCACTGGGATGACATCATTGACGCCCTGCGCGCTGGCGGAATCGTGCTGGTGGACGATTTGGAATCGGTGACCGGCCCACCGGTGACCGCCCTCCCGGCGCGCGGGACGCTGATCGCGGCCTGCAACACTGCCACGGCGGCAGCTTTCAGGCCGCCGACGCAGCTATTTCACACCAACCCCCTGGGCGTGGTGTTGTGGCCCAGCCATCGCGGGTCGGCTGCGGCCTTCGGGCCGGGGGTCAGCCCCCGGCCCGCCTTGGAACTCGGTGGCCCCACCGCCGCCGACCCGCCCGGGCGCGGTCGACTGGTCATCGGCTCGAAGTCCCACGCCATCCAACTGGCGGCCTGACCCCTCACCCCGGCGGATGGCAAACCGCCGTTTCGATCCCGCCCGGTACCCGGTCCCGGACCGCCCAACGCCCGGTCCATTCTCCCGCCGTCGATGCCGTTGCGCCCGCGCCGCCCGGGCCCGCCCGGTGCGTCTGGGTCGCCTGAGTCGGCCAGGTTTGCCGGGTCGGCCGGGTTTGCCGAGTCGGCCGGGTTGGGCCGTCTGGGGCGGCCGGGGTTTCAGCTTTTTCGGTCTGTTTTCGGGCAGTTTCGAGGGGGTTTTCCCTTCCAAAACACGGCTCCCGGTGGTAGAATATCTGTATGACGCCGATGCCGCGCACCAGTCCCCAAACCCA
>JAITJZ010000069.1 GCA_031278655.1 Bifidobacteriaceae bacterium
GAACGGCCGCGGCCACGCCACCGTCATGGTCGCGCCCCAGAATATCTTTGCGTCCGTCCAGGAATGCCAGCTTCGGGCTCGCGTGGAGGTTGAGGAATCGTACGGCGGCATGGCAGACCTGAACGGCTCGCCCAAGACGGTCCGCTTCGTCGGGCTCGACCAGGCGGACCTCGATCACCGGGTCTCCAACTACACGGTCCACTCTGATGTCGTCGCCAACGGCGTCGACCCCGGCGAGATCCGGGTGACCCTGAACGGCGTCGACTCCCAGGGGCGGGTTTATCCGGTGCTAGGGGCGGAAGACCGCTTGGCGGCCTCGACCTCGGGCGGTTACGGCATGTCCTTCTGGTCGTTCGTCGATCACGGCGATGGCGAGTACAGCGCTGGTTTCACCTCCTCAGTGGCGGGCGATTTCCCGGTCACGGTCACCATTGACGGCGCCGCTTTGCGCCCCAGCGCCGAGGGAGCGGGCACCGCGCACATTCTGGAGGCGATCAGCGACCGCCCGTCGGTGCTCTACTCCTCGGCCAGCGCCAGCACCGGCGTGGTGCCCGCCTCCTACCCGCCGGCCCATCCCGGCGCCTATGACGCCTCCGGGCTTCATAGCGTCGATGTGGCGCTGCGCCAAGCCTTAGGCTCGGCCGCCCTGGAGAACCACGTCGCCGGCCTGAGCTGGTCCTACGCTGGCAACGATCCGTACCTCGGCGAGGGCCTGTTCAGCGTGCTCGGCTTCCAACCGGCCGAGAGCGGATCGGGACAATCCGCCCAAGCCAGGATCGGCTCGACCAAGCCAGGCGTCCGGCGCATCGTTGTCACCTACTACCAGGACTTCCAGACCGACTTCAAGGTGGCGAACGCCGCTGACCCGAACACAGTGGTTCTGGAACTGGAGTTCGGCCCGCACGCGGCGGACTTCGCCTCCTCGACCGTGGTGGTCTCCCCATCCCTGCCGGAGGACAACCCCGACGATCCGAACGACAAGCCGGACGGTGTTCCGACCCCGCTGGTGGTCGGCGAGGAATACGATGTCGTCATCACCGGCTGGACCAAGGGTCGCCAGGACCGCGGCGTGGCCGGACAAGTGGGCGACGTCCCGACCTTTGGTGTTTGGCTTCACAGCGATGATTCAGCCTGCGGCTTTGTCGAGGAGGGCGTCGACCCGCAAGCGCCTTGGGACGAGGACTCCCGGGCGGTCGTGTTGGACGAGGACGGCCGGTTCTCCATCAAAGTGCGCGGTTACGAGGCCGGCGCCTGCGTCCTTGACGTCTGGGGCGTTGATCCGGCTCTCGGGCCCGTCCAACTTGACGGCTCGCCCAAGACCCTGCACTTCGTCGCCTCGGACGTCGACCTGGACAACGCCGACAGCTGGTTCACGGTCTCTAACGCGCCGGTGGCGGCCGACGGCAACTCCACCGGAACCGTCACCGTCCAACTGGTCGACGCGAACGGCATCGGGCTGACCGACCAACGCCGCGCCTTGGAGGCCAGCGCGTCGGCCAGTTCCGGCGTCACCGTCGGCGCCTTCGAACACCTGGGCGATGGCGTCTACCGGGCCTACTTCACCGGCGTCCAGGCTGGCGACTACCCGATCAACGTCAAAGTCTCCGGCTTGAGCGTCGGCGTCAAGGAAAACGGCAACGCCGAAGCCCACCTGCGCGAGGCGACGGTCAGGGTCGGCGACGAATCAAAGTCCTGGGCCTCGATCACCACTGACCCCGGCCAGGCCGGCGTCATGGGCAAGCCGGGCGCGTGGCCTGGCGTTTACGGCCAACAGACCATCACCGCCACCGTGCTGGACGCCGACGGCCAGCCGATAACCTCGGCCGCGGGCAAACTGTCTCTGGCCCTGGCCGCCGCCTACGATCCGGGCGGCGATTGGGGCTACTCGAATGACGGCTTCTCCTGCGCGGAGGATCTGGTCGACGGCGAATGCGTCAACGGCGTTTACACCATCGACGTCTATTCCGGCGTCGCCGCCAGCCGCGTCTTCCACGCCGTCTACAGGGACGGCGACCTGGTCTTCCGCCTGACGAACAAGGACGCCGAACCGGCCGGCGCCAAGGAGTTGACGGCGCTGTTCACCACCGGTCCGGCCAGCGCCCAGCACTCGACCCTGCGGGTCGACCCGGACCCCAAAGACGGCCCGATCGAGCCCGGCAACTCCTTCACCGCCGCAGTTCGAGTCACCGACGCCTTCGACAACCCCGTCAGCGGCGAAGAACTCACCTTCGAGTTGGACGGGGACGCGGATTGCCCGGCCTGGTTCGACGACCCGTTGACCGAGCCAGAGGCCGATCATTCGCTCAATGTCAAGTCTTCCGCGACGGGTCAGGCCACTGTGTCCCTGACCGGGCGGTGGGCCGGCGTCTGCGGGCTGTCCGTTTACCTGGCCAGCGACCTGGAAGGCCTGGAGCCGGGGGACCCGGCGGAGGCGATCGGCTTCGCCGAACTGGCCTGGAACTGGGACGGCCCGGCGGCCGACCCGACCAAGTCGACTGTTGTCATCACGCCATCGGACCCGGCCGGCGACCCGGCCGGCGACCCGACGCCGATCAGCTCCGACGAGTCTTACACAGTCCAGGTGACCGCCTACGGCGCGGACGGGATCACCCCCGCGCCGGGCGCGGCCCTCACCGTCAAGACGCTTAATTTCACCGGCTACTCATGCATGTACGCCGTCATCGAATCCGACGCGCCAGGTTGGGACCCGAATTGGCACACGGCCCGGACCGATCAGGACGGCGCCTTTGAGGTCACGATCTCCGCGCCCGATGATTGGCCGGGCGTCAGAGCCTGCCATCTGGAGGTCTGGCTCGACGGTCAGCTCATCCGCCGGTATGACGCCGAGGGCAACGACCACCTGGCCTGGCCAATGGTTTGGCTCGATCCGCCGGACTTGGCCTCGGAACACACCTTCTACCAGGTCACCGAGGATGAAGTGCCAGCCAATGGGGAGAATTTGGGGTTCGTGGAGGTCCAGCTCCGCGCGACGCTTGGGATGTCGGCCATGGTCGATCTGGCCAAGCTGAAGATTTCGGCGCCCGCTGGGTCGGGGCTGGAGTTCGGCGACTTCGAGGAGGTGCCGCGCGATGAGGATGATCCTTGGCACGGGATTGTCGCGAGCGGCGTTTACAGGGTCGCCTTCGCCGGCGCCGTCGGCGGCGACTGGTCGGTCACGGTCGCCTACGGTGACGTGGCGTTGAATGACGGCGAAGACCATAAGGACTATAACCGCGTCGCGCACATGGTTGGCGGCGAGCCGCCGCGGCCGGTTGGCGCGGAGTCTGAGTCTTCGGCTTGGATCACTGCTAAGTCCGCTCAGGCGGGTGTTTATGGGGCTGACGGCGCGCAGGAGGGTGATTGGGGCAAGCAGACCATCACGGTGGAGGTGTTGGACGCCGATCGCGTTCCTGTGGTCGACGCGGCGGGCAAGTTGTCGGTGCGGGCGGACGAGACTTACGACCTGGGCGGCGGGCTGGCTTATTCGGATGGGGGCGTCTTCGTGTGCGCCGACAAGCTGGTCGAAGATGAGTGCGTGGCCGGTGTTTACACGGTCGAGGTGTATTCGGGCGCGCCGGTTAACCGTGTCCTGAACGTGGTCTATGAGGACGGCGATGTCGAGTTCTTGTTGTCGAACCGCGACGCGGAGCTGCCGGGCGTCAAGCAGCTGGTGGCTTTGTTCACCACCGGCCCAGCCAGCGCCGAACATTCGACCGTGACATACGAGCCAGACCCAGAGGCCGGCCCACTCCGCCCCGGCGAGTCCTTCACCGCCACGGCCCGAATCACCGACGCCTTCGGCAACCCCGTCAGCGGTCAAATGGTGTCGTTCGTCGGGGACGACCACGGTGATAACCCGCTGCGGTTTGACGACCCGGAGAATCCGGGCGAGCTCGTGGAGTGGCTGGATCTGGAGACCGGCGAGACCGGTGTGATCGTTGTCACGATGACCGCCGAGCGGGCCGGGATTTGCGAAATGGACGTCTACCTGGAGGACCCCTGGCGATGGTTCGCCGTCGCGCTGCTGGTCTGGGAATGGGACGGCCCGAAGGCTGACGCCTCAAAGACAAGCGTGGTGATCACGCCATCGGACCCGGCCGGCGACCCGACGCCGATCTACCTCGACGAGGCTTACGAGTTTGAGATCACCACCTACGGAGCGGACGGGGTCACCCCCGCGCCGGGCGCGATGGTCTCCTTCCTGCCGAACCGCTTCAGCATCAACGACTGCGTCCTTTACACGGACTACACCACCGACTCGCCGACCTGGGACGGGGACGACCGGGCGGGCCGAACCGATGAGCAGGGCAAACTGCGGGTGTCCGTCGCCATGCGCTTTGGCGTGACGAGAGCGCGCGGCTGCTACCAGACCGTGAGAGTCGAGGATGAGGTAGTCGAGCGACTCGACGCCGAGGGCAGTTCCCACGCGCCAGCCTTCTTGTACTGGGCGGTCCGGCCGGTGCCAGGGGTCGGCTATGAGGGCACGTCTTGGGCCTCCATCACCACCGATCCGGGTCAGGCCGGCGTTTATGACCCAGACGGAGGCGCAGAGGGTCAGTGGGGCAAACAGACCATCACCGTGGGGGTGATGGACCTGAACGGCGACCCGGTCACCGACGCGGATGAGAAGCTGGACATTTTAAGAGACCAGGACTACGACCCGGGCACGGATGCCTCGCTCTACGCTTCGAACGGATACTGGTTCGTGTGCGCCGAGGAACCGGTCGACGGCGCTTGCGTCGACGGTGTTTACACCATTGATGTGTATTCGAGCGTGCCGGGCGCGCGGGTCGTGAACGTGGTTTATGACCGCCGCAGCATCTACGAGTTCTTGTTGTCGAACCGCGACGCGGAGCTGCCGGGCGTCAAGCAGCTGGTGGCCTTGTTCACCACCGGCCTGGCCAGCGCCGAACACTCGACGCTGACAGTTGATCCGGAGGAAGGGCCGATCAAGCCCGGGGAGGCTTACACCGTCACGGCCAGGGTCACCGACGCCCTCGGCGACCCTGTGTACGGCGAACCGGTGACGTTCTCCTTGGACAGGCGCGAGGGCTGCGCCGCCCAATTCGAGGGCGAGGAGGCCGACACGTTGGAGATAACGCGGCTGACATCGGCGCGCGGCTTGGCCCAGGCGGTGCTGGTCTCGCCCAACTACGCCGGCGAATGCGCCGTCTACGCCTGGCTCGGCGACGAGGAATCCGGCCAGGAGTACATCAACGACGGCGACGGCGTGGACCTGTTCTGGGAGTGGCCGCCCGGCTGGGGCGTCGACCCGTCCAAGACCACCGTGGTGATAACGCCATCGGACCCGGCCGGCGACCCGGCCGGAGTGCCCAGCGTGCTGCCGTTCGCGCTCGACCAGGTCTATGAGGTCGAGGTCAGCGCCTACGACGAAGACGGCGAGCCGGTGCCGGGCGCAGAAGTCTACCTCGACGCCTCAGACGTCGAATGGGGCTGGATGTGCGCCGTCTCCATCACCCTCGAAGGCCAGACCGGCGGCGGCTCGCCGTATCTCATCGGCCAGACGGGCGCCGACGGCAAACTGCGCGCCACCGTCCAGAACCTCGAGGACTACGTGTTCGCGGGCGTCACCAGGGTGTGCGATTTCAAAGCCTACGTGGGGGAGGATGAGGTTCTCCGCTACGGCGAACCCGAGGACCCGGAAGACTACCCGCTGGCGACCTTGCTGGCTTGGCTCTCGCCCCCGGACACGGAGCACGGGCTGGCCAACTACCAGGTGTCCGAGGATCCGGTGGACCCGGACGGGAGTGACTCGGGGACCATCGACCTGCAGCTATGGGCGTTCGCCGCCCAAGGCGGCGGCCCGGCCCTGGTCGACCCGTCAAAGCTGGAGGTCAAGGTGCCGGATGACTCCGGCCTCAAAGTCAGCGAATTCGAGCCGCTGGCGTGGGAGGACGAGTACATGGAGTACGCCTACGGCCCCTTCCTGCCCTCCGGCTTCTACCAGGCCACCTTCACCGGCACGGCTCCGGGCCAGTGGCCGATCGAGATTTACTACGACGGCGTCTTGCTGCCGACCGAAGGCCGCGATGGCGACCCGGGCAACGACATCGCCCATGTGGCCGGCGGGGATTCGCCGCCGGGCGTCTCGGCGCACAAGTCCGTGGCGTCGGTGACGCGGACGGCTGGCCAGCCGGCCAACCACGACGCGCCCAATTCGTTGGAGAGCGATTGGGGACGTCAGACCATCAGCGTGACGTTGGTGGACGATGACGAGCGGCCGGTCACGGACGGGGCGGCGGCTTTGTCGGCGGCGGCGTCCGCGGACGACTCGCTGGACGGCATCGGACTCTACTTCGGCAACGGCGGCGCCTTCGCCTGCGCCGAAGCCCTGGTCGACCGGGCCTGCGCGGGCGGCGTCTACGTGCTCGACGTCTATTCCTCGAAGGCCGGAGAGCGGGAGGTCGAGGTTGTCCACGGCGCGGGCACGGCTGACGAGTTCACCCTCGCCAACGCCGGCGGCGCCGCCTCCCTGACGACGCCCTTCACCGTCCCGCCGCTGGACCGGCTGGCCTCGACCGTGGTGATCATCCCGTCCACCCCCGGCGACGACCCGGACGACCCGTTGGACGACCCGGCGTCCCAGGCGGACACGCTCGATTGGGGCGAGACCTACACCGTGGTGGTGACCACCTGGGACGCGGGGCGCAACAACCGCGTGCCGAACACCCCGATTCGGGTGAGCCTGACCCACCAGCACGCGCCATACCGGTATTGCACCGGCGGGGAAATCAGGTACGGGGGCAACGCCGCCGGCAACATGGAGCTTCAGACCTCGACCCTTGGCCGGGTCGAGTTCACCGTCGCCACCACCGAGCCAGGCTCCAAGTGCAAACTCGAGGTCTGGCCGCTGGAGTGGCCGGAGCCGGGCAGGCTCAACCAGTTCTCCGGCTCGGGCCGGAACCTGAACTGGAACGACCCAGAGCCGGACCCGGCGCTGAGCGCCTACTTCGTGGATGAGGAACCCGTTGTGGCCAACGGCTACGACTTCGGGATGATCTCTGTCAACCTCCTCGCCCTGGTCGGCGACGAGGCAAGCGGCGTGGGCGCCGACCCGTCGTTGTTGACGGCCTGGGCTGAGGACAGCGACAGCGAGATCGAGATCTCGTCCTTCGCCGCGAAAGCCAGCTCATCCGTCGGCTGGTACCAGGCGTACTTCTCGGGCACGGCGCCGGGGGACTGGACCATCAAGGTGGCCTGGGACGGCGTTGCCCTGACCGCAGAGGAAGGCTCCGACGTGGCGCACCTGGTGGTGG
Organism: Bifidobacteriaceae bacterium; assembly: GCA_031278655.1. GTDB lineage: Bacteria > Actinomycetota > Actinomycetes > Actinomycetales > WQXJ01 > JAIRTF01. The sequence goes on from JAITJZ010000069.1 coordinate 7,278, forward strand.
CGGCGCCTCCGGTGCCAGCTCCGGCGCAGTCCTCGGTGCGGCTGGTGACGGCTGAGCGGGGTTCGACCGCGGACCCGCGCGCGACCTACGCCGACGCCCTCGCCGACGTCGCCTACGACCAGCGTGGTTACTTCCACATCTTTGAGATCGAACTGCTGGACGCCGACGGCGATCCGATCGAGGACGCGGCCGGCGCCCTCAGCCTGGGCCTGGCCGATTCGGACCCGTACGGGCCGGACAGCTTCTTCGCCGGCGACAACGAACGCATTGGCCAGCCCGGGCAAGTCAGCGAACTGGGCGGCGGCTTGTACGAGGTCGAGGTCGCGTCCTTCAAACCGGGCGCGCGCCAATTCAAGGTCACCTTCTCCGCCAACGGCTCGACCTTCGACCTGGTCAACGCCGAGGCGCCGACCAGCACCGCCGTGACGGCGGCCTACCTGGGCCGCGACGCCAGCGCCGAACACTCCAAGCTGGTGGTCAACCCGTCCACGCCGACCGACCTTGTGACCGATCTGACCGACCCGGCCGATGGCGTCCCGGACGCGCTCGCCGCCGGCGAGCGCTACGAGATTCTGTTCAACTTGCGTGACAGGGACGCCCTGGTGGCCTCGAGACACGAGGGCGCGGGCGATTTGGCCGACGTCAGACTGGTCGCGGCCCTGAGCCAATACTCGGGCCTGTGCGAGTCTGCGGACTTCTATGACGAGTCCGGCGAGATCCTCGGCCACGGCAGCTGGGCGAGCGTCGAGACCGACCCGCTGACCGGCATCGGCAAGGTCTTCGTCACCAGCGACGCCGCGGCCATCTGCCAGCTGATTGTGCGCACGCAGTCGTATGTCTACACCGGGCAGTCGAACCTGCTCGGCAGTCCCAAGACCCTGCGTTGGCTGGCGCTCGGGGTGGACCCGGAGCAGGCCGACACCTGGTTCGAGGTTTCGAGCGACCCGGTGGCGGCCGATGGCGCGACGCCAGGTTTGGTGACCGTTTCGTTGCGCGACGCTGACGGCCAGCCGCTGACCACGGCCTGGGGGGCCATCAGAGCCGAGGCCGTCGACGGGGACCTGGCGGGGCTGTCGTTCGGGGTGTTCAGTCATGTTGGCGGCGGCGTCTACGAGGCCGCCTTCACCGGCACGGTCCCCGGGGCCCACCTGGTGACGGTGACGGCGGACGGCGCTGGCCTGAACGTCAAACCGGGCGCCAACGCCTATGCCCATTTGACGGCATCGGCGGTGCGGGTGGCTTCTGAGGCGAAGTCCTGGGCGACCATCACCACCAAGGCCAACCAGGCTGGTGTGTTTGGCGCGGAGGGCGCGGTGTTGGGCGACTGGGGTTGGCAGACCATCACGGCGGCGGTCTTGGACGCCGATGGCGCGCCTATGACCGAGGCCGCCGGGGACCTGAGCCTGCGGGTGGCCGAGTCCCCGCAGCTGGGCGACTGGGCTTATTCGTCCGGCGGCTTCGTTTGCGCCGATGGTTTGGTGGATGGCGAGTGCGTGGACGGCGTTTACAAGGTCGATGTTTATTCGGCCGTGCCGGTGGACCGGTCTTTCTCCGTCGCCTATTCGGACGGCGAGGCTGAGTTCCTCTTGTCGGTCCGGGACGCCGATCCGGCTTCGAAGGTCCTGGTGGCGTTGTTCACCACCGGCCCCGCCAGCGCGGATCATTCGCTGTTGACGGTGTCTCCCGCCGAGCCGGTCAAATTGGGGGAGACCTTGAACGCGACTGTGGACGTGCGCGACCGGTTCGGCAACGCGGTCGTGGACGCTGTCGTCAGGTTCGATTTGGGTGACGTCCCGGGCGAAGCCGATTGCCCCGTCTCCTTTGAGGACATGGATTACATCGACTTGACCTCTGACGAGTTGGGCAGCGCCGAAGTCAAGTTGACTTCCGACCGCCCGGGGCGGTGCGAGTTGTGGGTCTTCGTCGGTGGCGCGTGGCTGGAGAACCCGGCGGTGCTGGAGTGGACGTGGCTGGGGCCGCCGCCTGATCCGTCGCAGACAACTGTGGTGGTCACGCCTTCTATCCCGGCCGATGACCCGGCTGGCGTGCCGACGCCTGTTTTGTCGACTGACGCTTACCAGGTCGAGATCACGGTCTATGACGAGACCGGCCTGGCGCCGGTGCAAGGCGCGCGGGTCTACATCGATCTGCGGACTTACGACATGATGTGGCCCGCGATGTGCGTGGTCTCGCCTGAGGGCGCGACCGGTGACTCGCCGTACCTGACCGGTTGGACCGACGCCGAGGGCAAGCTCCGCGTCAACGTCGAGGCCGAGCCGCAGTACCAGGCCCAAAACGCCACCTATGTGTGCGACATGATTGTCTATGTCGAAGGTCAGGCGGTCAAGCGTCAGGAGCCGACCGAGGCCGAGCCGTTGCCGCTGACTCACTTGGTCTTCTTGTCGCCGCCGGACGTGGACGCTTCGGGGACGTTCTACGGCGTCTCAGATGATGTTGTGGACGCTGACGGGGACGACGCCGGCACCATCGACATTCGCTTGTGGAGCTTGACCGGCCCCGGGTTGGTCGATCTGTCGAAGCTGACCATCTCCGCCCCGCCCGATTCAGGGCTGGAGTTCGGGCCGGTCAAGTATGTGCCGCTGACCGAATCCCAAAAGGGGTACGGGGTCATGCCGAGCGCGGCTTACCAGGTCAGTTTCACGGGCACCGCTCCGGGTGATTGGCCGATCAAGGTCTACTACGACGGCGTGCTGCTGGGCACCGAGGATCTCTACGGCGAGGATTTGAACGCCACCGCCCACATGGTCAGCGAGGCCCCCCCGCCGGCGCGGGTGGCTTCTGAGGGTGCTTCTTGGGCGTCGGTCACGGCTTGGCCGGGCCAGGCTGGTGTGTTTGGCGCTGAGGGCGCGGTGTTGGGCGATTGGGGTTGGCAGACCATCACGGCGGCGGTCTTGGACGCCGATGGCGCGCCTATGAGCGAGGCCGCCGGGGGCTTGAGCTTGCGTGTGGCAGAGTCTCCTCAGCTGGGCGGCTGGGCTTATTCGTCGGATGGCTTTGTTTGCGCCGATGGTTTGGTGGATGGCGAGTGCGTGGACGGGGTCTATGAGGTCGATGTTTATTCGGCTGTGCCGGTGGGCCGGTCTTTCTCCGTCGCTTATTCGGGCGGCGGGGTTGAGTTCCTCTTGTCGGTGCGGGGCGCCGATCCGGTTTCGAAGGTGTTGGTGGCTTCGTTCACCACCGGGCCCGCCAGCGCGGCGGATTCGGAGTTTGTGGTGTCGCCCGAGTCCCCGGTCGGGTTGGGGGAGTCTTTTGGGGCCGCGGTGACGGTGTTCGACGCCTTCGGCAATCTGGTCGTGGGTGAGTCCGTGCGGTTTGCGTTGAGCGGGTCGGGCTGCCCGGCGTCCTTCGGCGGCGAGCCGACCGCGGCCGTGTCCACGGATGAGTTGGGCGTGGCCGAGGTCAGTGTGGTCTCGGCGGCCGCGGGGACGTGCGCGTTGAGCGCGAGTTTGGGCGGCGGCGCCGGCGCCGTCCTTGGCGCCGGGGTTGTTTTGACTTGGCAGGCCGCCCCGCCGCCGGTGGTGTCGGCGGTGTTGTCGGTGGAGCCTGGTTCGGCTGTGGCTGATGGTTCGCAGACGCGGGTTGTGGTTGTGTCGGTGCAGGCCGGCGGGTCGGCGGTGGTCGGGGCGCGGGTGTGGTTCTCGGTCCCGGTGGGTGTGTCGGCTGATTCGACGTCTGGGCCGGCCGTGGTCGAGGGTGTGACGGAGGCGGACGGGCGGGCGCTGTTGGCGTTGACGTCGGTGGTGGCCGGGCCTCATTGGGTGTCGGTGGTGGTCGATGGTGTGGGCTCGGTGTCGGGTTCCCCGCTCGAGGTGGTCTTCGACCCGGTCCCGGCCCCGCCGCCGCCGGTGGTGTTGTCGGCGGGTTTGTCTGAGTTCTCGGTGTCGGAGTCTTCGTCGAACGGGTCGCCGGGTGTGGTGTTGGCCGATGGTTCGGAGTCGTTCGTGGTGTCGGTGGCGGCGAGGGGTTCTGACGGGGCCGGGTACGGGGGCGCCGGTGGTGTGGTGTCGTTGGTCCCGGCCGGTGGTGGCGTCCCGGCGGAGTTCGGGTTCGTGGCGGACGGGTCTGGTTCGGCGTCGGTGGTGGTGGTCTCGTCCGCGGCGGGCTCGTTCGACGTGTCGGTGGTGTTGACGGGCGCGGGCCCGGTGGCGACCTCTCCGGGTGGTTCGGTGTTCGCCGAGCGGGTCGTCTTCGACCCGGTCCCGGCCCCGCCGGCAGGCGAATTGCTGGCGCCGAAGGTGAACCCGTCGAACGGACAGCGTGTGGTGGGTTCCGTGCAGGGCGCCGATCTTGACGACGCGGCGGCCGGATCGCTGTTGGTCGTGGTGACGGATGACGCGACTGACGTCGAGATCGTCCGCTGCCCGGTCGGCGTCGACGGCGCCTTCGACTGCGCTCTGCCGAACCTTGGGCATGAGACCTATGTCTGGGTCAGGATCGAGACCGATCCGTCCAACGCGTCTCCGCAGGTGCACCTGATTGTGGACGCGGTGGCGCCGGTTCCCGGCAACACCACGCCATCGGACGGAGCGGTGATCGGCGGGCTGGGCGAGGCCGCCGGGCATGGCGTCGTGGTCTGGCACGCCGATGGCAGTGAGCTGTGCCGGGCGCAAGTCGCGTCCGACATCAGCTGGACTTGCGACCTGCAGCCCGAAGCGGCCGAAGGGGACCTGGTCACGATCGCGCACACCGATCACGCCGGCAACACCGCCCAGGTGACATGGCGGGTCGGCGTGCCGCAGGTGAATCTCGACCGGGCGCAAGTCAACCCCGGCGAGCGGCAGCGCGCGACAGGTGTCAACTTCCAGCCGGGCGAGTCGGTCACGGCCGTGATGCGGTCAGACCCGGTCGCTCTTGGCACGGTTGTGGCCGATGCCGACGGCACGGTCACGTTCGAGTGGACCGTTCCGGCGAACATCGATCCTGGCCAGCATCAGGTCGAGTTGACGGGCCAGGTCTCGGGCGCGTATTCGGCTGGGTTCCAGGTGGCCGGGGCCAATCCGCCAGCCTCGTCCGGGGCGGCCACCCCCACGTCGACAGCATCTAAAGCGGGCGGCGGCCTGGGCGTGACCGGGGGGGTCAGCGTGGGAACCGTGGCGCCGTTGGGGCTGGGCCTGCTGATTGTCGGGTGCCTGATGGTCCTGGCCGCCAGAAGGAGGCGCGCCCGCTAGCCTCGCCTCTCAATCCCCCGGTTCGGGCTGGACCGCGTACACGTCGTTTACAAGGCACCCCGCCGACTTGCGCGGCCGGGGGGGGGGTGTATCACTGAAGCGGTGGCCAGGGGTAGGCCCTACCTATATCCGGGAGATGGCAGCGGCGGTTTCCCGACCAAAACTCAGATCGGAGGCGGATGGTGATGCGCGGTAACCCGTTCGGGCGAGGAGGTCAGCGCCGGGGGATCCTGGGGGCGGCGTTGGGTGTCGCGGTGTTCGGCGTCTTGGCGGCTGCGGGACCGGTGTCCGCTGGTTGGACCGGCGCCGCGGCGCTTGGGGCGCCTAGGCTGCCTGACGGCGAGGCTTGTCCGCTGCCGGCGAGTGGCGGCACAGACCTGGATGCGGCCCAGGAGTTCCTCGGCGAAGGTTTTGTTGACTCGTCATACACCGACAGCGGGCTGGTGATCGGAGTGCATGGGCTCACCGACGGCGAGATCGCCGCCTTGGAGTCCTGCGCTGGGATCGAAGATGTGGTTGCCCGCCCGGTGTCCGTCCAAGACATGAGCGCGGCGCAGGAACTTGTCATGGAGCGCCTGGCCGGTTTGGTGAACACCGTGGCCGCCGATTACGCCACGGGGACTATTGTTGCTACGGCTTCGGCGACGGACCTGGATCTGGCGACGGCCACGGCCCAGGCTGACCCGGAGTTGGCCGCGATGATCGCGACGCCGGCGGCCACACCGGACCAGGTCAGGCTCGAGTTCGCCGCAGGCCCAGCGGTGGTACCGGCTCCGGAGCCATCGGACGGTTCCACACCGTCTCCCAGTGAGCCCGTGGTTCCACCGGTCCTCCGCCAGCCTCAGGTGGCGGTGGCGCCGACCACGGCGCTGGCCGGCGCGACAGTGCGGGTGACGTTGACCGGCACGGAGCCGAACCTGCCGGTGCGGGTGGTGTTGCGCCCGGCGGGGACGGTGTTGGCGGACTGGGTGACCGACGTGGACGGGAACGTGGCCGCCAGCTTGACATTGCCGGCGGGGCTAGCGACCGGCGACTATGTCCTCGCGTTCGTTTGGCCCCTGCCGCCTAACGAAGTCGAGCTGGCGACCCAAGCGATCAAGGTGGGTCCTGCGGCTGGGAAGACGCCCGGTGATTCAGCCACCGATCTGCCCCGAACCGGACCCGATCCGTTGGTTGGTTTGGCGGTGGCGGCTGGCTTGGCGTTGGCAGCCGGAGCCGGGGGGGTCATCTTGCGCAGGCGTTCCGTCGCCTGACGCCGCGCCCGCGGGATCAGACACGGCACGCCCCTGGGCGTGTCGATCACCCTTTTCCGGGAGAGACCCACACTTCCGTTGACTCGTCAGCCGCTGACGAACCGGCGGCGGGAGCGGAAGCCGCGGCGGCATCGGCGGCCTTCTTCTTCGGTTTCGCCATGGTGGCGATTGTCGCGGTCATCAGATGTCCTTCCCGCCAAGCTGAGCCCGGCGTGTCCGGCCAACCCCCGCCCACCTCTACTCGTTGTTGGCGGGCCTGGTGGCGGGCTTGGGGCTGGTTGTTCCGCCGCCGGCGGGCCGGTGACATAACCCCGCGCAAGTTCGCGCGGGGGTCAATGTGTGCGGGGTTATGTCACCGCCCGGGCCGAGAGCGCCGAAACCTGCCACATGGTCACACCGGCCGGCCCGGACAGGGCCGGGCCAGCCAAATAGCGGCCTGGGCGCAAGGACACCGGTCCATCGAGAACCGAATCCACTCGGTGCGCGACGTCACCCACGACGAGGACCGCTCCCAACCAAGGCGCGGCAACACGCCCAGAGTCATGCCAGCCATCCGGAACACCGCCATCGCCCTGATCACAGCCACCGGCGCGACATCCATCGCCCAAAGCCAACGCCACCCCGCCCACCGCTACCACACCATCACCCAACTCACAGGACCTTGCTGAAGCCCTGGATACACCCCCGGGCTGGGCGTGGGCCGGGGCGAAGTCCGCTAGACTGTCCGAGGCCGGGTCGCGGACCCGTGCGTTCCGCCTGCGCGCCGAAGGGAAAAGCAATGGCTTCAACCCCGACGCGCACTTGTGTGGGATGCCGCGAACGCGAACCCTGCTCCAACCTGATCCGATTGGTCCTCGACACCAGCGTCACTCCGGCGCTGGTGGCGGTGGACCGGCGGGACGGTTTGCCGGGACGTGGCGCGTGGCTGCATTCCCGGCGCCAGTGCGTTGACCGGGCGATCAGCCGAAAGGTCTGGGCGCGGGCGTTTCGCCACCAAGGTGGCGTCGACGTCAGCGCTTTGCAGGGGTTGGTGAGACCAGACCAGACGAAGCCAGCGGGAGAGACCGATGGACACACCATGAGTGCCCTGAGATGAGTACCCAAGACTAGTCGGCGCGTTCCTGCCTTGGAACGGGCCAAGACAGGAGCAAAGTGCAAAAGCAGCGCGTTTCCGCGCTCGCCAGAGAGCTTGGAGTCAAGAGCAAGGACGTGCTCGACAAGCTCAAGGAAATTGGCGAGTACGTGACCTCGGCTTCCTCGACCATCGAGGCGCCAGTGGTGCGCAAAGTGATGGAGGCTTTCCCGCCGCCGGCCCCGAAGCAGGAGAAGGCCGCCCCGCCCGCGCCGGCCCCGGCGAAGCAGGCGGATTCGGCCGCGCCGGCGCCGTCCGGCCAGGCGTCCGAACCCCCAGCCGCCGATGCCGTCGGTCAGCCTTCGCCCAGCCCCGCCGGTCAGGCGGAACCACAGTTGGGCGTCCCGGCCGCGCCCGGCGCCCAGGGGCCCGCCGGGGGCCCCGCCAGCGGGCCAGCCAATGGACCCGCCGGGGAACCGGCCGGGGGGCCTGCCGGCCAGGCGCCGGCCGGGCCGACGGCCCAAGTCGAATCAACCCAGCAGAGCGCGACGCCCCGGACGGCGGCGCCTGTCCGCCCAGCGCCGTTAGAGGCGCCGGGCGCGGGCCCCGCTGAGCCCGGCCCTGGCGCTGGGACCGCTGGCGCGGCATCGGGCGCGGAGGCTGCCGCCCCCAGGCCGGCCGCACCCTCAAGAGGACCCAAACCGGGCGAGGCGCCGCCGCGTCCTGGGGGTCCCAGGCCGGGCGGGCCGCGCCCCGGCAACAACCCTTACAGCTCGTCGCAAGGCATGCGGCCGCCGCGTCCGGGCAACAACCCGTTCGCGTCCTCGCAGGGTATGCCGCGCCCCGGCGCGGCCAGGCCGGGCGGGCCGCGTCCGAGCCCCCGGATGATGCCGGGAAGGACCTCGCTCGGCCAAGGCGCCGGGACCGGTCCAGCGGCCGGCGGGCGGGGCGGTTCGACCGCTCCGGGCCGGGGGCGCGGCGGCGCTGGGCGTGGTGGCGGACCGGGCGCGGGCGCTGGGGCCGGCGCTGGCGGTGGCTTCGCCGCTCCGGGCGGGCGGGCGCGGGGCGCCGGCGGGCGTGGCCAAACCCAGGGCGCTTTTGGGCGGGGCGGCGGCCGCCCCGCCAAAGGACGCAAGTCGAAGCGGGCCAAACGCCAAGAGTTCGAGCAGGCCGACGCCCCGGTGCTGGGCGGCCTCAGGCTGCCGCGCGGCGACGGCTCGACGGTCATCCGCCTGCGGCGCGGCGCGTCCCTGACGGACCTCGGCGACAAGATCGGCGCCAACCCGGCGGCTCTGGTGACGGTGCTGTTCAACCTGGGTGAGATGGCCACGGCCACTCAGTCCCTGGATGAGGACACCATCGGCACATTGGGCGCGGAATTGGGTTACATCATTGAGATCGTCTCGCCGGAGGACGAGGACCGCGAACTGCTGGACTCCTTCGACATCGACCTGCAGGGCGAGTTGGACGCGGAGACAGAGGCAGACCTGACGGCCCGCCCGCCGGTGGTGACCGTCATGGGGCACGTCGACCACGGCAAAACGAAGTTGCTGGACGCGATCCGCCACACCCGTGTGGTGGAGGGAGAGTCGGGCGGCATCACGCAGCACATCGGCGCCTACCAGATCGTCACCGAGCACGATGGCGATGACCGGGCCATCACCTTCATCGACACTCCCGGCCATGAGGCCTTCACGGCCATGAGGGCGCGCGGCGCCCAGGTCACGGACATCGCCATCTTGGTGGTGGCGGCCGATGACGGCGTCATGCCGCAAACGATCGAGGCGTTGAACCACGCCCAGGCGGCGGACGTGCCGATCGTGGTGGCGGTCAACAAGATCGATGTCGAGGGCGCCAACCCGGACAAGATCAGGGCGCAGTTGACGGAGTACAACTTGGTGGCCGAGGAGTACGGCGGCACCACCATGTTTGTGGACGTGTCCGCGAAACAGCGCATTGGGATTGAGGACCTGCTGGACGCGGTGCTGTTGACCGCTGACGTGGGCTTGGACCTGCGGGCCAAGGCCGACAAGAACGCCCGCGGCGTGGCCATCGAGGCCAACCTGGACAAGGGGCGCGGGGCGGTTGTGACCGCCCTGGTGCAGTCCGGCACCTTGCAGGTCGGGGACGCGATTGTGGCCGGGACGGCCTACGGCCGGGTGCGGGCCATGTTTGACGAGCACGGTCAGCCGGTGGCTGAGGCCACTCCGGCCCGGCCGGTGCAGGTCATCGGCATGACTTCGGTGCCGAGGGCCGGCGACACCTTCTTGGTGGCGCCGGATGACCGCACCGCCCGTCAGATCGCGGAGAAGCGGGCGGCGGCCGAACGGGCCGCCACCTTGGCGAAGCGGCGCAAACGGATCTCTTTGGAGGACTTCACCCAGGCCCTCGAGTTGGGCAAGGTCGAGACCCTCAACCTGGTCATCAAGGGCGACGTCTCCGGCTCGGTCGAGGCCTTGGAGGACGCGCTCCTGCAAATCGATGTCGGCGAGGGCGTGGACCTGCGGGTGATCCACCGGGGCGTCGGCGCCATCACCCAGAACGACGTCAACCTGGCCGGGGTCGACAACGCCATCATCATTGGCTTCAACGTCCGCTACGCCGAGCGGGTGGAGGAGTTGGCTGAGCGTGAGGGTGTTGATGTGCGCTTCTACTCCGTCATTTATCAGGCCATCGATGATGTCGAGGCGGCGTTGAAGGGGATGTTGAAGCCGGACTTCGAGGAGATTCGCTTGGGCACCGCAGAGATCAGAGAGGTCTTCCGGTCTTCCAAGTTCGGGAACATCGCCGGTTGCCTGGTGCGTTCGGGCGTGATTCGGCGCGGCGCCAAGGCCCGCGTGCTGCGCGGCGGCACGGTGGTGGGCGAGTCGTTGTCGATCGAGTCGTTGCGGCGGGTCAAGGACGATGTCACCGAGGTCCGCGAGGGCTATGAGTGCGGGATCGGGCTTGGGTCTTTCAACGACATCCAGGTTGACGATCTGATCGAGACCTATGAGGTCCGTGAGAAGGAGCGCGTCTGATGGCGGAGTCGCCCCGGGTGCGCCGGGTGGCGGATCGCATCCGCGAAGTGGTGGCGCCGCTGCTGTCCGGGCGGATCAAGGACCCCCGGCTCGGTTTCACCACCATCACCGATGTGCGGGTGACCGGCGATCTCCATAACGCGACCATCTTTTACACGGTCTTGGGGGACGAGTCGGCGCGGGCCGGGACGGCGGCGGCCTTGGCTTCCGCCCGCGGCCTGATCCGTTCCGAGGTCGGCAAGGCCTTGGGTTTGCGCCTGACCCCGGCGATCGAGTTCCAGTTGGACGAGTTGCCGGAGGGCGTCCACCGGATCGAGGACGCCCTGGCCGAGGCGGCCGCCCGCGACGCCGCCGTGGCCTCGTTGGCGGCCGGCGCCAGCTACGCCGGCGACCCCGATCCGTACAAGCACGATGACACCGCCGAACCCGAACCCGGCGCCGCCGGCTGAGCCGCCCAGCGGCTTGGTCCTGGTCGACAAGCCGGCCGATTGGACTTCGCACGATTGCGTGGCCAAGGTCCGCCGCCTGGCCGCCACCAAGAAGGTCGGCCACGCCGGCACGCTCGACCCGGCCGCGACCGGCCTGCTGGTGATGGGGGTGGGCCGTGCCACCCGGTTGCTGACTCACTTGGTCGGGCTGGACAAGGTTTACACGGCCACGATCCGTTTGGGGGCCGCCACCACCACCGACGATGCCGTCGGGGAGGTCACGTTCGCGGCGCCGGCCGCCGCTCTGGAGACAGCCGCAGTGCGCGCGGCGATGGCGCCTTGGCGCGGGCGCGTCAGCCAGGTGCCGAGTTCTGTCAGCGCCGTCAAGGTTGGCGGCCGGCGGGCTTACGCCCGCGTTCGGGCTGGTGAGGATGTGGTTTTGGCCGCGCGCGAGGTTGAGATCGCGCGTTTCGATTTGTTGGCGGCGCGCCCGGCGGAGCCGTTCTTGGACTTGGACGTGCTGGTCGAATGCTCATCTGGGACCTATGTGCGGGCGCTGGCCCGTGATTTGGGGGCGGGCCTGGGCGTGGGCGGGCACCTGACGGCGCTGCGGCGCCTGGGTGTTGGTCCCTTCCGGGTCGAGTCGGCCAAGACCTTGGACGAATTGGCCGCCGATTTCGCGCTCATCCCGCTTGGGGCTGTGGCCCGCCGGCTCTGGCCCGCCCGCGATCTGACCGCCGACGAGTCGCGCCGCCTGGCCCAAGGCCAATCCCTCCCGGGCGGGGCGGCAACCGCGCCAATAGAGGCCGGGTCGGCGGGCGCGGCCACGGCGGCGGGCGCGGCGGTCGCTGGAAGGCGGGGGCACGGCATCGGGCAAGACCTGGTGGCTGGGATCGGGCCGGGCGGCGAACTGGTGGCGCTGCTCCGGGACGAACCGGGCCGCGGCGCCCGGCCGGTGGCGGTGTTCGCGTGAACGGGCGGGCGAGCGGGCGGGTGCGCCTCGAACTGGCCTATGACGGCGGCGGCTTCCACGGCTGGGCGGCGCAGCCGGGGCTGCGCACGGTCCAGGGCGAGTTGGAGGCGGCCCTGGAGCGCCTGATCCGCCGGCCCGTGCCGGTGACGGTGGCGGGGCGGACCGATGCCGGTGTCCACGCCCGCGGCCAGGTGGTCCACGTCGATTTGGCGCAAGGAGAACTGGCCCGGTTGGCCGGCCGGGCCGAGGTCTCGGCCGCGCCGCTGGTCAGACGGCTGAACGCGGTGCTGCCGAACGATGTCAGGGTGACCGGCGGCGAGCCCGTGGGGGACGGTTTCGACGCCCGCTTCGCCGCCCTCTGGCGGCGTTATCGTTACCGGATCGCGGACCAGCCCGTCGCCCAGGACCCGATCGAGCGCGGTTTCACCTGGTGGACGCGGCCGTTGGAGGCGGAGGCGATGGCGCGGGCGGCCGCGCCGCTGCTGGGCGAACATGATTTCGCGGCTTTCTGCGTGCCGCGCGCGGGGGCGTCGACGGTGCGGACGCTGTTGGAGTTGGGCGTGCGGCGATCCGGCCCGGGCCGGGTCGAGTTCACGGTCAAAGCCGACGCCTTTTGTCACCACATGGTCCGCTTCTTGGTCGGCGCGCTGGCGGCGGTGGGGGCGGGGCGCCAGGGCGCGGACTGGCCGGAGCGGGTGTTGGCGGGCGGCGAGCGCCCGCCGCAGGTCCAACTGGCGCCCGCCCACGGCCTGGTCCTGGAGGAGGTCGCCTATCCGGTGGGCGATGCCGCCCAAGCGGCCCAGGCCGCCCGCGCCCGGGTCTATCGCGGCTGACCGCCGCCCGCGCGGGGTTCAGGCCGCCGGGGCGTCCGGGTCTGCCCCTTCGGGATGGTCCAAGAAGGCGGCGATCTCAGCGTCCATGGCCGCGTCGGCCTCCTGGACGGCGCGGCGGCGGTCCCAGAACGCGCTCGGCTGATCCAGGTCCTCGGAGGTCGGCAGCAAGTCTGGGTGCGCCCAGATCGCCTCGCGCGCTTCGCCGCCACCGTGGTCGGTGACCGCCTGCCACAGTTCCCGCGCCTGGCGGGCGCGGCGCGGGCGCAATTCCAAGCCGACCAGCGTGGCCAGGGTGTGCTCGGCGGGCCCGCCCTCCGCCCGGCGGCGCCGGGTCATCTCCTGGAGGCGTCCCAGGTTGGGCAGGTTCTGATGCAGCGCCTCGCCGGTGACGACTTCGACCCAGCCTTCGACCAGAGCCAACGCGGTCTCAAGGCGGCGCAGCGCGGAGCGCTGGCGTTCGGTCAGCAGCGGCGCCAGCACCCCGGATGAGATCGCCCGGCGCAGCGATTCTGGGTCCGCCGGATCGATCTCTGAGACCATTGTCTCGAGGCGCTTGAGGTCGATGGTGATTCCTGAGGCGTAGGTCTCGACGGCGCCATAAAGGTGGTCGGACAGCCACGTCACCCGCTGAAAGAGGCGGGCGTGGGCGGACTCGCGGGCGGCCAGGAAGATGCGGACCTCTGATTCCGGCAGCTGCAGATCGCGTGCGAAGGCGGCCACCGTTCCCGGCAGCAGGGCTCTGGCCCCGGGTTCGACCAGCGGCAGGCCGGTGTCGGTGTAGCCGAAGACTTCGCGCGACAAATGCCCCAGCGCCATTCCCAATTGCAGGCCGAACAGCGATCCGACCAGCGGCAACATGTTCTTGGAGGCGTCCCGGGTGAAGTCGGCCGCGCCCGGGTGCTCATCGGCGTGCTGGTCCATCAACCAGGTCAGCGCCTTGGTCAAAGACTGGGCCACGGGCGTGGTCAGCTGCCGCCAGCGCGGCAGGGTGGCTTCGATCCAGGCGGCGGCCGAGAGCGCCTGACCGGGCGCGGAGTTGGCGGGGAACTCAGTCGCTTGGTCGAGCCAGAGGTCGGCCAGGTTGAAGGCGTCGTGGGTCTGGGCGGTGTGGGCGGCGGCGACCACCGGATCGGCGCCCTTGGTCAGGGACGCCTTGCGCGCGGCGTCGAGCGCGAAGTCCCAGTTGATCGCCCCGTCCGGTGAGCCCGAGCGCAAGAACTGGTTCAATTGGTTGAAGATGTTGGCCGCGCCCGGCGGTCCGGCGCCGGCGGCGCCCAGGAGGGCGGTCGGGTCGACGCCCGCTTCGCGCAGCGCCTCCAGGACCTCGTCGGCGCGCGGCCCGAACCAATTCCGGATCAGTTCGACGAACTCTGGCGGAAGGTCGCGCCCGGAAGCGCTGGGCTGTTCGGTCATGTCTCCCCCTGTCGGTTGGTTCAACGGTAGCAACCTGAGGGACAATGGCCTGCGTGACATTCGAGGAGCCCACCCGGCCGGCGCCCTTGGGGCCGCCCGGGCCCGCCAACGCCGCCGATGCCGCCGATCCCGCCAACCCCGCCGATGCCGTCTACGCCCCCGACCCAGCACCGTCAGCCGCCGCGGGCGACCGGCCCCGCCTGTCCCCGCGCACAATCAGCCTGCTGGCCGGATTCGCCGCCACGGTCACGACCGGCGCGATCCTGTTCGCCCTGCCGGTGCCGTACATCTTGGAGACGCCGGGACCCACCGTCGACACCCTCGGCAGCCAGGACGGCGTCGAGTTGATCCAAATCGAAGGCCAGCCGAGCCACGAGGTCACTGGCGAGCTGCGGCTGACAACTGTTGGCGCCTTCGGCTCCGACCCGGGCGACCTGAGCGTCTTTCAACTGGTCGAAGGCTACCTCGACCCCGATGACGCCCTGGTCCCTTATGACTTGATTTATCCCCGCGACTCGACTTCGAGCGAGCGTGAGGCCCAATCCGCCGCCGAGATGGTGACATCGCAGGATTCCGCCACCGCCGCCGCCCTGGAGTACTTGGGCATCAGGGTGTCGATGCTGGTCCAGGAGCGCCAATCCGGCCCGGCCGAGGCCGCCTTCGAGCCAGACGACGAGTTGATGTCGATCGACGGTCAGCCGGTCATTGGCTTCGCCGCCCTCAAACGGTCGCTGGCTGAGATCGCGGCGGGGACCGAAATCGCGGTCGGGATCATCCGGGACGGCGAGGAGATCACTGTTGACCTGGTGACCAGCGCCGATCAGGACGGCAACGCCCTGCTCGGCGTGACCCTCAGATTTGAGTTCCCGGTCACCATTGGCTTCGGCGTCGAGGACATTGGCGGGCCCAGCGCCGGGTCGATGTTCGCCCTTGGGATCATCGACAAATTGGGCCCGGTCGACTTGGCGGCTGGGCGGGTGATCGCCGGCACCGGCACCGTCAACGCCGAGGGTGAGATCGGCGCCATCGGCGGCATCCGCCAGAAGATGATTGGCGCGAAGCGCGACGGGGCTGAGATTTTCCTGGCCCCGGCCGCCAATTGCGCCGAGGCCGCCGGGAATGAGCCGGACGGTTTGCGGGTCGTCAAGGTGGAGACGGTGGACGATGCCGTCCGCGCGCTCGACGCTCTGCGCGCCGGTGACGACGCCTCGGTTCCGAGTTGTTCTGACTGAGCCGGGCCCGAGCCGGGCGGCATCGGCGGTGTTGGTAATCCTGGGCGGCGGCATGTGTTTGGATTGACTACGTGTTCTCGCTAAATCTGCCGCCACGTCCCCCCCGACCCCCAAGACCGCCCAGCGAACCGGGCCCGCCGCGCCGCCCGCTGACGCGCTCGCCGCTGGCCTGGACCATCTTTGTCCTGGTGGCGCTGGTGCTGCTGCTTGTCGGCGCCTCGAAACTGTGGACGGAGGTGCTCTGGTTCAGCCAACTCGGCTTCCTGGAGGTCTTCACCACCCAATGGGTCGCGCGCGTGGCGCTGTTCGTGGCCGGGATGGCGGTCATGGCGGTGGTGGTCTGGCTGTCGATGTGGGTCGCCTACAGGTCGCGCCCGGTCTACGCCCCGGACACCGATTCGGACCAGGTCGTCAGCCGTTACCGCGAGCAGTTCGAGCCCCTGCGCCGCCCGGCCATGATCGTGGTGCCGCTGGTGGTTGGCCTGTTCGCGGCCGGCAACGCCTCGGCCCAGTGGGAGAACGTGCTCCTGGCCTTCAACTCTCAGCCGTTCGACCAGGTCGATCCCCAATTCGGGCTGGACTGGTCGTTCTACGCCTTCTTGCTGCCGGTCATCCGCTTCGGCGTCTCCTTCTTGATGGGCGCGGTCGGGATCGGGATGGTGGCCGCGGTTGTCATGAACTATCTTTACGGCGGCATCCGGGCCGGCGCCGGCCCCAAGGGTGTCAAGGGCGCGCTCACCAAGGCGGCCAGAGTCCAACTGGGATTGACGGCGGCCGTCCTTAGCGCGCTGGTGGCGGTGCAATACTTCCTCGACCGCTATTCGATGATGTCGGCGATGGGGGAGCGCTGGGACGGCGCCTTGTACACGGCCGTCCACGCCAACATGCCGGCCAAACTGATCATGGCCTGCATCGCGCTGTTCGTGGCGGCCATGTTCGTGGTCGCCGCCTGGAAGGGCGATTGGAAACTGCCGGCCACCGGCCTGGGGCTGATGGTGCTCTCGGCGGCGGTGATCGGCTGGGCCTATCCGGCGTTGATCCAGAACTTCGCCGTCACGCCGACCATGCAGGACATGGAGCGGCCGTACATCCAGCGCAACATTGACGCCACGCGGGCGGCCTTCGGCCTTGAGGACGTGGATGTGATCTCGTATTCGGCCGAAGCCCAAGCGGAACCGGGCACGCTGCGCGAAGACGCCGACTCGACGGCGTCGATCCGTCTGCTCGACCCGACCGTTGTCAGCCCCACATTCCGGCAGAAAGAGCAGAACAAGCAGTATTACGACTTCCCGTCGGTGCTGGCGGTGGACCGTTATGAGATCGACGGCGTCAAACGGGACACCGTCATCGCCGTGCGCGACCTCAAACTGGAGGGGGCGGCCGAGAGCGGCGCCACCTGGGTCAACCAGCACACCGTCTTCACCCACGGCTACGGCGTGGTCGCCGCCTACGGCAACACCACCGACGAGCGCGGCTGGCCGGATTTCTACGAGGGCGGCATCCCGACCAGCGGCGACCTCGAGATCGAGGAACCCAGGGTTTACTTCGGGACCAACTCGCCCAGTTACTCGATCGTCGGCGGGTCGGCGGACGACCAGCCGATCGAACTCGACTACCCGTCCGATGACGCCAAGTCCGGCCAGGTCAACACCACCTACGCCGGCGACGGCGGGCCGAACGTCGGCTCGACCCTGAACAAGGTGCTCTACGCCATGCGCTTCGGTTCGACCAACATCCTTTTCTCCGGGGCCGTCCGCCCCGAATCGCAGATCCTCTACGACCGCGACCCCTATGTCCGGGTTCAGAAGGTGGCCCCCTACCTGACCCTGGACGAGCGCGTCTACCCGGCTGTCGCGGACGGCCGGATCGTTTGGATCATCGACGGCTACACGACATCGGACTCCATCCCCTACGCGCAGCACCAGGCCCTCGACAGCGCCACGGTCGACACCATCTCCACCCTCAGCAACGTCGCCGGGATCAACGCTGTCGCCTCTCAGCAGGTCAACTACCTGCGCAACTCCGTCAAAGCGGTGGTCGACGCCTACGACGGCTCGGTCACCTTGTACGCCTGGGACCCGGACGACCCGGTGCTGAAGGCCTGGGCCGCCGTCTACACCAACAACCTGACGCCGATCTCGGAGATCTCCAGCGACTTGATGAGCCACCTGCGCTACCCGGAGACCATGTTCAAGGTCCAGCGTTCGGTGCTGGCCACCTATCACATCACCGACGCCGACTCGTTCTTCAACCGGCAGGACTTCTGGAAGATCCCATCGGACCCGACCAAGGACGCGGCGCCGGGCGCAACCGTGCCGCAGCAGCCGCCGTACTACTTGACGATGAAGATGCCGTCCCAGGAGGAGGCCACGTTCTCGCTGTCATCGACCTACATCCTGGACGATGACGACCGCCCGGTTTTGCGTGGTTTCCTGGCTGTCAATTCGGAGACCGGCAACCAGGCCGGCAAGGTGGACGGCGACTACGGCAAGATGCGCCTCCTGCGATTACCCCAGGGCAATTCTCAGGCCGGCCCCGGGCAGGTCCAGAACACCTTTGTCTCCGACTCGACCGTCAAGTCCGAGATCCGTCTGCTCCAAGATCAGGGCACGGAGGTCATCAAGGGCAACCTGTTGACCTTGCCCGTGGGCGGTGGGCTGCTTTACGTCCAGCCCCTCTACGTCCAGGCCTCGACCGGGACGCAGTTCCCGTCGCTGCAGAAGGTGGTGGTCGGATTCGGGGAGGATGTCGGCGTGGCTGACACCTTGACGGCCGCGCTTGACGCGGTCTTCAAGGGCGACGCCGGCGCCGAGGCCGGCGACAAGGACGTGGTCAAAGAGCCGGACATCGACATCGGCGGCGACGAGCCCTCGGATGAGCCCGACCAGCCGGAGGCTTCGGCTTCGGCTTCGGCTTCGGCCGCGCCGTCCGCCGCGCCGTCCGCGTCGCCGTCGCCGTCCGCCTCGGCGCAGCCGGGCGGCCCGGGCCTGGATCAGGCCGTGAATGATCTCTTGGCCGCCATCGACGCGGCCGATTCAGCCATGAAGGCGGGTGACTGGAGCGCTTACGCCGCGGCTCAGAAGGATCTGCAGGCGGCCCGGCAGGCCGTCGAGGCGGCTCGGGGCGGCGGCTGACGTTCGCCAGCGTGACCGGCGGCCGATCCCGTTTGCCTGGCAGACGGCATCGGGCGCGGCTGTCCGGCCCCAAGTGCGGCGGCTGGGCGGGCGCTGCCTGGGCTGGCGCCGGCCGTCAGGCTGGGGACATAGGCACATGGGACATAGGCACATGGGCCATCGGCACGGCGCATTCCATGGCGATGACGCAGGCCGTGACCGGGTCGACGACGCTGGAGGCGGCGTCCATGGCTTGCTGGATGGCGAGGGCGAACAGGACCGGCCATTCTTCGGGCAGGGCGCAGGTCAACCCCAGCAGCGGCAGGAAGCGGGGCCAGGCGGCCCGCAGTGTCGCCAGGGGCGGATCGGCGAACTTGAAGGGCGCGGGCAGGCGCGGCTGGCCGAAGGCGGGCGTGCCGATGCTCTGGACCACATGCGTGATGATGTCCGTCACATCCGGCAGCGGCTGATCGGTTTTGGCGCGGGCGGCCGCCGCCACCCACGCCCAAACCGAGTAGCGGTCCTCCAGCAGCAGATGGTTCAGCGGGTCGGAGAACGGGTACTGGGCGCCATCGGCCGCGCTGGCCAGCATGAAGACTTCATCGACCGGGTAGCCCATGCCCGCCACCAGGGATTCCCAGGTCGCGGCCTGGCAGGCGTAGCCGGCCAACATGGCCGGTATGCCCAGCAGCAACTCCGCCCGCACGCCTCTGGGGTCGCTTTGGAGCAGTTGGACCAGCTGGTCGTAGAGGAGCTTCGAGCCGACCCTGGCGCCGATCAAGGGATCTTCGGCTCGGCGGGCTTCGATCTGCCGGGCCATCGCCTGCTCCGCCTCCGGGAAATGCGGGTCTGTCGGCGCCGGAGGCGTGGTCGCCAGCATGGGCCTGACGCTCGGGAGAGCGAAGACCTGGGGCTCGGCCATGGTGTCCTCTCGTTGGATCGGCGGGTGCAACCGACACAGATAACTACCAGATTAGTCGCTGGTGTTGCTTCGGGCGGTGTTTTCACCTAAACTGTCGGGGCTGAACGACGCGGGGTGGAGCAGTTCGGTAGCTCGCCGGGCTCATAACCCGGAGGTCGGAGGTTCAAATCCTCCCCCCGCTACCAATGGCAGGTGCTCCTGTCACTGACAGAGTTGGCCCAGACCTGAGGTCTGGGCCTTTTCTGTCGCTTGGCGCGCTGCGCCCCAACGCCTGGGCACGCCGAAGGCAATGTCTGATTGGCGAGTTGTCGACCTCGCCCCTTACCTCGCAGGAGGCGTAGGCGCGTGAGCAGCAGGGGAAAGGACCTCCCAAACAGATAGTACACTTAGAGCGGTTAGGGCAAATGGAGGTGGCTATTAGATGGAGTCCACGACTCTTGCGCGCGATGCGCAGGTGCTGGAGCGGTCCTTGGCTAACGACGAGGAGCAGATCAGCGTCTCGCTATCTCGCGAAACGGTTGAGTTCGTCTCTCGCATAGTCGCGGCCAAGGCCCGCGGCCTGGATGTGATTGTCACCCGGGGCTTTGAGGAAGTGACCCCGACGGAGGCCGCAGCCATGCTGGGCATGTCCCGCCCGCAGGTACGCAGATTGATGGATCGCGGCCTGCTGCCGTTTCGGATGGTTGGCTCGCATCACCGCATTCGGGTCTCCGACCTGCGGGCTTTCGACCAGGCCGAGAGCCGGCGCCAGGAGCGGGCGATGTCTGAGTTGACCGCGCTTGAGAATGAGCTCGGGCTGTTCGAGTGACCGAACCGGAGTTCCCCCGCGC
>JAITJZ010000121.1 GCA_031278655.1 Bifidobacteriaceae bacterium
GAACCCTGTGGAAACTTGTGGATAGGTGGCTGACCTGTGAGAACGCGCCCAAAAGAAAGGGCTTGACAAGACCGCGCCCTGTGGATAAAAGGGGGTCGAAGGCGCCGGTGAGGCGCCCACGGGCCGAAAACTGATCCCCGCCGGCGCCCAGGCGCGCTCAGGCCGATTCGGCCAAGTGATCGAAAGCCGCGTCCAGTTCGGGCGCGGCAACCGCCGCGCCCGGGTGCCCGTCGTGGTAATTGACATACTGCGCGGCGCCCATGCGCCAGGTCACCTTCTGGGCGAAGCCCGTGGCGATCGCCCGGACCTTGGTGTTGTCGAAGACAACCGAGTGGCACTTGTCGCCCAGCAGCCCGTCGCGCGCCTCAGGGATGACTTGACCGATCCGCTCCGAGGCGACATGGACCAGGCGAGGATCGCGCACGCCGGCGGCGCGAGCCAATTCGCGGTAAATCGCGTCCCAGGTCAAGACCTCGTCACCGGTGATGTGGAAGGTGTTGCCGACAGCCCGCCGTTCACCGAACAGGGGCACAAAGCCAGCGGCGAAATCGGACGCATGGGTCAGCGTCCACAGCGACGTCCCGTCGCCAGGGACCACCACCGGAAGGCCCCGCCGGAACCGGGCGATGTCCGTCCAACCGCCCAGCGTGACGTGCATGACGGCATCGTAGGTGTGAGATGGCCGGACAATCGTGGCCGGAAAACCGGCCTCGCGGACCAAGCCGACAAGGTGGGACTCGCACGCGATCTTGTCGCGGGCATACTGCCAGAACGGATTGACCAGGGGCGTTGACTCCGTGATCGGCAATGACGCGACCGGTTTCTGGTAGGCCGAGGCCGATGAGATGAAGATGTACTGCCCGGTCCTCGGCCCCAGCAACTCGACATTGCGGCGCAGCCGCCCCACGTCGAAGGACAAGAAGTCCGCCACCACGTCGAACTCGCGGCCAGCCAGCGCGGCGGTGAAGGCGTCCGGATCAGTCACGTCGGCCTTGATCCATTCGACGCCTTCCGGCAGCGGGCGCAGCCCGGACCGCCCGCGAACCAGGGCGCTGACGTTCCAGCCCGCCGCCTGCGCCGCCCGCGCGCACCACCAAGAGATAGTGCCTGTGCCACCGATGAACAGGACGCTGCCTTCCATGTCTTCTCCTTCGCCGGGACCGGGCCGGACCGGCCCGGGCCGGACCCGGGCCGGACCCGGGCCTGACCTGGGCCTGACCTGGGCCTGACCCCCCGGTCAATCGATGATGTTGGCGACGGCCGCCGCCACCACGGCCGGATCGATCAGGATCCGGTGATGGCCCAGCCCCTCGGTCGTCATCAGCCGGGCGCCGGGCCACGCTCGCGCGATGTCCTGGGCCACACTGTACGGCGCCTCCTTGTCGATCGCGTCATGGATCACCAAAGCGTCCGGCAGCAGGCCGGTGGCGCCCATGTCGGCGATGTCGAAGTCGGCCAGTTTGCCGTGGGCGCGCTTCTCCATTTCCTCGGTCAGCATCCGTTCGGCCCGCTGGCCGAACCCCAGCCGGCGCGCGAAAGTGCGCGCCACTTGGCGCATGTCCGGGCTCGGGGACACCAGCGTCAAGCGCTCGAAGGTCAGTTGGCCGCGCAAGTAAGACCGGCAGGACGCCGCGCAGCCGAGGGAGTGGGCGATCACGCCGTAAGGCTGCCCGATGCCGTGGACCACAGTTTCGAGGGAAGCCATCAGTTCGCCGCCGCTTGAGTGGGTGGCCCCGTGTTCGCCCGGCCCCGAGTCGCCATGCGAGAGGGCGTCGAAGGCGATGACCCTGAATCCCGCCGCCGTCAGCGGGGCGACGAAGCTGGCGACCTGGCCGCGCCACCCGCCCCAGCCGTGCACCAAGAGGACGGTGCGGGCTGGGTCTGGCCGCACGGCATCGGCGGGCTGGCCGGCCCCGCCAACCTGGCCGGACCCGCCAACCTGGCCGGCCCCGCCAACCTGGCCGGCATCGGCGGGCTGGCCGGACCCGCCAATCTGGCCCGACCCGCCAACGTGAGACTGCGGCCCGGCCGGCTCCCAAGTCTCAATCGCGAGCTGCGCCTGGGCGGGCGTGAGGATGCGGCTGAGTTGGCCGGGGCGGGGCCGGTTGTCTTTGCGGCGACCGGCGTTGCCGGGGAGCTTGCACCAGACGCGGGCCGCCGCCTTCGCGGCCAGGCGGGGCGTCACCACCCCGCCGCCGACGAACCCGATCCAGCCGATCGTTTGGACAATGCGCTTGGACAGCCGCGGCTGGCGGCGTGGGATGTTCGTGGGCAGATCGACGCTGGGCATGATTGGTTCAGACTATCCCTGTTTGTGATCTGGCCGTGACCGAAAAGTTGCCCGGCGGATCGAATTGTGACGGAAGTCGGGCCGTTGTGATGGGCGGAGGGCACCGGCGGGGGATAATCTCAGCGGACCAGTCTCCGCCACCAAAGGAGGACCAGCGATGGCTTGGCAGCCGATTGACGACCCGCTCAACCGCACGCGCTTCCCGGTCGACCCCTGGGCGCTGCGCGAAGTCGCCTTCGACGGACGCGATCTGGGCGTCACCGAGACGCTGTTCGCGGTCGCCAACGGCTACCTCGGGATGCGCGGCAACCCCGAGGAAGGCCGGGCCGCCTACGAGCACGGCACCTACATCAACGGTTTCCATGAGACCTTCCGCATCCGCCACGCCGAGGACGCCTACGGCTTCGCGACGGTGGGTCAGACCATGGTCAACGTCCCGGACGCCAAGGTCATCCGCCTCTACGTGGACGACGAGCCGCTCCTTGCGACCGTCGCCGACCTGCAGGAATACGAGCGGACCTTGGACTTCAGGGCGGGACGCCTGACACGGGAGCTGGTCTGGCGGACGCCTTCCGGCAAGCGCGTCCAGATTCGCGCCACCCGGATGGCGTCTTTCACGGAGCGCCACCTGGCGCTGATGACCTATGAACTGGTGACCGACCGCGACGCGCCGGTGACGCTGTCCTCCCAGCTCATCAACCGCCAGGACGGCGAGGACGAGTATCACGTCTGCGGCCCGGACGCGGGCAACCCCGGCTGGGACCCGCGCAAGACAGAGACCTTCCCGCAGCGGGTTTTGGAGCCGGTGTTCGCGCAGGCCGATGCCGTGGAGCAGGTTGGCGGGAGCGGCGCCGTCCGGGGCGGCAAGGGCCGGGGCGACGGCGGCGGGCGCGACGGCATCGGGAATCGTGGTGTCTTCTTGGGCTACCGCTGCGCCAACTCGGGCATGACGGTGACGGTCGGAATGGTCCACGAACTCGACACCGACAACGACTTCGCGCGGACCGAGACGGTCGCGCCGGACCTGGCCGAAGTCCGCTTCACGGTGCGGGCGCGCGCCGGCGTGCCGATCCGCCTGACCAAACTGGTGGCCTACCACTCGTCGCGGGGCGTGCCGGCGGCCGAACTGCGCGACCGCTGCCGCCTGACCCTGGCCAGGGCGGCGGAGCGCGGAGTTGACGGCCTGGTCGAGGACCAGCGGCAATTCATGGAACGGTTCTGGGACCGCTCGGACGTGGTGGTGCGCGGCCAAAGCGCCACCCAACAGGCGGTGCGCTGGAACCTGTTCCAGGCCTTGCAGGCGTCCGCGCGGGCGGAAGGGGTCGGCATCCCCGCCAAAGGCATGACCGGCTCGGGCTACTCCGGGCACTACTTCTGGGACTCGGAGATCTACGTCCTGCCGTTCTTGACCTACACCACCCCCAGTTGGGCGCGCAACGCGCTCCGCTTCCGGTACACCATGCTCGACGCCGCCCGCCGCCGGGCGCTGGAGCTGTCAGAGGTCGGCGCCCTCTACCCCTGGCGGACCATCAACGGGGAGGAAGCCTCAGCCTTCTACGCCGCCGGCACCGCCCAGTACCACATCGACGCGGACGTGGCTCACGCGCTGGCGCAATACCTGCGCGCCACCGATGACGTCGGCTTCCTTGAGCGCGAGGCGATCGACATCCTGGTGGAGACGGCGCGCATGTGGCAGGGGCTGGGCTTCATGCGCGAGGCCGGGCGCGGCGGCCCGGTCGAGTTCTACATCCACGGCGTCACCGGCCCCGACGAGTACACCACCGTGGTCAACGACAACCTCTTCACGAACGTCATGGCCCGGTCCAATCTGCGGTCGGCGGCGCGGGCGCTCGAACTGCTCAAGACCAACAACGAGGTGGCCTACGCCAAGGCGGTGGTGCGCCTGGGCCTGAAGCCGTCCGAGCCAGCCGATTGGCTGGAGGCGGCCGACGCGATGCACATCCCCTACGACCCGTCGCTCGGGATCCACCCCCAGGACGACCAGTTCCTGCAGAAGGAGATCTGGGACCTCGATTCGACCCCGGCCTCCAAGCGGCCGCTGCTGCTCCACTACCACCCGCTCGTGATCTACCGCTTCCAGGTGCTCAAACAGGCGGATGTGGTGTTGGCGCAGTTCTTGTGCTCGCGGGATTTCACAGCCGAGGAGAAACTGGCCGATTTCGATTATTACGACCCGCTGACGACGGGCGACTCATCGCTCAGCGCTGTTGCCCAGGCGATCATGGCGGCCGAGGTCGGTTATCAGGAGTTGGCCCAGAAGTACTTCTCGGCGGCGCTGTACGTCGACCTGGCCAATTTGCACGGGAACGCCTCCGATGGCGTCCACGTGGCTTCGGCCGGCGGGGTCTGGTCATCGTTGGTGTTCGGTTTCGCGGGCCTGAGGGACTCAGACGGCCAATTGTCATTCGAGCCGCGCCTGCCGGAGCTGTGGGAGGGCATTGACTTCCAGTTGGCCTTCCGGGGCGCCCGGCTGAGAGTCTCCCTGACCCCGGACGCGATCACGTTCAAGCTGATGAAAGGGCCGGAGACGAAGGTCTGGGTGCGCGGCCGGCCGGTCGTGGTCCGTCCGGGCGCGCCCGCGGTTGTGGCCCTGAGGGATCAAGGGCCGCGCCTGCTCGGCGCGCCCACCGCCCGCGACATCACCGGGGCGCTGCGCGCCGACGGCTCGGTCATCACCGCCACTGTGCCGACCGCCGCGCAGGAGGAGTCGGCCCCGGCGCGTTAGGGTCTGTGGCCGGTGTGTCGCGTCGAGCCGCGCCGGCGCCGGCCTTGTCGCCGGCTTGTCTGCGAGGTGGAGTGTCAGGCGAGGGCTTTTTCGAGTTCCTTGCCGCCCATGCGGTCAATCCGGGCCGCGCGCAGCCGGGACCAGACAACCGGGCCGATGGCGATCAGCCCGGCGGCCACCGCGCAGGCGACCCGCACGCCTTGGTTGGCGCCGGCGTCCAGCGACATGCTCACCACCAGAGGCGCGATCAGCACGCTGACCAAGTTCATGACTTTGATGAGCGGGTTGATGGCGGGGCCGGCCGTGTCCTTGAAGGGGTCGCCAACGGTGTCGCCAATCACAACGGCGGCATGGGAGTCTGAGTTCTTGCCGCCGTAGTTGCCGTCCTCGACCAGTTTCTTGGCGTTGTCCCATGAGCCCCCGGAGTTCGCCAGGAACACGGCCATCAGCAGGCCGGTGGCGATGGCGCCGCCCAGGAATCCGGCCAGCGGCCCAACCCCCAGCCCCAGGCCGACGGCGACCGGGGCGAAGGCAGCCAGCAGCCCGGGCGCCACCAACTCGCGCAGCGAGTCGCGCGTGCAAATGTCCACGACCTCCGAGTAATCGGGTTTGACCTCGCCGGTCATGATGCGCGGCTCGTTGCGGAACTGGCGGCGCACCACCAGGACTATGGCCCCGGCGGCCCGGGTCACGGCATCGATGGCGAGGCCGGAGAAAAGGAAGACGACGGCGGCGCCCAGGATCACGCCGACCAGCGTGATCGGCTGGATGATCGAATAATCACGCATCGCGGCCACGAAACTGCTGTCCGCGACCTGGTCGCGCAAGGCCGTCACGGCCGACTCGACCGCGTCGTTGTAGGAGCCGAACAGGGCGGTGGCCGCCAAGACGGCGGTGGCGATGGCGATCCCCTTGGTGATCGCCTTGGTGGTGTTGCCGACAGCGTCCAGGTCGGTCAGGGCCTTGGCTGCCTCGCCGTCCACCTCGCCGGACATTTCGGCGATCCCTTGGGCGTTGTCGGAGACCGGCCCGAAGGTGTCCATGGCCACGATCACGCCAACGGTGGTGAGCAGGCCGCAGCCGGCCAGCGCCACCAGGAACAGCGCCATCGTCATGTTCCCCCCGGACAGCAGGAACAGCCCGCAGAGCGCGGCCGCGATGGTGCCGGCGGTGTAGACGGCCGATTCCAGGCCAACGCCGATCCCCGCCAGCACCACGGTGGCCGGCCCGGTGGTCGAGGTCTTGGCGACATGGCGGGTGGGCCGCGAGCCGGTGCCCGTGAAGTAGCCGGTGATCCAGAGGATCAGCCCGGCCAGGACAATGCCGATGGCGACCGCGCCGACAACCGCCCAGCGCGGATCGGCGCTCCCCAAGGACTCAAGGCTGGGGTTGTCGAAGGCGGCGTAACTGTCCGGCAAATAAAGGAACGCAGCCGCCGCCGTCAAGACGGCGGCAACCAGCGCTGACAGGTAAAAGCCCCGGTAGATCGCGCGCAGGCCGGGTTCGCCGGGGCGAACCCGGGTGATGAAGACGCCGATGGCCGCCGTCACCGCCCCGATCGCCGGCACGATCAGCGGGAAGACCAGGCCCTGCTCGCCGAAGGCGGCCTTGCCCAAGATCAGGGACGCCACCAGGGTGACGGCGTAGGACTCGAACAGGTCCGCGGCCATGCCGGCGCAATCGCCCACGTTGTCGCCCACGTTGTCGGCAATGGTGGCGGCGTTGCGGGGATCGTCCTCCGGGATGCCCTGCTCGACCTTGCCGACCAGATCGGCGCCCACGTCAGCCGCCTTGGTGAAGATGCCCCCGCCCACACGCATGAACATGGCCAGCAGGGCGGCGCCGAAGCCGAAGCCCTCCAGGACGGCTGGCGCGTCAGCGCGGAAGATGATGACCACGACCGAAGCCCCCAGCAGGCCCAAGCCCACAGTGGTCATGCCGACCACGCCGCCGGTGCGGAAGGCGATGGCGGCGCCCGCCTCGCGCCCGCCTTGGCCGGCGGCCGCGGCCGCCGCCACGCGCAGGTTCGCCCGCGTCGCCAACCACATCCCGAGGTACCCGATCGCGGCCGAGAAGCCCGCCCCGACCAGGAAAGACACCGCCCGCCCGGTGCGCACCGCCGGCGTGCCGGGAAGCAACGCCAGCAACGCCATCACCACAATGACGAAACCGCCCAGGGTCTTGAATTGGCGGGTCAGGTAGGCGCTGGCCCCGGCCTGGACCGCTCCGGCGATCTCCCGCATCTTGGCGGAGCCCTCGTCGCAGGCCAGCACTTTGGCTCTGAGCCCGGCCGCCAGCGCCAGGGCGGCGATAGCCACCGCCGCCACAATCCCGGCGATCAAGAGGGAACTGTCCCCGAAGCCGACTTCGGTGCTTGCGGTAATCGAATCAGCCATCATGTTGCGATACTCCTCAGGTCAGGTCTGCGTTGACCCGTCTTGAAGGCCCGGATAAGGCCGCTGTGGGGTGGACGTTGGTCCCATCCTAGCCAGATGCCTTTGGCGCGGCCAAACACCCGCCGCCGGGCGGGCCGCCGCCGCCCGCCCTGCCGTTAGGCTTAACCGCCGTGAAGATCCTTGTGCTCGGCTCGGGAGCCCGCGAACACGCCATCGTCCACCGCCTGGCGCGGGAGGGCGGCCACCAGCTTTACGCGGCCCCCGGCAACCCCGGCATCGGCGCTTTGGCCGAACTGCTCCAAGTCGACTTGACCTCGGGGCCGGCCGTGGCGCTGGCGGCAAGGCGGTTGAAGGCGGACCTGGTGGTGATCGGGCCGGAGGCGCCGCTGATCGATGGCGTGGCGGACGCGCTCAGGGCGGCCAAGGTGGCGTGCTTCGGGCCGAGCGCCGCCGCCGCCCGGCTCGAAGGCTCCAAGGCCTTCGCCAAGGAAATCATGCGCGCCGCCGGCGTGCCCACGGCCGAGGCCGTGTCGGCGTCAACGCCGGCGGCCGCGGCGGCCGCGTTGGACCGGTTCGGCGCCCCGTATGTTGTCAAGAACGATGGCTTGGCCGCGGGCAAGGGCGTGGTCGTGACCGATTCGCGGGAGGCCGCCCTCGACCACGCTCAGGCCTGCTTCGACGCCGGATCGCCGGTGGTGGTCGAGGAATACTTGGACGGCCCGGAGATTTCGCTGTTCTGCGTCACCGACGGGCAGACGGTGGCGCCGTTGGCGCCGGCCCAGGATTTCAAGCGGGCGCTCGATGACGACCAGGGCCCAAACACCGGCGGCATGGGCGCCTATTCGCCGCTGCCGTGGGCGCCCCCGGACCTGACCGGTCAGGTCTTGGACAAGGTCGCGCGCCCGGTGGTGGCGGAGATGGCGGCGCGCGGCGTGCCCTTCCAGGGCCTGCTCTACTGCGGCTTGGCGCTGACCGCCAAGGGCTTGAAGGTGGTCGAGTTCAATGCCCGTTTCGGCGACCCGGAGACGCAGGTGGTCCTGGCGCGCTTGGAGACGCCGCTGTCCGGCCTGCTGTTGGCGGCCGCCACCGGCGACCTGGCCCGCGCCCGCCCGCTGGTTTGGAGCGAGGAGTCGGCCGTCACCGTGGTGGTCGCGGCCGAGAACTACCCCGGCACGCCCGTCACCGGCGGCGTCATCACGGGCGTCGATCAGGCCGAGGCGATACCCGGCGTTTACGTTCTGCAAGCGGGCACCGCCTTGTCCGATGCCGCCGAGCTGGTTTCGGCCGGCGGCCGCGTTTTGTCGGTGGTCGGTTTGGGCCCAACCTTGACCGCCGCCCGCGACCGCGCCTACGCCGGTGTGCGCGCGATCCATTTGGACGGATCGCATCACCGCGCCGACATCGCCCTGCGGGCATCCCTCAGCTAACCCGCCGAGCGCGCTATCCCTCAGCTAGATCGTTGATTCCGGGGGGGTGTGTTCGGCTCGCCTGCGTGACTTCTTGGGGCGGGGCGCCCAGTATCGGCGCTGATCAAAGGCCACTTCCCGAACCTCCCAGGCCAATCCGGGCACAACAAGCGCCTGCGCAAACTCGCCGAGACCATCAACTGGGTCCGCGACCAGCTCGCCCGCTCAACCGA
>JAITJZ010000123.1 GCA_031278655.1 Bifidobacteriaceae bacterium
CTCACCCGTTCGCCACTAATCAACCAAACCCGAAGGCCCGGCGTCATCGTCCGACTTGCATGTGTTAAGCACGCCGCCAGCGTTCGTCCTGAGCCAGGATCAAACTCTCCATCAAAAAAACAGAAAACAAAACCCCAGCCAACAAAAAAATGCCGACCGGCAAAAAAAACCGGCATCGACAAACATCCACAAAACACGCTGTTGAGATATCAAACAACAAACCCGCGAAGGGCTGTTAGTCGCTGCGCCGCAACGGGCACAACTTGTCTAGCCTACCCCATCAGTGTGGGGCTTCGCAAACGAACTCCGGGACCGACTCGCGGGCGCCGCGCGCCCGCCGCGACGCTAGAAGCGTAGGAAGGTCGGCGTCCGGTACATCTCGCGCAGTTGCACCACGGTGCCGGTGTGCGGCGCGTCGATCATCAGATTGCCGCCGGCGTAGATGCCGACATGTCCGGGGAACCAGACGATGTCGCCAGGCTGAGCCTCGGCGGCCGAGATGACGGTGCCAGCGGCCTTCTGATCCGAATCAGTGCGCGGAATGGACTTGCCCAGTTGGGCGTAGACGTATTGGGTGAACCCCGAGCAGTCGAAGCCGGAGGGGCTCGAGCCGCCGTAGACATAAGGCACGCCGAGATAGCGAGAGGCCACGTCAATGACTTCGTTGCCCGCCAGCGAGGCGGGGACGCCTTGGGCGCCCTCGGCCGCCTTGGCGGCCCCGCTGGTGGTGGCGGCAGGGGCGCTGACGCGCCGCCGGTTCTCGGCCGGCTGCGCTTGTTCGGCGACAGGCTTGACAACGGCCAGGGTTGGGACCTCCAGCGTCCAGTCCGCCTCCGCCGGGGCTGAGGCCAAGGACTCGGCACCAATCACGGTGCGGGCCTCGGCCGCCAGCTGAGTCGCTTCGGCCACATTGTTGTGCGACGCGTAAGCCGGCCCGGCGGCGACCACCACCAAACCACTGGCGGCGGCGACTGCGATGCCCTTTTTACCCCAAGGCTGCCCGGACAGGACCATGAGCGGCGTCATCGGCTTGCTTCCTGGGGCACGATGCTTAGCCGCGTAACGGCGTGTTACCACGTGTTCTCCTCATAACCTACGGAGTCAGCTGTCGGGTTCGGGCGGGAGATCTGCCCGGCCGGGCAGCCAAGGTTCACTGCTGAACCGAGATTGCCGGCTTCACCCCAAGGCGGCTGGGGGCCGCCCAAGATTGGGTCCTCCGCTCCTGCCTAGATTGACGGCGCAAACGCGGCGGCAGGATTCGGAATCCGCATTGCGACCTGAAAAGGAGGGTTTCTCAGGCGCTCCCACCCTAGGACGGATCGAGCCAAAAGTCACGCAAAGATAACGAAAACCCGTGAGAACCCAGTGAAGACCTTGTGAACGCCGAGGTCACGAAGTGACGGAGGAAGCGGCCGCGGCGGAGATCAGCTCTCGGCGGGTGGCGAGCTTGGCCCGGGCGCGGCCCTCGGCCTCGCCGTTGGCCCGCTCCAGCGCGTCGATCGCCTGCCAGCCCTCCCAGGTCACGACCTCCACGCCACGCGCCGCCAACAGGTCCGCCAGGGGCGGCGCCGAGGGGTCGCGGGCGCCCGCCAGGTCAGGCAGGTCTTCGACAATGCTGGCGATGGTCTCCAGGGCGTCTGACTTGGTGGAGCCGATCAGGCCGACCGGGCCACGTTTGATCCAGCCGGTGACGTAGAGCCCGGGCACGGGCCGGCCGGAGGCGTCGATCACGCGCCCGGCCAGATGGGGCACCACGCCTCGGGCGGCGTCGAAGGGCGCGCCCTCGACCGGCGAGCCGAAGTAACCGACCGCCCGGTAGACGGCGCCCACCGGGTAAGTGCGCAGCTCATCGGTGTCGACCACCCCGCCGGCCCCGTCCGGGGCGGTGCGGCGCACGGTCAGCCCGGTCACGGCACTGGTCCCCTCGACGCGCTCGGGGCGCGAATAGAAATGCAGATGAATGCGACGCTCACCGGCGCCGTCATGGCCCGCCCGCCACTGCTCCATCGTCTTGACGACCTGGCGCAAACGCCCGTTCGCCGCCATAGCCGCCCGGTCGGCATCGTTCAAGTCGAAGTCCTCGGCGTCGAGCAGCATCTTGACGCCGGGCGTCAGGCCCAGTTCGCGCAACTCCAGGGGCGAGAACTTGGCGGCGGCCGGGCCGCGCCGCCCAAAGACGTGGATGTCGCGGACGGGCGAGGCCTCGAAGACGCGGCGGACGTGAGCTGGCATGTCCGTCCGGGCCAGGTCGGCGGGGCGGCGGGCCAAGACCCGGGTCACGTCGAGCGCCACATTGCCGTTGCCGATGACGGCCACAGACTCGGCTTCCAGCGGCCAGGTCTGCGGATAATCGGGGTGGGAGTCGTACCAGGCCACGAAATCGGCCGCGCCGAACGAGCCGGGCAAGTCGATCCCGGGAATGTCCAGCTCCGCGTCCTGCAAAGCACCCGTGGCCAGCAGGATCACGTCGTAACGAGCCCGCAGTTCGTCCAGCGTCAGATCCGAGCCGACGGTCACATTGCCGTAGAAACGAATATCCCCGCGATCCAGAATCTCATGCAGGGAATCGACGATCGATTTGATCCTGGGATGGTCCGGGGCCACGCCGTAGCGGATCAACCCGAACGGGCTGGGCAACGCCTCGAGCACATCGATCTGGGCCCCCGGCGCCTGCCCGCGCAGGATGTCGGCCGCGTACAGCCCCGCCGGCCCGGCGCCGACAACGGCCACGCGCGGTTCGCCGGGGGAGTGAGTCAGTTGGGTCAAGGCTCGGCCTTCCGGTTTGGTTGGGCGCGGCGCGGGCGCGCTGACGCCGCGCGTCATCCTACCGGCCACCGGGCGGCGGCCCCTCGTCCGCGCCGGGCGGCGGGACGGCGGAACACGGCGCCCGGCCCAGTCTCCCGGCTAAGGGCTGTGATGTAATGGGAGGTTGTTGACAGCCCCGGAAACAAGCAGGTGGCAAATGCTGGAGGTTAGCGATCTAAGCCGGTCCTTTGGGTCGGTGAAAGCCCTCGACCAGGTCAGTTTCACGGTCAAGCCTGGGCGGCTGACCGGGTTCGTGGGCTCAAACGGCGCCGGCAAGACCACCGCCATGCGCATCATCATGGGTGTGCTCAGCGCCGACTCGGGCACGATCAGCTACCAGGGCCGGCCCGTCACCCGCCGGGTCGACTCGACCTTCGGCTACATGCCCGAGGAACGCGGCCTCTACCCCAAGATGGGCATCCAGGAACAATTGGTCTTCTTCGCCGAATTGCACGGCCTCAGCAAGGCCCAGGCCACCGCCGGCGCCGCCCGCCTGCTGGAACGCCTGGGACTGAGCCAACGGGCCAAGGACCCGGTGGAGAAGCTGTCACTGGGCAACCAGCAGCGCGCCCAGATCGCGGCCGCGCTGGTGCACAACCCAACGGTACTGATCTTGGACGAACCGTTCTCAGGGCTGGACCCGTTGGCGGTCGACACGGTCATGGAGGTGCTGAAAGACTTCGCCGCCTCCGGCGCGCCGATCCTGTTCTCATCGCACCAACTGGACGTGGTCGAACGCATCACCGACGACCTCGTGATAATCGCGGGCGGGCAGATCAAGGCCACCGGCGCGACGGCGGCGCTGCAGGCCCAGCACGCCGGCTCGCGCTACCGGCTGCGGCTCGCGCCCGGGGCCGACGCCAGTTGGGCGACGGCCTGGCGCGGCCTGACCGAAGTGAGCGTCACGCCGGGCGGGGCTGGGAGCGGGGGCGCGGCATCGGACACGGTGGTGACGTTCGGCGCCACGCCCGATGCCGCCGCCGACGTCCTGCGCCAAGCCCTCACCTTTGGGCCGGTGGAAGGCTTCGAGCGGGACATCCCGTCGCTCGCCCAAGTGTTCAAGGAAGTGATCGCGTGAACCGCGTCCGGCTGGTGACAAGGCGCGAAATCGTCACCCAGGCGCGGTCGAAGGCCTTCATGATCGGGACCGGCGTCATGGTCCTGGTGGCCTTCGCGGCGACGGCGCTGCCCGGGCTGCTCAGCCGCGGCGACGAGGACGGCGACGACGCCACCAAGATCGCGGCCGTCGGCGACTTGGCGGACCAACTCGGCGGGCTGGAAGGCTTTGAGGTGGTGGCGGCGGACTCGCGCGCCGAGGCCGAGCGGGCGGTGCGCGACGGCTCGGTCGAGGCGGCGGTGGCTGTCGGCGGTCAGGGTGGCGCGGCGGGCGGCTTGGAGGTCATCGCCGAGGACGAGGCGCCGGCCAGCTTGGTCGCGGCCTTGACCCTTGTGCCCAAGGTCACGTTGCTCGACCCGCCGAAAGTAAACGAGCTGGTCCGCCAGGTCGCCCCGGCGGTGCTGGCGGTCGTGTTCTTCATGGTGGTGATGATGTACGGCCAGGTGGCGGCCCAAAACACTGTGGTCGAGAAACAGACCCGCGTGATCGAAATACTGCTGGCGACGGTCCCCGCGCGGGTGCTGCTGGCCGGGAAGATCCTCTCCAACGCGGTCCTGGCCTTGGCCACCGTGGCCGCGTTGCTGCTGGCCGGCGGCCTGGGATTGGCGGTGGGCGGCGGGCTGAAGTCCCTGACCGACCCGGGCTCCGGATTGGCCAGGGCCCTGGGCGGGGTGCCGCTCGGGGAGCTGGGCGGCTCGCTGGCCTGGTTCATGATCTTTTTCATGGTGGCTTTTGTGCTCTTCTCGTCGCTGATGGTGGGCTCGGCGGCGACGGTCTCGCGGCTGGAGGAGGTGTCATCGGTGCTGACCCCGACCATGATCCTGGCGATGGTGCCATACATGATCATCATGACGCCGCTGGGCCGGTCGCAGACCGTGCTCGGATGGCTCTCCTACATCCCGTTCTCCAGCCCCATCGCCATGCCGGTGCGCCTCATCCTGGGCGACACCGCCTGGTGGGAGGCGCTGGCGTCGTTGATCATCCTGGTGGTGACGACCGGCCTGGCGATAGCCCTGGCCGGGAAGCTTTACGAGAACTCGATCCTGCGGACGGGGGCGCGCGTCAAGTTCGCGGACGCGCTCAAGTCCGCCGGATGACCCCGATGACCCCAGAGGTCAGATGGTCACACCACCTCAGAGGTCGGCCAGATGGAGGTCTGGATCGGCGCGCAGGGCCTCGATCTTGGCGCGGTTGTCGTCATCGGTCTTGACGTTTATCTCGACGCCGAGCTGGCGCGTGGCGTTGGTGAAAGCGTAGGTCCCGCCCGGGTAGTAGCCGATGTGGTAGGCGGGCGGGGCGCCAACGGCGGCGAGGGCGTCTTGGGCCTGGCGGCGGTCGGGGACGACGAACGACAGGTGCTTGACCCCCCATCCGCCGCGGCCGCTGGCCTCCCAGGACTCGTCCGGCTCGACCAACTCGATGAGCGCGTTGTCGAGTTCTATCACCGCCAAGCGGCAGGAGTTGGGCGGGTCGGCGTGGCCGAAGCTGTAGGAGGGGACCTTGTCCGGCCCCGGGACCTGGATGATCTCAGGGACCGGGACGCCCAGCAGGTTGGCCCAGTTTTCGACCACCTGGTCGAGGTTTGGCACGTTGATGGCAATATGGAAAAGCCTGGAAGTTCCGAGCGTGGTCACGGCGGACACCCTTTCGCGGCGCAGAAGGAATTTGGGATGAAAACGGACCGGGGGCTTGGGCGGTTGACGTTGACGCCTCCGATGACGCCCCCGATGACGCCTCCGATGACGTCCCCAGCGACGCCTCCAGCAACGCCTGAGCTGACGCCTCCGATGACGTTCAGCCACAGTTTGGACCTCGCCTCGCCTCGGTGCAACCAGTTGGGGGAACGGCTGCGGCGCCCGGCACCCGGCCGTGAGGGTTTGCGCTGGTCAGCGCCTCGCAGTCGATCTAGTTTGGTCGCCGACGACCAAAGAGAGACAAATTTCAGGGCCGGTGATGGCCTTGTCCAGCGCTGGCCGGCGAGTGTTTACTGTCTTGGGAGTCGCGTCCGGGCCGACCGCGGGCGCCGCAATGATCGAAGGAGACCGCCATGACTCGTCCTGTCACCCTTTTCACCGGCCAGTGGGCGGATCTGCCCTTCGCCGAGGTTGCCCGGCTGGCCGCCTCATGGGGTTATGACGGATTGGAGATCGCCTGTTCCGGCGACCACCTCGACCCCTGGCGGGCGGCCGAGGACGGCGCCTACGTGGCCGAGCGCCTGGCGCTGTTGGACTCGTTTGGCCTGAAGGTGATGGCGATCTCAAACCACCTCAAGGGCCAGGCGGTCTGCGACGACCCGATTGACGAGCGCCACCACGCCATGCTGCCGGACCTGATCTGGGGGGACGGCGAGCCGGAGGGGATTCGGCGGCGCGCCGCCGAGGAGATGAAGCGAACGGCGGTGGCAGCCCGCAGGCTCGGCGCCGAAGTGGTGACGGGCTTCACCGGCTCGTCGATTTGGAAGTACATCGCCATGTTTCCGCCGGCCAGCACGGAATTGATCGATGCCGGTTGGCGTGACTTCGCGGATCGCTGGCATCCGATCATCGACGTCTTCGAGGCCGAGGGGGTCCGCTTCGCGGCCGAGGTCCACCCCAGCGAGATGGCCTACGACTATTGGACGACGGCCCGGATGTTGGAGGCGATCGGGCGCCGCCCTGGGTTCGGGATCAACTGGGACCCCAGCCACATGATGTGGCAAGACCTGGACCCGGTTGGGTTCCTGGCGGACTTCGCCGACCGCATTTACCACGTCCACGCCAAGGACTCCAAGCGGCGCACGGCCAACGGCCGCAACGGCCGCCTGTCCTCGCACCTGCCGTGGGGCGACCCGCGCCGGGGCTGGGACTTTGTGTCCGTTGGGCACGGCGACGTGCCCTGGGAAGACTGTTTCCGGATGCTGAACACGATTGACTACCAAGGGCCGGTGTCGGTCGAATGGGAGGACGCCGGGATGGATCGGCTGCACGGCGCCCCCGAGGCGCTCGGCTTTGTCCGCAAGCAGATGTTCCCGCCGGCCGCGGCCGCGTTTGACGCCGCCTTCGCCGCGCGCTGACCGCCGCCTGTCCCGCAGTCAATCCCGCCGCCAGTCCCGCGGTCTGTCCCGCGGTCTGTCCCGCCCCCGTCTCGCCCGGCGCCAGCCGCGCCGCCAGCCGCGCCGTCAGCCGCCGGCCGCTTGGCGGTTCGGGGCGGCCGGCGCCCCGGACCGCGACCCGCCGGCCATAGCCTTGGCGAAGGCGGTGGGCGACAGCACATGTTCGATGCCGAG
Organism: Bifidobacteriaceae bacterium; assembly: GCA_031278655.1. Taxonomy (GTDB): domain Bacteria; phylum Actinomycetota; class Actinomycetes; order Actinomycetales; family WQXJ01; genus JAIRTF01. The sequence continues at coordinate 7,188 of JAITJZ010000123.1, forward strand.
CACGGCCGCGCCGACGGTGCCCGAGAGCTGGCCAATGACCGAGTGGGCCAGGGTGAGGTTCCGCGTCGCCAGGGGCAACGCCTTCTGATAGACCACCGAACGCACGCCCGCCAGGAGATCGTCGCTGGCCGCGGTCAGCGGGCCGGACAGGACCACCCGGGCCGGGTTGTACATGTGGACCAGCGCCGCGATGGTCTCCCCCAAGGTGTCGGCCGCGTCCCTGATCAGCCTGGTCACAATCGGGTCGCCGGCGCGGGCGAGGGCTTCGGCGTCGGCTTGGGTGAGGGCGGCGTCGTTCCGCGCCGCCCGCAGATTCGCCGTGATGGCCTCGGCCGAGGCGACCGCCTCGATGCAGCCGACGTTTCCGCAGGAGCAGATGACGTCGTGGACGCCGGGGGCGCGCAGGTGGCCGATGTCGCAGGCCGCGCCGTCGGCCCCGCGATGGAGTTCGCCGGTGGCGGTGATGAGGCCGCCACCGATCCCGGTGCCGACTTTCACGACCAGCAGCGGACACTGGTCCGCCGGCAAGACCCTGGCCTCGGCCAGGGCGATCAGGTTGACATCGTTGTCGACCAGACACGGGCAGCCCAGCCGTTCGGTCAGCCGCTCCGCCACCGGGTACCCGTCCCAGCCGGGCAGGATGGGCGGGCGCACGGCCACCCCCCGCTTGGTGTCGACGGGACCGGGCACCGACACGACGATGGCGCGCAGCCGGCCCCGGCCTGGTCCCAGGCCTTCCAGCATGGCCGTGAGTTGGTCGCCGACGAAGGTGACGGTCGCTTCGGGACCGACGGCCAGATCGAAGCGCCAGCGCTGAGTGGCGAGCAGCCGTTGGTCCATCCGGACCACGGAGTTGCGGACGTGATGAGGGGTCAGGTCCGCGATCGCCACCACGCCGGCCTGAGGGTTGAGCATGAGCAATTCCGGGGGGCGGCCACGCCCGGGCGGCGCGCCCAAACCTTGCGAACCGATCAGGCCGAAGGCCGCCAGCCGTCGAGTTGTGGCGGTGATGGTCGAACGCGCCAGGCCGGTGGCCCGCGCCAACTCCGGGCGGGTCCGGGCCGCCCCGGACGCGATCAGCAGGGCGACTGTGCTCAGAATCGCGGCCTGGTCGCTCAGGCGCACCAGCGCTGGCGGGCGGAGGCGAAACGTCGGCAGCGACGGCGCGTTCATGTCCTGCGACCCCCTCGTGGCAAAAGGCAGATTTATGTTGAGAAAGACTTAAGTCTGGCTCTTTGAAGCAGAATAGCATGGTGTTTACGTCCTTCACGATGACGTTGAAGGCATCGACAAATCAGTCCGGCGGAACACCAAGGAGCAACGTGGCCAAGCGATCCCGACCGCGGGTGGCGATCTTCGGCGGCGGCATGATCGCCGAGGTCCACCGCCGCTCCGCGCTCCTGGCCGGGGCCGAGATCGTCGGCGTCCTCGATCAGTCCCCCGCCGCCTCAGCGAAGTTGGCGGCCCGCTGGAACGTCGCCAAGGCCTACGCCGACGCCGCCCAAGCCATCTCAGACGGCATCGACGTCCTTCACATCTGCACGCCCAACGCCACCCACGCCGAGTACGCGCGGATGGCCCTGGAGGCGGGGCTCAACGTCATCTGCGAGAAGCCCCTGGCGGTGACTGCGCGCGAGGCGAGCGAACTGGCCGAGCTGGCGGCCGCGAGCGGCGTTGTCGCGGCCGTGCCCTTCATCTACCGCTTCCACCCGCTCGTGCGCGAGATCCGCGCTCGCCGGGTGGCCGGCGATTTTGGGCAATGGTGGCTCCTGCACGGCTCCTACCTGCAAGATTGGCTGGCGTCGCCGGCGGCGTCGAGTTGGCGGGTCGACCCCGTCGCCGGCGGTCCCTCGCGCGCCTTCGCCGACATCGGCTCGCACTGGTGCGACCTTGTCGAATGGGTCAGCGGCGAGCGGATCGCGGAACTGGTCGCGGACACCGCCACGGCCATCCCCCGCCGCCAACCCGCCTCCGGCCCCACCTTCTCGAACGGGACCGCCGCCAGCCCCGAGGCGCCAGACGCGCCCGATGCGATGGTCGAGGTCAAGACCGAGGACATCGTCACTGTCGGCTTCCGGACGGGCGCCGGCACGCCGGGGTCGCTGACGGTCTCCCAGGTCTCGGCCGGCCGGAAGAACCGCCTGTGGTTCGAGCTGGACGGCCAGAACGGATCAGCCGTCTTCGACCAAGAGAACCCGGAAACCGTCTGGCTCGGCGGCGAGGACGAATCGCGGCTGCTCGTGCGCGACCCAGGCCACGGCGCCCCGGACGCCCGCCGCGTGACGACCCTGCCGGCGGGCCACGTCCAAGGCTGGGCCGCCTGTTTCGAGACGTTCATCACCGACGTCTACGCCAGCCTCGACGGGGAGTTGACCGATGGCGTGCCAACTTTCGCCGACGGCGCCCGCGCCGTCCGTATCGTCGAAGCCGTGCTCGATTCGGCCAAGGCGCGCCGATGGGTTCGGGTCGCCGATCCTGAACTGGAAGGAGCTTGAACTCGGAGATTATGACCGCCGCGCCAGACCGCGCGAACTCCAGGAACGTTGGAAACGAGCGTTTGAAATCCAATTGAAACCGACGCCAAGAATGAGCGGCCGAAACGGCCGCCCAGCCGAAAGGAAACTAACGATGCGAATTGGGATGGCAAGGCCGATCATCGCGCTGAGCGCGACCATAGCGCTCGCCGCCAGCATGGCGGCTTGCGGCGACAGTGACGAGGGAGGAGGCGGCACCGGCGGCGGCGACGCCGAGTCCGGCGAAGTGATCTGGTGGAGTTGGACGCCCGACACTCCGGTAGCGGAGAAGTACATAGCCGCTTTCAACAAGGTATATCCAGACATAAAGATCAAATACACGAATTATGAGAACGCGGATTACGCCCCGGCGATGTCGACGGCGTTCCAGACCGGCTCGGGCCCGGACATCTTCTCAATGGGCGCCGGCGGGAACGTGGGCGGCAAGCAGTTGTGGGGCGATTTCGCGGCCGACCTGGCGCCGATCGCCGAGGAAGAACTGGGCGCAGACTGGCGAGACAAGTTCGCCCCCGGCTACATAGAGCAGTTGACCTGGGACGGCAAAGCCGCCGCGCTGCCACTGGGCGGGGTGGCCGCGGACTTCTTCTGGATCAACAAGGACCTGTTCGACGCCAACGGGGTGTCCACCGAACTGAAGACCTACGACGAGCTGAAGGCCGCCTGCGACACCTTCGCCGCCGCCGGCGTGCAGTGCTTCACCATGGGCACGAACTCGACCGACACCTTCTCGACGGAGCTTTTCCGCACCATCAGCACCAGCATCGACCCGGGCTATTACCTGAAGGCGCTGCAAGGCGAAGCCTCCTGGGACGATCCGGTGACGATCGAGACCCTGGACATCATCCGCAAGATGCAGGCTGACGGCATCATTGGACAAGACGCGACCTCGATCAAGCAATACCCCGAGGCCAACAACAACTTCATGTCCCAGAAGGCGGCCATAGTCCAGATGGGCACTTGGTACGCGCAGTACGCCGCCAAAGAGTCGATGACCAACTCGATGGAGGGCGCCGGGGTCTCCAACCCGACACCGTTCACGATGCTGCCGATGCGCAGCCCCGACTTCGCCGGCAAGGGCAACATCCCCCAGTACGTCGGCGAAGCCGACTACGGGCTGGCGATCAACGCCGAGTCCAAGAACTTCGAGGCCGCCAAGACCTTCGTCTTCTGGCTGACCGCGACGCTCGAGGGCCAGCAGTTGGTGGCCGACGCCATCGACTTGGTGCCGGCGTACATCGGGGTCGAGGCTGATTGGGAAGCCCTCGGCCTGGTCACGCCGGACATCCAGATCCCAGCTTTCAAGAAGCTCTACGCCGATGCCGCGGCAGCGACCGAGAGCCGGAATCTCTACGTCTCAGCCGAAACTGGCAACGCTCAAGTCATAGCCATGCAACAAGTCCTGGCCGATCCGAACCTGTCAACCGCTGACATCGCCGCCCAAATGGAGGCAGACTCGGTAGACAGCCCGGCCCAGTAGCGCGCCAGCGCCTTTCAACACAAGGATTTCAGATAGCGATGGCAGTCGCGTCGGCAACCCCGATCGCCCGCCGCATCGACACCCGCCGTGGGGGGGGGGGCGCGGCGGGGCCCCCCCCCCCCCCCCCCCCCCCAACCCCCGCGGGGGTGGGGGCCGCGGCGGGCCCCCCCCCCCACGGCCCTCCACCCGGGATCGGGTGGATCCTGCCGGGAGTGGTGCTGTCGGTCGGTTTGATCTACTTCTGCATCGGTTACACCGGCTACGTGTCACTGTTGCCCTGGGACTGGCGCCCGCCCCGGGCGCAGTCCTTCCAGGGCTTCGACTCATATGTCAAGGCCTTCGGCACGCCGCTGTTCTGGGAATGCCTCAAGCACACGGCGATCTTCTTTGTCGTGGCCTACGTGGTCCAAACCATCATGGGCATTGTCTTCGCTGCCATCTTGCACTCCAAGGTGTACTGCGGCGTCATCTTCAAGATTCTGATCTTTGTGCCCGTGGTGATCGCCCCGGCCATCATGTCGCCGGTCCACCGGCGCGTGTTCGCCGTGGACGGGCCGATCAACTGGATCCTCGAACACCTGGGGATGATCGCGGTCGACCCGTTGGGCAACCGGGTTTGGACGGCGCCAGTCGGCTGGCTGCTGGGGACCCTGGGAATGGGCGACGTCACACCCAACTGGATCCAGCCCTCGACCTCGCTGCTGGTGATCACGGCCGTGCAGATCTGGAGCTCGATCGGCATGGCGTTCATCCTTTTCTACGCCGCCATGGGTCAAATCGACCCTGAAATCCTGGAGGCGGCCCGGATCGACGGGGCCGGCGGCGTCCGCGTGCTGGTGTCCGTCGTGGTGCCCAACCTCAAGCCGACCATCATCTCGCTGGCGATCTTGAACGCCATCACCGCGCTCAAGCTGTTCGATTTCCCCTACCTGGTGACGGCCGGCGGGCCGGCCCATTCATCCGAGTTCCTGGGCACATACATCTACTCCGAGTTGTTCGGCGTCTCGAGCCACTACGGCTACGCCGCCACCATGTCGATGCTGCTGTTGATATTGGCGCTGGCGGTCTCCATCATCATGTCCGTGGCGTCGAGGGAACGCCACCGAAAGGCGGTCACCAATGTTTGAGCTGCGCACACGCCGCGCGCGGCTGGTTTTGACCGTCATCTGCGCGTTCTTGGTGGTGCCGTTCGCCGTGCCGCTGTACACGATGGTGTCCGGCTCACTGCAGGGGCGCGGCATCGGAAATTACACGGCCGCCATCCAACTCCCCGGCTTCTGGTCCTACTTCCGCAACTCGATCGTGATCTCCTTGGCGACCATAGCGATCGTCTACCTGCTGACGATGATGTCCTCGTTCGGCTTCTCCAAGCTGCGCATCCGGTCCAAAGAACTCTACTTCTGGCTGATGATGGGCGCCCTGACCATGCCCGAGGTGGTGCTGCTGACCCCACTGGTGATGCTCGCCTCCAAGACGCAATCGGCCGGCACCGTCTGGGCTGTGATCATCCCGATAGCGGCCCTGCAAATCCCCTTCACCACCTTGCTGACCCGCTCATACGTCGACGGCATCCCGGACAGCCTGTTCGAGGCGGCCCGGATTGACGGCGCCGGCACCATCCGCCAGTTCTGGAACGTGCTGCTGCCGCTGGCCAAACCGATGGGCGTGGCCATCGTTGTGCTGGTGCTGGTCAACTCCTGGAACGCCTACCTGCTGCCGATCGTGCTGCTCGGCAACGGCGAGGCCGACCAAGTTGTGACGCAGCTGCCGATGTCCTTCAAGACCCGTTACACCGACGACCAGCCAAAGATCCTGGCCGGCGCCACGCTGGCGGCGCTGCCGGAGATCATCGCCTACATCTCCCTGCAACGGCACTTCGAGCGCGGCATGGCCGCCGGCGCCATCAAATGACCGACCCGCCGCCGGACAGCCAAGACCGGTGACACCCGACCAACCATCTGACTGGAGAACAAACCCATGAACGCCCAACCATCGCCCTGGCGAAAGCTGGCCCCCGGGCAGGTCTGCCGCCTGCGGGTCCACGACATCGCCAGCGGCGCCAACCACACAGTGCTCGAGACCGACCGGCAACTGATCGAGGCGCCCAACTGGACGCTCGACGGCCGCTGGCTGATCGTCAACGCCGACGGGGAACTGTTCCGAGTGGCCGCCGATGGCGGCCCGCTCGAGCACATCGAGTTGTCCGGCTCCCACGACGCCAACAACGACCACGTCCTCGACCCGGACGGCGAGCACATCTTCATCTCCGACAACCGCACCGGCCACATCCTGCGCGCGCCGCTGCGCGGCGGCCAAGCCGACCGGGTGACCGACGAGGCGGACGGCCTGTCGGCGCGCTACCTGCACGGCGTCTCACCGGACGGCCGAACGCTGGCCCACATCGGCGGCATCGTGCGAGCTGACGGCGCCGTCTACAACGTCTACACCTACGACTGGACGAACGGCGTCACCACCCAGGTGACCGACTCGGACAAGCCCCACGACGGGTCCGAGTACAGCCCCGACGGCCAATGGCTGTACTTCAACTCCGAGCGCGCCTCGACCGTCCCCGGCCACTCGCAGATCTTCCGGATGCGCCTGGACGGCGAGGGCGTCGAACAACTGGTCCACTCCGATCGGGTCGATTGGTTCCCGCACCTGGCGCCGGACGGCGCCGCCATGGTCTACCTGAGTTATGGCGCCGGGGTGCGCGGCCACCCGGCCGACGAAGCGGTGGAACTGGTTGTCTGCGGCCCGGACGGCGCCGGCGAGCGCGCCCGGATCGGCCTGTTCGGCGGCCAGGGCACCATCAACGTCAACAGTTGGGCGCCGGACTCCGCCCGCTTCGCCTACGTCGAATACCCGATCGGCTGAGGCCGCGCCATGGCACCGAAGATCGGCTTGCAGTTGTGGTCGGTTCGGGACGCGCTCGGCGCCGCCGGCCTGCGCCGGACCCTCGAACAGTTGGCGGCGGCTGGATTCGCCGGTGTCGAGCCCTTCGGCATCGGTTCGCCGCAGTTCACGGTGGACGAACGCCGCCAGCGCGCACGTTTGTTGCGACAGGAGTTGGACCGGGTCGGGTTGGCGGTCCCGTCCGTCCACGCCGCCGTGCCGCGGGCGGCCCGGTCGGCGGGCCTTTCTGGGTCGGCTGGGTCGGCTGGGTCGGCTGGGTCGGCTGGGTCGGCTGGGTCGGCGTCGGCGGGCCTGGCGGAACTGGCGGAGGAACTTGGCCTGCTGGGCGCGAGCGTTGCGCTGATCAGTTCGCCCGACCAACTGGAGGGCTTCGGCCGGGACGCGCTTGACACGCCCAGCGGCGTGGCCGCCTTCGCCGAACAACTCAACGCGCTGGCAGAGCGGGGGAGCGAATTCGGCCTGCGGTTTGGTTACCACAACCACTGGTGGGATTGGGAGGGGCAGGCGCGTGGCGCCGGCTACCCCCGATTGGTCGAGCTGACCAGCCCCAACGTTGTCTTCGAGGTCGACACCTACTGGGCCTTCGCGGCCGGGCAGGATCCCTCGGAGCTGATCCGCCGCCTGGGGCCGCGGGCCGCCTTCATCCACATCAAGGACGGCGACGGCGCGCCGGAACGCCCGCAGGTGGCGTTGGGCGAGGGCGCCATGGCCTTGGAGCCGATCTTGGCGGCGGCCGCCCAGTTGGAGTGGTGGTTCGTCGAGTTGGACGATGCCGTGCCAGGTCACGACCCGCTGGACGTGGTGGTCGCCTCAAAGCGGTGGCTGGGCCAGCACTTGTGACGGCGGTTGTGACGGGGCTGGCGCTGGCGCTGGCGCCGGTGACGGAAGGGGAGCGATGACCGCGGAGCCAAGCCGGCCGCCAGTTGGCGCCGCCGGGGCGAGAGGTGTCGCCGGGCAGGTGGCGGTGGTGACGGGGGCCTCGCGCGGGCTGGGGCACGACCTGGCGTTGGCCTTCGCCGAGGCGGGCGCGGTGGTGGCCGTCGCGGCCCGCCGCGCCCGAGACGTCGACGAGTTGGTGCGGCGCGTCGAAGCCGACGGCGGCCGCGCCTTCGCGCTCGAGCTGGACGTCAGCCGGCCGGACTCGGCCCGGGCGGCCGCCAAGGCCGTGCTCCAGCGGGCCGGACGGATCGACATCCTGGTCAACAACGCCGGCCTGGGCTTCAACCATGACGCCCTTGACGTCACCGAGGACGACTGGGACACGATCATGGACGTCAACCTGCGGGGCCTGTTCTTCACCACGCAAGCGATGGCCCGCCCGATGGTCGCCAACGGCTATGGGCGCATCGTCAACATCGGCTCCCAGGCCGGGATTGTCGGGATTCCCCGACACGCCGTCTACAGCGCCTCCAAAGGCGGCGTCGGGCTGCTCACCAAGGTCCTGGCCCTGGAATGGGCGCCCCATGGGGTCACGGTCAACACCCTCGCCCCGACTTTCATCCGGACCCCCGGGACCGCCGAACGGCTCGACGACCCGGCCTTCGCGGCTCAGATTCTGGCCAAGATTCCAGTTGGCCGCTTCGGCGCCACCGCCGATGTCGCCGCCGCCGCCCTGTTCTTGGCCAGCCCGCAGGCCGCGCTCATCACCGGGGTCACGCTGCCTGTGGATGGTGGCTGGACAGCTCAGTGACCTGCGCGAACACGCATCGGCCCTGGCTGCGGGCGGGTCGGCGGGGAAGGCGGCGGGCTGGGGCTGAGCGTTGAGCTAACGTTCGCGCGTTCTTCCCCACATCGGCTGCGGCGGGGGCAAACCGCTGGAGCGCCGTTTGGCCGCAGCGCCAAGGCCTCGCCGCTTGTGGCGCGGTGACCTGCGCGTTTACCTGGCCCGTCGCCATCGTCGGTGTGCGGCCCGGACGTCTTTATCGAATTGTCACCTGCCATTCCTTGGCGGGCGGCGGCCTCAGTGGTAACGTTGTCGCAACTTGGCGGCGGCCGCAGCCGCCGGGTTGAACGGCGTGGGGACCCCGTTCTGAAGGCAGCGTGAACCTCAAAGGGGAGGATATGACCGCCATCGACGCGCCCGCCGTCCAGCGCGACAGGCGAAAGCCCAAGCGAAGCAGGATGGCGCTGAAGCCAGCCGGGATCGCCTGGATTCTGCCGGCCTTCGTGCTGTCCGTTGGCGTCATCTATTTCTGCATCGGTTACTCCGCCGTGCTCTCGGTCCACGAGTACCGGGGCGGGCTCGAACTCGGCGACGCGGTTGGGCTCGACAACTACCGGACGGCCCTGACCAATCCCCTTTTCTGGGGCGCGTTGAGACACACCCTGATCTTCTTCGTGGCGGTCAGCGCGGTCCAAATCACCATGGGGATCGTCTTCGCGGCGCTGCTGCACTCGCGGGTGCGCTGCGCCGTTGTCTTCAAAGTGATCATCTTCCTGCCCGTGGTGATCGCCCCGGCCATCATGTCCCCCGTCCACCGGCGGGTCTTCGCCACCCAAGGGCCGATCAACTGGTTGTTGGAGCACTCCGGCCTGGACTTCTTGGCCCAGCCGTGGTTGGCCCAGACCTCGACCTCGTTGTGGGTGGTGATCGGGGTGCAGGTTTGGAGTTCGATCGGCTTCGCCTTCATCTTGTTCTTCGCCTCCATGGGCCAGATCGATCCGTCCATCATCGAGGCGGCCCGCATAGACGGCGCCTCCAACCTGCGCATCCTGCGCTCCCTGGTGGTGCCATCCGTGCGCGGCACCACCATAGCCCTGCTGATCCTGAATGTGATCACGTCCCTCAAGCTCTTCGACTACCCGTACTTGCTGACGCGGGGAGGGCCGGTTTACAGCTCAGACTTCCTCGGGACCTACATACACCGCGAGGCCGTGGCGCTGACCAACCTGGGGTACGCCTCCGCCCTGGCGATCTTGCTGCTGGTGGCGGCGATCGGGACAGCTGTGGCCATGAGCCTGCGAGCCAGGGAGAGGTGAGGATGATGTTCGAGACCCGCGGCCGCCTGGCCCGAGTTGCCCTCCACGTGATCCTGATCATCCTGGTGATTCCGTTCGTGGTGCCGCTCTACACCATGATCTCCGGCTCATTCCAGGGCGAGGGCCTGGGCAACTACCTGGCGGTCCTGAACGTGCCGAAGCTGGCCTACTTCTTCCGCAACTCCGCCCTGATCGCGGCCGTCACCATCGCGATTGTCTACGCGGTGACAATGATGGCCGCCTTCGGCTTCTCCAAACTGCGCATCCGGCGGCGCGAAGTCTTCTTCTGGATGATGATGGCGGCGCTCACCCTGCCCGAAGTGGTGTTGCTGTCCCCGCTGTTCAAGATGGCGGCCAGCGTTGGCCTCTACAACACCTTCTGGGCGGTGATCATCCCGATAGCCGCGCTGCAAGTGCCGTTCACGGTGCTGCTGACCCGCACCTACGTGGACGGCATTCCAGATGACCTGTTCGAGGCGGCCCGGATCGACGGCGCCGGCACCATTCGGACGTTCCGCAACGTCTTGATACCGCTGTCCAAGCCGATGGCCGTGGCCGTCGTGGTCTTGGTGCTGATCAACGCCTGGAACTCATATCTGCTGCCGCTGGTGTTCCTGACCGACCCGAACTACCAGGTCGTCACGCTCCTGCCGCAGTACTTCCAAGGGCAATACAACGACGACCAGACCAAGGTCATGGCCGGGGCGCTGCTGACGGCGCTGCCGGAGATCATCGCCTACGTCTCGCTGCAGAAGTACTTCGAGCGGGGCATGGCGGCCGGCGCCCTGAAATGAGGAATCAACCACCCGCGGGCCCGGGCCGGCGGCGACGGACCGGGGGCGAATCGCCGCCGCGCTCAGGCCGATGAAAGTCCCGACAACCAAACACTCAGATTCTCACCTCAAACCTAAACAGTCAGCCAGAGAGGAAAACCACAATGCGAAGTAACACACGGGGGATCATTGCAACGGCAGCGGTGGCCGGACTGCTGGCGCTGGGCCTGGTGGGCTGCGGCGACAAGGGCGCCGGCGGCTCAGGCGGAGACGTCGAAGGCAAGACGACCATCAACTGGTGGGGGTTCGCGCCGGACGTGACCGTGGGCGAGGCCTATGTCGCAGCCTTCGAGGCCGCCAACCCGGACATCCACGTGGTCTATAAGAACTTTGAGAACACCGACTACGCCCCGGCCCTGCGCCCGGCGCTGCAATCCGACCAAGGACCCGACATTTATGAGATCTCGGCCGGTGGCAACGTGGCCGGCATCCAACTGTGGACCGACTACTTCCACGATCTGACGCCGGCCGCTGAGGCGGCCCTGGGGGCTGATTGGAAGGACAAGTTCGCACCGGGTTACATAGACCAATTGACCTGGCCAGAGACCGGCGTGTTGTCGGCTCTGCCGCTGGGCGGAGTCGGCGCGCAAATGTTCTGGTACAACAAGACGATGCTCGACGACCTCGGTCTTGAGCCCCCGGAGGACTACGCCGAGTGGGTCGAACAGTGCAAGACCATCAGCGACGCCGGGCACACCTGCATGGCCATGGGCGCCGGCGGCGACATGACCTTCGGCACCGAACTCCTGCGCACCACGACATCCTCCGTTGACACCGGATACTGGGTCAGGGCGCTCAAGGGCGAGGCGTCCTGGGAGGACCCGGTGTTCTACGAGGGGATCGACATTCTGCGGTCCATGATCGAAGACGGGATCATCCAATCCGACGCCATCGGCGTGCAGCAATACCCCGAGGCCAACAACACCTTCATGGCCGGCCAGGCCGCCTACGTCCAGATGGGCACCTGGTACACCCAATACGGCGGCCGGGAGGCGCAAATCGTGGCCGCCAAAGCCGCGGGCATCTCTGACCCCGACCCCTTTGTGATGATGCCGATGATGACCCCCAACCTGGGCGGCGAGAAGCCCGGCATGGTGGCCGAGGTCGAATGGGGCTTCGCCGTCAATCCGAAGTCGAAGAACATCGAGGCGGCGGAGAAGTTCGCCACCTGGTTCACCACCACCCAGGAGGGCCAGGAAGTGATCCTCAAACACCTCGACATCGGGCTGCCGGCGCTGGCCGGGATGGGGCCGAACTGGGACGAGATCGATCTGGTCGACCCGGACGTCCAAGTCCCCGCCTACAAGGACATGTACGCGGCGGCCGCCGAAACCTCTGAGACACGCCAACTGCACCTGTCACAGGAGACGGCCAACGCGCTGGTGGTGGCCGTCCAAGAAGCGCTGGCCACCAAGAACACACCCGAGGAGATCGCCGCCAAGGTCCAAGCGGCGGCGGTCCCAAGACCATAGGCTCAGGCCGACGGGCGGCGCCGTCGCCAGCCGCGCGAGCTTGCGGCTGGTGGCGGTTCCGCCGGCCGGCGCCCAAATCAACCCCGATCCGATCCAAGAATCAAGCCCAAGAGGTGTTGCGATGACCGACTCAGTGCTGTTCCTCGGTGGAACAGGCATCATCAGCCATTCCTGCGTCCGTCAAGCGGTGGCCGCCGGCTGGAAAGTCACGGCGCTGTGCCGCGGCCGCTCGAAACTGCGCTCGCTGCCGCCAGAAGTAGAACCGATCCACGCCGACGCGCGCGGCCAAGACGCGGCCGCCCTGCTGGGCCGGCGGCGCTTCGACGTGGTGGCGGACTTCATCAGCTTCACACCGGCGCACCTGGCCCACAACCTCGACCTGGTTGGCGGCCGCGCCGGGCAGTACATCTTCATCTCCACGGCCGCCGCCTACAAGCGCTCCTGCGCCTTGCCGATCACAGAGTCAACGCCGCTGGTCAACCCGCGCTGGCGCTACGCCCGCGACAAGATCGCCTGCGAGGAGCATCTCACCGGCCTGATCAGGTCCGAAGACTTCCCGGCCACTGTGGTCAGGCCAGCCCACACCTATGACCCAGGCCTGGCCCCCTGCCTGTTCGGCTGGACCGACATAGCCCGCATGCGGGCCGGCAAGCCCGTCATAGTCCAAGGGGACGGCACCTCGCTGTGGGTCCTGACCCACGCGGCCGACTTCGCCAAATGGTTCGTCGGTCTGTTCGGGGACGAACGGGCGCTGGGCGAGGCTTTCCACATCACCGGCGACCAACTGCTGACCTGGAACCAGATCTACCTGGAACTGGCGCGGGCGGCGGGCGTCGAACGGCCGCAACTGGTCCATGCGACCTCGGAGGCGATCGCTGAGGCGCTGCCCGGCCAGGGGCCGGGCCTGCTCGGCGACCGAACCCACTCGGTGATGTTCGACTCGTCCAAGGTCCGCCGCCTGTCCCCGGGCTTCGCCCAAGAGATCCCGTTCTCGCGGGGCGCCCGGCAGATTGTCCAATTCCACGACGCCCATCCCGAACTCCAGGAGTTGAACAGCGCCTTCGACGCCGCCAGTGATTGGCTGGCGCAAGGCGCGGTCATCAACTGGGACCTCGCCATTGACTGAGACCAACGCCATGCGAGCGGGGCTGGGACCGGCCGTGCCGCCAGACCCGGGCGCGCGGCATCGGGCCGATGCGCGGACGACGGCCGCTCCCGACTTGGGGATCGGGATCGACGTCGGGGCGACCAAGATAGTGCTCGGAATTGTTGACCAAGGCGGCCAGGTGCTGCGGCGCGCCGCCATCGACCCGTGGCAGCACCCGGCCTTGGAGGACAACCTGGCCAACTTGATGGACACGCTTGACCGCCTGCTGGCGCCCTACGACCAAGAGCGGTTCTTCGACATCGGCGTGGGCATACCGGGCACGGTCGACCCGAGTTCGGGGGTGGTCTCCTACACGCCCAATTTGCGCTGGTTCGACCTGCCCCTGGGCGCCATTCTGGCCGAACGCACCGGGCGGCGCGTCCATGTCATCCAGGACACCGGCGCGGCCGTTTGGGGAGAATACCTGTTCGGGGCCGGCGCCGGGCTGCGCAACGTGGTCTGCGCCACCATTGGCAGCGGGTTGGCCTGCGGGATTGTGATCGACGGGCGCCTCTACGGCGGCGCCTCGAACACGGCCGGGGAGATAGGCCATCTCCACGTCGCCGGGTCCAGCCTGGTCTGCGGCTGCGGCCGGCGGGGTTGCGTCGAGGCGGGCGGCTCCGGCCTCGGCTTGGTCAAAGTCTTCCGTCGAGCGGTGGCCGACGGCGCCGTCTCGCCGGTGGCGGCGCTGCCATTGGCCCGCCAGGACGCCCGCGCCATTTTCAAGGCGGCGAAGGCCGGCGATGCCGTCTGCCTGGGAGCGATCGAGACCATGGTTGGGTATTTGGCCTTGGGGCTCTCGGCTGTGGCGACAGTGCTGGCGCCGGACGCGCTGATCTTGTCCGGGGGCCTCTCGCGCGAGCGAGAACTGCTGGTCGAGCCGCTGATCGAACGCATCAAGGCGATCTCCTATCACACAGTTTGTGAGAACGTCCAGATTGTTCCGGCGCGGTTGGGCGCGGACGCGCCCCTGGTGGGGGCGGCCTTCTTGCACCGGGCGCCCGAGTTCGCGGGCGGCCCGGCCAGCGGGCCGGCGCAGTGGTCCGGGCTCGCGCGGCGCGCCGCCGGCCGGTGGCTAGGATGAACTCGTGCGTCCGACCATCAAGGACATAGCCAAGCAGGTCGGCGTCAGCCCCAACACCGTCTCGCGGGCGCTCAGCGGCAAGGGCCGGGTGGCGCCGGAGACCCGGCGCCGGGTGGTCGAGGCCGCCGAGTCGGTCCATTACCTGCGCAATCAGTCAGCCAGGGCGCTGTCGCGCCGGCCGTTGCGGGTGGCGGCCGTCTATCCGGTCGACCCGCACGAGTTCTATTCGCACATCGCCAGGGGCATAGCCGAACAAGCCGAGGCGATGGCCGACCGCCGCTGCGCCGTCACAATGCATTCCTACCCGTCGATCGAGACCCCGGTGGCGCTGCGGCAAGTGCTGGCGTCATTGCTGGAAGAAAAGCCTGACGGCCTGATCCTGACCTGCGCGCACCGCTATGAGGAATATGGGGAGATTCTGGAGCAATACTCCCAGGCGGGCATACCGGTGGTGTACGCGACCATCTTTGGCGACATGATCGCGGGTGTGGTTGGAGGCGTGCGCACTAACACCTACGCGGCCGGGCGGATCGCCGCCGAGTTCCTGGGCATGGTCATGCCGGAGAAGCCGGACGAGCCGCGCCGGGTGGCGATCATGGTGGGCTACGCCAATCAGTTGGTCTATCAGGAATGCGTCGACGGGTTCACCGACCAGGCCGGCGGCACCTCTGTTCAGATCGCGGCTGTGATGGAGACCCACGGCCGGGCGGACCTCGCCTATGAGGCGACGGCCCAATTGTTCGCCGGCGGCGGATCGGTCAGCGGCGTCTATGTCGCCTCGCACAATTCGGTCGGCGTCTGCCAGTACCTCGAGGACCGCGGGCTCGCCGGGAAGGTCCGGGTGATAGGCCACGACCTTTATCCCGCGCTCTGCCTAAAGCTGCGCGCCGGGTCGCTCACGGCGACGATCTTCCAAGGTCAATTCGACCAGGCGCGCGATGCCGTTGGCCTGATGGTCGACCACCTCGACGCCGGCGCCCGGCCGGCCGGGCCGGTGATTCGGCTGGTCGAGCCCAGCCTTGTGCTGCCGTCGATGATCGACTCCTTGCGCGACTACATTTGACCGGCGCCGCCGCCGCGGCGGCGTTGATTGACGCAGCCGCGGCCGCAATCTTGATTGACGCCGCCAGCGGCGGCGGTGTAATCTGGACCATTGGTGCGTGAACGTTTAGGCACCGCTATTCCGCTCCGACGAAGCAGCGCCTCGAGGATGGTCCCCATGTCGGCAACAACCACCGCCATCAACGGCCCGGACACCAGCCCGAACACCGGCCAGCCAGCCGAACCACCGGCCAAATTTGTGCTCATAGGCGCCGGTTGGCGATCCCCCTATTACCTCAACCCGGCGCGGCGTTTCCCCGAACGCTGGCGGGTGACGTCGGTCGTGGCCCGCTCGGCGGCGCGGGCGCGGGCGGTGAGCGAACGCTGGGGAACGCCAGTCGCGCGCTCACTGGACGAGGCGCTGAACCTGGAACGCCCCGACTTCGCGGTCGTGGCCGTGCCCTGGGCGGCGACCCCGGAATGCCTGCGCGAACTGACGGCCCTGGGCATACCCGCCCTCTCGGAAACCCCGCCCGCCCCAGACCTGCCGGGGCTGCGCGACCTGTGGCACGACATCGGACACCAAAACCTGGTCCAAGTGGCCGAGCAATACCACCGCTACCCCGGCCACCAGGCCCGCCTGGCGGTGATCGCGTCCGGGCGGATCGGGGAGGTGGGCCGGGCGTCGGTCTCATCGACGCACCAATACCACGCGATGTCGCTGATCAGGCGCTACCTTTCGGTTGGCTTCGAGGCGGCGGAGGTCACCGGCTTCGCCTCGGCCCATCCGCTGATCGACCCGATGGACCCGGCGGGCTGGCGCCCCGCCAGCGCCGAGACGCCGGTCACCACGACCTTCGCCCGGCTGCGGTTCGAGTCGGGCGGCGTGGGCCACTACGACTTCACCGACAACCAATGGTGGAACCGGCTGCGCGGCGACCGCGTGCTGGTGCGGGGCTCGCGCGGCGAAATCCGCGAGGACGAGGTCACCGCCCTGCTCGAGCCCAAGACCATCAACACGACAGCGCTGAGGCGCTGGCAAACCGGTGTCGAGATGAACCTGGAGGGCTTCGACCTGGTCCACATCTCGCTGGGCGAGGAGATCGTCTACCGCAATCCCTGGGTTGGCGGGCGGTTGGCGGACGATGAGATCGCGGTCGCGGAAATCATGGCCGGCATGGCCGGCTGGGTGCGCGGCGGATGCGGGCCGGGTGGGCCATATCCGCTGGCGGAGGGATGTCAGGATCACGCTCTGGCATTGGCGATCGACCAGTCGATCGCCGAGGGGCGGACCGTGCGCCTGGAGACGCAACCATGGGCGGCGGGCGCCAAGTGAGCCTCGACTACAGCGCGGTTCGCGGCTTCAACTATCAACCCAGTTGGGGCAGCACCTCGTTGGAGAATTGGCTCTACTTCGACGCGCGGCGCTTCGAGGCGGAATTGCGCCGGGGCAAACACTATTTCCCCAAATTCAACGCCGTGCGCTATTGGCTGAGTTGGGACGCCTATTTCCGCCAGCCGCGCCAATTCAAAGCCGATCTGGCCGCGGCTTTGGAGATCGCTGAGCGCTTGGAATTGAAAGTTGTGCCCTGCTTGCTGAACCGCTGGCACGACTTGTCCGGTTATGACAACGGCGGCGTTTATCTTGAGAATTTCCTCCTGCCAGAATCTTGGTGCTATTACCGCTCGGAATACCAAGCCTATGTCGAGGACATTGTCGCCACCTTCAGCGCCGACAGGCGCATCATGGTCTGGGACATCTGCAACGAGCCGTTCTCCTTTGTCGGCCCGAGCGCCGGCACGCAGCCGCTGGTCGAGGCCGAATTGGCCTGGCTGACGGAATTGTTCGAGGCCGTCAAGAGGCACGATGCCGTCACGCCGGTGGGTGTGTCGGTCCACCCCAACCACGGCCGCGAGGGCTTGGAGCGGGTGGTCCCGATCAGCGACGTGCTCCTGATACATCCGTATTTTCAGGTCCCGGAGGACCAGGCCGGCGATCAGGCGGCGCGGGACGCCTTTGCCCGGGAGGTCGAAATGATGGTCGAGGTTGGGCGGCGGGCCGGTCGCCCGGCGTTGGTCACGGAGACCTGTTGGGGGGCCGCCGATGACGCCGCCCGGGTCGACAACATGAGGTTCACCTTGGCCACGCTCAACCGTTTCGGCCTTGGCTTCATGCCCTACGCGCTGCATTACAGCCGGGTGGCCGACCTCCACCGCGAGGTTGACGGGTACGTGGGGATCGCGCGCTTCGCCGCCTTCATTGAGAAAGACGGCGCCGTCCGGGCCGGGCACCAGGCCTTCAACGACTACTGAGAAAGCGACCAGATGATGTCCAGCGCTGAAGCAGACGGGCCTGGGGGGCGCCCGCACCAGGACCTCGCCCGCGCGCGATCAGCCGTCAAGGGCGAGATCGAGACTTGGAAGCGGTTCGACAGTTCCGCCGCCCAGCGGGCGGCGGCGGCCGAGGCGATCATCCACCATCAGCGTCTGATCGCTGAGATCAAGGCCGCCCATCGGGCCTTGTCCGCGGATTCGGACCAATACGACTATTGGCGCCCGGCCGCGGTCCGGGCCGCGCCGGGGGTCCCGGCCGCGCCGGCGGTCCCGGCCGCGCCGGCGCTCCCGGCCGCCTTCCCCGTCCCGCCCGGGGGCGGCGCCGAGTGCCGAGCCAACCACTGACAACCACCCGAAAGGAGTTCCCATGTTGGACTATTCGCAGGTCCGGGGCTTTAACTACCAAATGTCCCGAGGAACCACCAGCCTTGAGAATTGGCTGTACTTCGACCCCGATCTTTGGGAAGTCGAACTGCGGCGCGGCAAAGAGTACTTCCCCAAGTTCAACATGGTGCGCTATTGGCTGAGCTGGGACGCCTACTTCCGCCGGCCCGACGTCTTCAAGCGCAGCTTCGAGCAAGCCGTGGCCATAGCCGACCGGCTGGGCATCAAGGTCATGCCGTGCCTGTTCAACCGCTGGCATGACGCCTCCGGCTACGACGCCGGCGGCGTCTACACCGAGAACATCGCCCTGCCCGAGGCCTGGGGCTATTACCGGCGCGAATACCGCGCCTACGTCGCCGATTTGGCGGCCGCCCACGCCGGCGACCACCGCATCGCCATCTGGGACCTCTGCAATGAGCCGTATTCGTACAACGAGTTGACGGACCGGACCCGTCCGCTGGTCCAGCCGGAAACCGAGTGGCTGACCGAGTTGTACCAGACCATCAAAGAATTCGACCCGTCCACGCCGGTGGGCGTCTCGATCCACCAGCACCACGAACGCGAGGGCCTGGAATGGGTCACGCCAATCAGCGACGTGCTGCTGATCCACCCGTATTTCATCTGCACGCCGGCGCAGATTCACGACCAAGCCATGCGCGCCGAATACATCGCCCGAGTCGACCGCATGCTGGACTACGGCCGCGAGGTCGCCAAACCCATGCTCGCCACCGAAACCTGCTGGGGGGCGCTGCGCGACCAAGACCGCGTCGAGATCCTGCGCTTCACACTGGGGGTGCTGGCTGAGCGCAATCTTGGCTTCCTGGCGCACGCCCTGCACTATTCGCTGGTGGCGGACCTCCACGATCCGCAGGACGGGTTCGTCGGCCATTCCTACAACCTGGCCTTCACCACCAAGAGCGGCGCCCTGCGCCCCGGCCACGACATCTTCAACCGCTACTGACGCCAGTCTCCGGGAGCGCGCTCCCGGAAAGGCCTTGGCCCCGTGCCGCCAGCGCCGGTCCCAGCGTTTTTGCAGGTCAGGAGCGTTCTTACGCCAGGCGGCGGATGAATAGGTCGGCTAGGTCGGCCAGGATTTGTTTGACCGGGCCGGGGGGGAGGGGGGCGAGTTCGGCCTGGGCGCGGTCGGCCCAGGAGCGGGCGATCTGGCGGGCCTCGGCCAGGGCCGCCGATGACCGCAGTCGCTCGACCACGCTCGCCAGGGCGGCGTCGCTGGAGAGGTCCCCGGCGATGGCCTGGGCCAGGGCCACGTCGGGGCTGTCCGCCCGGCCTTCATCCAGCGCGCGGCGGGCGGCGGCCTCGACCAGCAGCCCGGGCATTGTCGGGACTCCCTCTCGCAGGTCCGTGCCGGGGGTCTTGCCGGTGACCTCGGTCGGGGAGGTCAGGTCGATGATGTCGTCGGCCAGTTGGAAAGCCACGCCGACGGCTTCGCCGTAGCCGACGACGGCGGCGACGGCGGACCGGTCGGCCCCGCCGAGCATCGCCCCGAAGCGGGCCGAGGTGGCGATCAGAGCGCCGGTCTTGTCCGCCAGGACACGCAGGTGGAAAGCCACCGGGTCCTCACCGGCGGCCGGCCCGGCCGTCTCGTGGATCTGGCCCAAGCACAGCCGCTCGAAGGTCTCAGCCTGCAGGCGCACCATGGCCGGCCCCAGGCCGGCCACGATCTGCGAGGCCTTGGCGAACAGCAGGTCGCCGGTCAGGATGGCGACGGACGGGCCGTAGACCTCGTGGGCGGAGGGCGCCCCGCGCCGCAGCGGCGCGTCGTCCATGACGTCATCGTGGTAGAGCGACGCCAGGTGTGTCAGCTCGACCACCACGGCGGCATCGACCACCTGATCGTTGACACCGCCGCCCAACTGCGCGGTCGCCAGCACCAGCAACGGGCGCAGGCGCTTGCCGCCGGAGCGGAGCAGGTGGGCCGAGGCGTCGGCGACCAGTTGGTCCGGCGAGGCCACGGCCTGCGCCAGCTTGGCCTCGACGGCCTCCAGGCCCGCCTCCAAGGCGGCCTCAAGTGCCGGGTCGGTCACGGCGATGGCTGGTCGCAAGGAAGCCATGGAGCCCTTTCTGGTGGCTGGTTCAGGACAGGAGCTGGCTCAATTCCTGCGTGAAATGCAGGAACCAGCCCGGCACGAGGCCCAGAACAAGCGTAAAGGCTAGGGACACCGCGATGGCAATCTGGGTCAGGCCGAGGGTGCGAACGCCGATGCCGAGGCCCGAGCCGCCCACACCCGACCGGTCGGCGCCCAGCCCACCTGGGGACGCCCCGCCAAGGCCAGAACCGCCAAGGCCAGAACCGCCAAGGCCAGAACCGCCAAGGCCAGACCCAGCCAACGCAGACCCAGCCAGCCCAGCGGCGCCGACCTCGGCCGCGGCGCCAACCGCCGCCTCACCGCCCGGCGCCGGCTCGAAGAACATCGCCACGATGACGCGGGCGTAGAAGCACGCCGCCGCCGCCGAGCAGGCCAGGCCGATGATCGCCAGGGCCGGGGCCCCAGCCCCGAAGGCGGCCGCGAAGACCGCGAACTTGGCCACGAACCCCGATGTCAGCGGTATGCCCGCGAAGGACAGCAGGAAAATGGCGAAGGCGCCGGCCAAGACCGGCGAGCGCCGCCCGAGCCCGCGCCATTGATCCAGGCCGGTGGCCTCGCCGCGCATGTGGCCCTCGGCGTCGACCTCGCGCACCAAGGCGATCACCCCGAAGCCGCCAACACTGGCGATCCCGTAAGTGAACAGGTAGAACAGCGAACCGGACAGCCCCTCGGCGGTCAGCGAAGTGACACCGACAAGGATGAACCCGGCGTGCGCGATGGCCGAGTAGGCCAGCAACCGTTTGACGTCCTTCTGGACCAGGCCGATGACCGTTCCGACCACCATTGTCAGGATCGCCACGGTCCACAGCACCGGTCTCAGGTCCCATTCGAGGGCCTGGAAGACGGCGTAGACAATCCGCAGGAGGGCGCCGAAGGCGGCGATCTTGGTGCAGGCCGCCATGAAGCCGGTGATCGGGGTGGGCGCGCCCTGGTAGACATCTGGCGTCCAAGAGTGGAAGGGCGCCGCGCCAACCTTGAAGAACAGGCCCACCAGCATCAGCACCACGCCGACCACCAGGATCGGGTCCAGGCCGGTCGGGGACTGGACGGCGGCGGCGATGCCGCTCAACCGCAGCGCCCCGGTGGCGCCGTAGACCCAGGCCGCGCCGAACAGGAAGAAGGCCGAGCCGAAGGCCCCCAGCAAGAAGTACTTCAGCGACGCCTCCTGCGACCAGAGGCGGCGGTGGCGGGCCATGCCGGAGAGCAGGTAGAGCGGCAGCGACAGCACCTCAAGGGCCACGAACAACGTGATCAGGTCGCCTGCGGCCGGGAACAGCATCATGCCGCCGGTGGCGAACAACACCAGCGGGTAGACGTCGGTTTGGCTGAGGCGGCGCTGGCGCGCCTTGGCCTCATATTCGGAACCGGGCACGGCCGCCGCCTGCGGCGCGAAGGCGCTCTCGCCCTGGACCGTGCGGTCGGCCACGACCAGCAGCGCCAGCAGCGCGCAGCAGGCCACCGCCAACTGCAAGTACAACGCCACGGGGTCGATGACGACAGCGCCGTCGCCGTTCAGCCCCATCGACTTGTCCGCCTCCAGGGCCAGGCGCAAGGCCATCAGCCCGGCGGCCGCCACCGCCACCAGCGCCAGGCCGGCCTGAAGGGGCCGCAGATAGGCCGGCTGGGCGGGGCCGGACGGGCGCGGGCGGCGGCGCGCCGCCGCCGCCTCGATCAGCGTCGAGACGATGGCCGCCCCCAACACGATCACCACCGGCGACAGCGTCACCCAGTTGATCGTGATCTCGGCGCCGGCGGCAGCTGTCGCAACGCCCCCCGGCGCAACGTTCGCGGGCGGCATCGGCGGCGCGACCAGCGCGACCGGCGCGACCAGCGCGGCCAGAGATGCCGGGCTCATGGTTGGTCCCCTTCCTCATCGGCGCCGGCTAAGACCCCGGCGCCGACCAATTCGACCGTCTCGGCGGCGGGCGCGCGCAACACATCGGTCGCGGGCGACGGGATGAAGCCGAACAACAGCATCAGGGCGATCAGCGGCCCGACCGCCCACAGTTCGCGCCCGCCCAAGTCGCGCGTCCCGGCCAGGTCCTCGCGGACCGGCCCGGTGAAAATCTTCTGGTACGCGATCAGGATGTACAGGGCCGCCATGATGACGCCAAGGGCGGCGATGACGGCCGCGGCCGGCACGCGCTGATAGGTCCCGGCCAACACCATGAACTCCGAGACGAAGGTCGACAGCCCCGGCAGCGCGATCGCGCTCAGGCCCACCACCAGGAAAGTCCCAGCCAGCAGCGGCGTGGTCCGTTGCAGCCCGGGGCCCATCTCGGTCATGTCCTGGGTGCCACGCCGCGCTATCAAGAACCCCGCCGCCAGGAACAGCGCCCCGGTCGACAGCCCGTGGTTGACCATGTAGAAGGCTGAGCCAACCTCGGCCGTCTCGGTGAAGGCGAAGACGCCCAGCACAATGAAACCGAAGTGGGAGACCGAGGTGTAAGCGATCATCCGCAGGATGTCCCTCTGGGCCAAGGCCAGGAAGGCGCCCCAGAAGATCGACACCACCGCCAGGACAATGACCACCGGCGCCGCCCAGCGGGATGCGTCCGGGAACAGCGGCAGGCAAAGGGCCACCATCCCAAAGGTGCCGACCTTGTCCAAAACTCCCACCAACAAAACGGAAGTGCCGGGCCTGGCCGCCTGCGCGGCATCGGGCAACCAAGTGTGGACCGGGAACATGGGCGCCTTGACGGCGAAAGCGACAAAGAAGGCCAAGAAAATCAGGCGCTCCGCCTGGACCGAACCCCAATCGGCGCCGACCAGCGAATCGATCATGAATCCGTCCGCGCCGCCCGGGCCCTCGGTCCAGACCGCGATCACGCCGGCCAGCATCACCAGGCCGCCGGCCAGCGAGTAGACCAGGAACTTCAGCGCCGCCGCCTTGGCCGCCTTGACGCGCTCAGCGCCGCCGGCGCCGCCCCCGAAGGAGCCGATCAGGAAGTAGACGGGGATCAGCATGGCCTCGAAGACCAGGTAGAAGAAGAACACGTCGCGGGCCGCGAAGACCGCGATCATGAACGTCTCCAGGACCAGCACCAGCGCCGCGTAGTGGGCTTGCCTGGCGGGCGAGGACTGCTCGCGCCAGGCCGCCAGCAGCACCACCGGCACCAGCAGCGCCGACAGCAGCACCAACACCAGCCCGATGCCGCCCACGCCGACCGCGTAGGAGACGCCGAAGCTCGGTATCCATTCGACCCGCTCGGCGAACTGAACGCCGCCGTCGGCGTCGAACTGGCAGGCCATGGCCACGGCCGCGGCCAGGACGGCCAACGACCAGACCAAGGCGATGACGCGGGCGTGGCGGCGGACGGCGCCGCCGCCCACCCAAACGATCAGCGCGCCCAGGCTCGGGGCCGCGATCAAGACTGTCAGCCAGGGAAAACTGTCCATGGTCATTCCTCTCAGATCCGCCCGGCCAGGATGATCGCCACCAGGAGAATCACACCCGCCAGCATGGTCGCCGCGTAGGAACGGACGTATCCGTTCTGGAGGCGGGCGATCAGGCCGCCAACCCCCTGGAACAGCCACGCCAGGCCGCGCACGGCCCCGTCGACGACTTGCTCATCGGTCTTGGCGCTGACTTGGACCAGCGCCTGACCCGGCCTGACCAGCAGGAGGTCATTGAGCGAGTCTTGGTAGAGGTCCGCCCGCGCGGCCCGCACCAAGCCGTCCGCCGCCGGCGGCAGGACCGGCACTTGGGCCTTGGCGGAACCGAATCTGACCCAGGCGATCCAGGCCCCGACAACCACCAGCGCCAATGTCGCCGCCATGATGACGTAGGCGTTCATGACCGGCTCGCCGTGATGGCCTTCGACCAGCGCCGGCGCCAGGTAATCCTCGAAGCCGACCAGCGTCAAGATCAGGCCCAAGCCGACCGACCCGAGCGCCAGCACAATCATTGGCACGGTCATCAGGGCCGGGCTCTCATGCGGGTGCTGGTCGTCCGTCCAGCGCGCCTGGCCGTAGAAGACCATGAAGAACAGCCGCGACATGTAGAAGGCGGTGACGCCGGCCCCGAACAGGGCCACCAGGCCGAAGACCCAGCCCTGCCAGAGCTGGCCGTCCGGGGCGACGAAGGCCTGCTCGATGATCTTGTCCTTGGAGAAGAAGCCGGCGAAGGGCGGCACGCCCAGGATCGCCAGCCAGCCCATCATGAAGGTCAACCAGGTCACCTTCATGAACTTGTCGAGGGCGCCGAAGCGGCGCATGTCGACCTGATCCCGCATGGCGTGCATGACCGAGCCGGCCCCCAGGAACAGGCCGGCCTTGAAGAATCCGTGGGTCAGCAGGTGCATGATGGCGAAGACGCCGCCGACCGGCCCCAGCCCGGCCGCCAGCATCATGTAGCCGATCTGCGACATGGTCGAGGCCGCCAGGGCCTTCTTCATATCGTCCTTGGCGCAGCCGACCACGGCGCCGTAGAGCAGCGTCACGGCCCCGACTATCAGCACCGCCAGGCGGGCGCCGGGGGTGTGCTCGAAGATCGGCCCGGAGCGCACCACCAGGTAGACGCCCGCCGTCACCATGGTGGCGGCGTGGATCAGGGCCGAGACCGGCGTTGGGCCGGCCATCGCGTCCCCCAGCCAGGACTGCAGCGGGAACTGGGCTGATTTGCCGCATGCGGCCAGCAGCAGGGCCAAGCCGATCAGTGTCAGCGTGCCGGTGTGGCCGCCGGCTGCGGCCGCCGCCGCCACCGCGCCGAACACGCCTTCGAAGGACAGCGTGCCGAACTGTGCGAACATTATCATCATGGCGATGAGCATGCCGACGTCGCCGACGCGGTTGGCGACAAACGCCTTCTTGGCCGCGACGGCGTAGTCGGTGCGCTGGTTCCAGAAGCCGATCAGCAGGTAGGAGGCCAGGCCCACCCCCTCCCAGCCGACGAACAAGACCAGGTAGGAGTTGGCCAGGACCAGCAGCAGCATGGCCGCGACGAAGAAGTTCAGGTAGGCGAAGAAGCGCCGCCGGTCCCGGTCATGCGCCATGTAGGCGATCGAATAGATGTGGATCAGCGTCCCCACAAAGGTCACCAGCAGCACGAACGCCAACGACAGTTGGTCCACGCGCAGGCCGAAGTCGAGGCCGATCCCGGCCGTCAGCCAAGGGGCCAGGTCGACGTCCTGGACGCGATCCGCCACCGGGCGCGCGAGCAGGTCGATGAACGCCCAGATCCCGAAGCCGAAGGCGGCGGACGGCGCCGTCACGCCCACCAGATGCCCCCATTTGTCCGCCCGCCGCCCGGCCAGCAGCAGCGCCGCCGCGCTGACCAGCGGCACGGCGATCACCAGCCAGCTGAGGCTGGCGGCGGTGGAAGGGGCGGCGGCGGTGGCGCTGTCTTGGGCGGCCGCGGCCGCCAACACGAAGTTCGCAATCATGGGTCAGCGCCTCATCAGATTCTCGTCGTCGACGCTGACTGTGCGCCGGGTGCGGAACAGGGACACGATGATGGCCAACCCGACCACGACCTCGGCCGCCGCCACCACCATGACGAAGAAGGCGGCCAGCTGGCCGTCGAAGTCTCCCCAGAGGCGGGAGAAGGCCAGGAAGCTCAGGTTGGCGGCGTTCAGCATCAGTTCGACGCCCATGAAGACGACGATCGAGTTGCGCCTGACCAGCACGGTCACGGCGCCAATGGTGAACAGCACCGCCGCCAGGATGAGATAGGCCGACACGCTCATGGCTTCACCTCGCCTTTGTCTGGGCCCGGTTCGTCCACGGCCGCCGATGCCGTCTGGTCGCCTTCCAGCGAGCCTTCCGGTTGGTCTTCCGGCGCTTCCACCGGCGCTTCCACCAGCGCTTCCTCGGGCGCTTCCGCCGGCGGATCTTCCGGCGGATCCTCCAGCCGCCCCGCCGGCGGGGCGGCGTCGGGGCGGCGCAGCGGCGGCGGACCGCCGGGGAGCAGGTCTTGGCCCAGCCCGCGAACTGTGTGGACCTGGCCGCGAATCCGCAACGCGCTCGGCACCGAGTTCTCGATGATCCGGCCCTCGGCGTCCAGCGCGGGCACGTCGGCGGCGTTGTGGCGGGCGTAGTTGCCGGGCGCCGGCTCCGGCGTCAGCCTGAGCCCCCGCTTGGCCCGCTGGCGCATCAGCTCCGGCTGGGTGACCGGTTTGGTCAGGCGCGTCCGGTGGGTCATGATGACGGCCCCCATGGCGGCGATCACCAGCAGGCAGCCGGTGATCTCCAAAGTGAAGGCGAAGTCGGAGAACAACAGGCCGGCCACGCCGCCAACATTGCCGGACTCAGCCAGCTCGCGCGCCGAGTCCGCCCCGGCGCGAGCCGTGAAGGTCGAGCGCACCACCGCCCCAGCCAGCACCGCCGCCAAGCCGATCCCAAAGACGGCCCCGAGCCAGCGCTGGCCGCGGATGGTCTCGATGAACGAATCGGACACGTCCACGCCCACCAGCATCAGCACGAAGACGAACAGCATCATGATGGCGCCGGTGTAGACGACCACCTGAACCACGCCCAGGAAGGGCGCTCCCAGGCCCACATAGAGGAAGGCCAGGCCAACCATTGTGACCATGATCGAGCAGGCCGCCAGCACCGCCCGTTTGGCGAACAACAGCGCCGAGGCGCCGGCCACCACGATCGGGCTGACGATCCAGAACAAGAACTGTTCGGCGGTCGTCATCGCCAGGTCGCCGCTCATGCGCCGCCTCCCTTCGCCGGGGCGGGTTCGCCCGCCCGCGAGCCGGACCCGGGCTGGGCCGGGGCCGCCGCCGGGGCCGCCGCCCGGGCCGCCGCCCGCGCACCGGCCAAGGTCGGGTCCTGGGGCCGGTTCCGGCCGACCCATTCGACTTGGTCCTCGGTCGGCCCGGTGACCTCCCCGGCGTAATAGTCGCGGGCGCAGCGGCCTTCGGCCATTGGGTGCGGGGCGGCCAGCATGCCTTCCTCAAGGGGGGCCAGCAGCTCGTCCTTGGTGTAGATCATGTCGGCCCGGCTGGGCGCCGCCAACTCGTAGACGGTGGTCATGGTCAGCGCCCTTGTGGGGCAGGCCTCGATGCACATGCCGCAGAAGATGCAGCGCAGGTAATTGATCTGGTAGACGCGCCCGTAGCGCTCGCCGGCCGAGTGCTGCTCGGCCGGCGTGTTGGCGCCGGCCTCGACAAAGATGGCGTCGGCCGGGCAGGCCCAGGCGCACAGTTCGCAGCCGACGCACTTCTCCAACCCGTCCGGGTAGCGATTGAGCTGGTGGCGGCCATGGTAGCGGGGGAAAGGCGGCGGGTACTTGCCCTTGAACGGGTACTGCTCGGTGACCGGTTTGGCGAAGAAAGTCCGCAGGGTCACCCCGAACCCGGCCCACGGCGCCACGCCGGCGCCGATGAAGCCCTTCTGTTTGCGGCTGGGGTCGAGAGCGGTGCTCTGTCGGCGGCTCACTGCTCCTCCTCCTTGACTTCGACCTTCAGGTCACTCAGAACGCGCTCGACTTCAACCGGGTCGAGTTCCTCGGTCACGGCCGCCGCCAGCGCCGCCTGCGCCCTGGGCGAGCGCGGCAGCACCTGCCCGGGCAGCGGCGGCACCGGGAAGCCGTCGGCGAAGGGGTCGATCTCAACCGGTTCGCCAGGCGGCTCCGCCGGCGGCTCCGGCACCGGCCAGTACCAGATGATGATGAACAGGACCACGGCCCAGGACAGGATCGGCACCGCCCAGGCGTTGAAGTGGTAGTTGGTGAACTCGTCCACCGCCCGCAGGCAGGTCAGGATCACGATCCAGGCCAGCGCCACCGGCAGCAGGCCCTTCCAACCGAGCCGCATGAACTGGTCGTAGCGGAAACGGACCACCGTGCCGCGCACCCACACGAACACGAACATCAGCAGCCAGGTCTTAGCCAGGAACCAGAGGATCGTCCAGTAACCGGTGTTGAGCATGCCGTCGCCGATCAGGCTGAGCGGCCACGGCGCCCGCCAACCGCCCAGGAACAAAGTGGTGCAGACGGCCGAGACGTTCAGCATGTTGATGTATTCCGCCAGGAAGAACCAGGCGAACTTCATCGACGAGTACTCGGTCATGTACCCGGCCACCAGCTCGCCCTCGGCCTCCGGCAGGTCGAAGGGCAGGCGGTTGGTCTCGCCGATCATGGCGATGATGTAGAGGAACAGGCTCGGCGCCAGCATCACCCCGTACCAAAGCTGGCTTTGGGCGCCAACGATGGCCGAAGTCGACATCGACCCGGACATGATGAAGACCGTCACCAGGCTCATGCCCATGACCAACTCGTAGGAGATGATCTGGGCGGTCGAGCGGACCGAGCCGAGCAGGGAGTAGGTCGCCCGCGAGGACCAGCCGCCCAGCACGATGCCGTAGACGCCGACAGCCGTGACGGCCAGGATGTAGAGCACCGCCACCGGGAAGTCCGTCAGCTGCAGCGGCGTCGAGATGTCGGTCCAGGGGATCTTGACCTGGCCGCCTATCGGTATGACGGCGAAGACCATCAGCGAGGCGGCCACCGACAGGCCCGGCGCCACGATGTACGTCAGCTTGTCCGCCCGCGAGACGTTCATGTCCTCTTTCAGGAACAGCTTCATGGCGTCGTAAACCAACTGGAACAGGCCCAACGGTCCGCGCACATTCGGCCCGATGCGCTGTTGCAGCCGGGCGATGACCTTGCGCTCGAACCAGATGGCGATGATGACCGAGACCAAGGCGCAGACCAGGATCAAGACGGCCTTGACCGCCACGATCCAGCCGTTGTCCTGGCTGAAATCGGCCACCACGCCGCTGTTGTCTCCAGCCATGGGAAGAAGGGCGATCATGGCGCGACCTCCTCGTGGTCAGGGGCGGGCGATATTCGGACCACGCCGCCGTCAGCCGCCGCCAAGTTGACGCGCACCCAACTGCCGGGGGACTTGGTGGGCAAATGGACCACGCCGTCCAGCACGTCGTCGATGACGACCGGCAGGGTGATGGCGCCATCGGCGGTGGCGACCTCGACGCGGCCGCCCGCCTCCAGCCCGGCCGCCGCCGCCGTGGCCGCGCTCAGCCGGGCGCGCGCCGCCGGGGCCGATGCCGCCAAGGCCTCGACGCCGTCCAGCCCGGCCGCGTCGTCCACCAGATAGTGCCAAGTCGACAGCAGCGCCTCGCCCGGTCCCGGGGAGCGCGGCGGCGACGGCGCCACCGCCGGCGCGGGCACGGGCTCGGCCGGGGCGGCCAGCGCGGCCAGCGCCTCGTGGGCGGCCGCCAGCGGGCCGATCCGGACATCAGCCCCCATGGCCTTGGCCAAAGCCTGCAGCACGCGAGCGTCCGAGAGCGCCGTCGAGGCCAGCACCTGCGGGAACGGCCGCAGCCGGCCTTCCCAGTTGATGAAAGTGCCGGCCTTCTCCTGCGGCGGCGCCACCGGCAAGATGACATCCGCCCAGGGGCTGAGGCCGTCGCCGCGCACCTGCAAGGCCACCACCTTGGCCGCCTTGAAGGCGCTGGCGGCCCGGGTCGGATTCGGCAGATCGACCATTTCCAGGCCGCCCACCAGCAAGGCGTCGACGTCGCCGCCGGCGGCGGCGGCGATTATCCCGGACACGTCCAGGCCCGGCGCCAAGTCCAGTTGGCGCCCAAAGACGCTCTCCGCCTCCGCCGGGCTGAGGCCGGCCAGCGGCCGGCCGCCTGGGGCCAGTCCCGCCAGCAGCCCGGCCTCGAGCGCGGCGCGCTCACCGGCCCGCCTCGGAATCCAAACCAGGCGGGCGCCAAGGCGGCGGGCGGCGGCCAAAGCGGCCGAGTAGGCGCCCGGCGTGGTCGCCAAGCGCTCCCCCACAACGATCACGCCGCCCGGCCGGGCCGGGGACTCGGCCGCGGCGTTCTCGTCTCCCGGCCCCCTCAAGGCGGCCGCCGCCTCGGCCAAAAGCCCCTCGACGGCATCGGGCAACTGGCTCAAAGCTTGGGCCTCCGCGCCCGGCGCGGTCGCCAAGAGCGTCCCGCCGAGGCGCCTGAGCCCGCGCGAGGCCAACGGCGCCAGCGCGTAAACCTTGGTCCCAGCCTCACGCAGGCGCAGGAAGACGACGCCGCCCTCATCCTCGGCCTCGAAACCGGCCAGCAGCACGGCCGGCGCCTGGGCCAACTCGTCGAGGCTGACGCCGGCGCCGGAGCCGGCCACGAAGTGCGCCAAGAACTGCGCCTCCTCGCGGCTGGCGGGGCGGGCGCGGAAATCGACCGAATCGGTCGCCAGGACCGCGCGGGCGAAAACCGAATAGGCGTGGGCGTCCTCAAGGGTCAGGCGGCCGCCCGGCAGGACGGCCGGATTGGCGGCCGCGCCCAGGATGGCGGCGGCGGCGGCGATCCCCTCCGGCCACGAGACCGCGACCATCTCATCGCCGCGGCGGACCAGCGGGCGGGTCAGGCGGTCGGGCGCCACCTGCCAGCGGAAGCCGAAGCGGTCCTTGTCTGTGATCCACTCCTGGTTCAGGCTCGGGTCGCTCCCGGCCAGGCGGCGGAGCACCTGGCCGCGGCGGTAATCGACGCGGATGGCGGCGCCGCTGGAGTCGTGTTCGGCCACCGTCTCGGTGCTGACCAGGTCGAACGGGCGGGCCCTGAAGCGGTAATCGGCCGAGGTCAGGGCGCCGACCGGGCAAATCTGGATGATGTTGCCGGCGAAGTAGCCGGCGAACGGCCGGCCGTCCGCCGCCAGGTCGTCGCAGGCGGCGTCGCAGGCCGCCTCGGCCGCCGCCGGGTCGACCGGGGCCACGCCCAGGACGGCGGCGTCGAAGCGGCCGATCTGCTGGTTGGCGCCACGTTTCTGCAAGGCGATGAATGGGTCGCCAGGAATCTGGGCGGCGAAGCGGGTGCAGCGCTGACAGAGCACGCAGCGCTCGCGGTCCAGCAGGATCAGCGGCGTCAGGGCCAGCGGCTTGGCGAAGGTGTTCTTCTTGTCCGTGAAACGGCTGACCGCCCGCCCGGTCGACAGCGCCTGGTTCTGGAGCGGGCATTCGCCGCCCTTGTCGCAGACCGGGCAATCGAGCGGGTGATTGATCAGGATCAGCTCAGCCACCTGCTCCTGGGCTTTGGCGGCGGCGGGCGAGGTCAACTGCGTGTTGACCACCATCCCCGGCGTCACCGTCATGGCGCAGGCCGGCTGCGGCTTCGGGAAGGCTCGCAGTTTGCCCTCCGGGCCGGCCGGCGAGGCGACATCGACCAGGCATTGCCGGCAGGCGGCCACCGGCTTCAGCAGCGGGTGGTCGCAGAACCGCGGGATGAAAATGCCCGCCTCCTCCGCCGCCCGGATGATCAGGGTGTTCTTGGGCACCGTGATCTCAACGCCGTCGATCGAGCAGGTGACCTGATCTGGTGCGCTCACGCTGTCACCGCCTCAAACAAATAGGAAGCCGCCGGGTCGAAGGGGCACCGCCCCAATTCGATGTGCTGGACGTATTCGTCGCGGAAGAACTTCAGCGATGAGACCAAAGAACTCGGGGCGCCGTCGCCCAGCGGGCAAAACGCCCGCCCCATGATCGAGCCGGGAATGTCCTGGAGGATTTGGAGGTCCTCCGGCCGGCCCTGGCCGGCCTCGATCCGCCTCAGGACGGAGCGCAGCCAGAAGGTGCCCTCGCGGCAGGGGGTGCATTTGCCGCAGGACTCGTGGGCGTAGAACTCCATCCACCGGCTGACCGCCCGGACCACGCAAACCGTCTCGTCGAAGCACTGCAGCGCGCGGGTGCCGAGCATCGACCCGGCCGCCGCCACCGAGTCGTAGTCGAGCGGCACGTCCAATTGCTCCGGGGTGAACATGGGCGTCGAAGACCCGCCCGGCATCCAGAACTTGAGCTGGTGGCCGGCGCGCACGCCTCCGGCCAGGTCGAGCAGTTGGCGCATGGTGACGCCGAGTTGGGCCTCGTATTGGCCGGGCCTTTGGACGTGGCCGGAGAGCGAGTAGATGGCGACGCCGGTGGACTTCTCAGTGCCCATCGACTTCCACCAGTCCGCGCCGCGGCCCACAATCCACGGCACCGAGGCGATCGATTCGACGTTGTTGACCACAGTTGGCCGCGCGTACAGCCCGGCGACGGCCGGGAACGGCGGTTTCAGCCGCGGCTGGCCGCGGCGGCCCTCGAGGGAGTCGAGCAGCGCCGTCTCCTCGCCGCAGATATAGGCGCCGGCGCCGGCGTGGACGGTCAACTCGAGGTCGAAGTCTGAGCCCCCGACCGATTTGCCGAGCAGTCCCGCCGCCCGGGCCTGGCTGACAGCGTTCAGCAGCCGCCGGTAGACGTGGACCACCTCGCCGCGCAGGTAGATGAAGGCGTGGTGGCAGCCGATGGCGTAGGACGTGATGATGGCGCCCTCGATCAGCGAATGCGGGTCGGCCATCATCAGGGGGATGTCCTTGCAGGTCCCGGGCTCGGATTCGTCGGCGTTGACGACCAGGTAGCGCGGGCCGCCGTCAGGCGGCGGCAGGAAGGACCATTTGACGCCGGTCGGGAAGCCGGCCCCGCCCCGGCCGCGCAGGCCCGAGTCTTTGACGGTGTTGAGCACGTCCGCCGGGTCCATCTTGAGCGCCTTGGCGAGGGCTTGGTAGCCGCCCGTCCGCCGGTAGGCGTCCAGCGTCCAGGCGCGCTCCTGGCCCCAGCGCGAGGTCAGCAGCGGGGTCAGGGCGCTCATTTGGCCTCGCCTCCGTCCTTGCCCGATGCCGTCTGGTCGCCTTGGTCGTTCTGGTCGCCTTGGTCTTTCTGGTCGCCGTGGTCGTTCTGGTCGCCTTGGTCGTCATCGGCGTCCGCCGCCCGGGCGCCCTCAGGCGCCGGTTCGGCCGGGGCGCCATCTGGCGCCGGTTCGGCCGGGGCGGCCTCTTCGGCGGCCAGTCCCGGGGCGGCCAGTCTCAGGCCGGCCAAGGAGGACGCCCCCGCTGGCGGGCCCTCGTCGGCGTGGCCGTCCTCAAAACCGGCCAGCACCCGCGAGACCTCCTTGAAGGTGTGGACTTGGTCGGGGCCGCGGCTGGGGCGGACCGGGCGGCCCGCCCGCAGATCGTCGACCACCTGGACGGCGCTGGCCGGGGTCTGATTGTCGAAGAACTCCCAGTTGACCATCATCACCGGCGCGTAATCGCAGGCGGCGTTGCACTCGATCTTCTCCAAGGTGAACAACCCGTCAGCGGTGGTCTGGTCGTTGCCGACCGCCAGGTACTCGCTCAAACGCTCGAAGATGGCGTCGCCGCCCATGATGGCGCACAGCGATGTGACGCAAACGCCCAGCGTGTAACGGCCGTTCGGCTGGCGTTTGAACTGCGTGTAGAAGGTGGCCACGGCGCTGACCTCGGCAGCCGTCAGCCCCAGGGTCTCGGCACAGAAGGCGATCGCGTCCGGCGAGACATAGCCGTCGACCGATTGCGTCAGATGCAGCAGCGGCAACAACGCGCTGCGGGGCGAGGGATAGCGCGCCATCACCGCCGCCGCGTCGGCCGTCAGCGCCTCCAAGGTCGTGGGCGCGTAGGTCATCGGTCCACCCCTCCCATCACCGGATCGATCGAAGCCAAACAAACCACCACATCGGAGATGGTGCCGCCGTCGCACAGCGCCGCCATCGACTGCAGATTGTTGTAAGAGGGTTCGCGCACGTGGACGCGGTAGGGGCGGGTTCCGCCATCGGAGACCACATGGACGCCGAAGACGCCCTTGGCGTGCTCGATGGCGTGGAACGCCTGGCCGGCCGGCACCCGGAAGCCCTCGGTGACCAGTTTGAAGTGATGGATCAACGACTCCATCGAAGACGCCATGATCTCTTTGACGTGCGCCGGCGACTGGCCTTGGCCGTCCGGCCCGATCTCCAGCTTGGCCGGCCAGGCCACGGCCGGGTCGTCGATCATGACCGGTCCCGGTCCCATGGCCTCCAGTTTGTCGATGCACTGGGCGACGATCTTCATCGACTCGCGCATCTCGTTCGAGCGCACCAGGTAGCGGCCGTAGACATCGGCCGTGTCGGCCGTGCAAACCTCGAAGTCGTAATTTTCATAACCGCTGTAAGGCTTGTCTTTGCGCAGGTCAAGCGGCAATCCGGCGGCTCTGACCATGGGGCCGGTGATGCCCAGCGCCATGCAGGCGGCCAGATTCAACTGGCCGATCCCAACCGTCCGGGCCTTCCAGATGGGGTTGGCCATGACCATGTTGTCGAAGTCGTCCATGCCCCGGACCATCGAGCCGTAAACGCCCTTCAACCAGCCCAGCGCCTCCGGCGGCAAGTCCTGGGAGAGGCCGCCAGGCCGGAAATAGGCGTTGTTCATGCGCTGGCCGGTGACCATCTCAAAGAAACGCAAGACCTGCTCACGCTCGCGGAAGCCGATCGTCATCAAGGTGGTCCCGCCCAGCTCGTTGCCGGCCGAGCCGAGGCAGACCAGGTGCGATGAGACCCGCGCCAACTCCATCATCAGCACGCGGATGACCTGGGCGCGCTCCGGGACGCGGTCGGTCATGCCGGCCAGTTTCTCGACCGCCAGGCAGTAGCCGGCCTCGTTCAGGATCGAGGCGACGTAATCCATGCGCGTGGCCAGGGCCGAGCCCTGCACCCAGGTGCGGTACTCCATCGTCTTCTCGATCCCGGTGTGCAGGTAGCCGAGGGCCACCCGCGTCTCCTTGACCGTCTCGCCGTCCAACTCCAGGACCAGGCGCAAGACGCCGTGCGTGGACGGATGCTGAGGCCCCATGTTGACCACCACCCGCTCCTCCTGGCGGCGCGACAACTCCTGGGCGATCTCATCCCAGTCGCCGCCGGCGGCGACGAACTCCGCCGCCTCATCCAGCCTGGTCATGAGTAGCTCCTCCTTTGATCCGGCGGCGGCGTCGAGGCGCCCTTGAACTGCACGTCAACGCCGCCGAGCGGATAATCCTTGCGCTGGGGATGGCCAACCCAGTCGGTCGGCATCAGAATGCGGGTCAAGTCCGGATGGCCCTCGAAGATGATCCCGAACATGTCATAGGTCTCACGCTCGTGCCAGTCCTGGGTCGGGTAGATCCCGACCAGCGACGGGACGCGCGGGTCGCCGTCCGGGGCGGTCACCTCCAAGCGGATGATCCGCCGCCCATGGGTCACAGACATCAGGTGGTAGACGGCGTGCAACTCGCGCCCTTGGTCGCCCGGATAGTGGACGCCGCTGACGCCAAGGGACAGCTCGAAACGCAGGTCTTGGTCGTCGCGCAGCCAGCGGGCCACGGCCGGCAAATCCTGGCGGCGGATGAACAACGTCAACTCGCCCCGGTCGACCACAACCTTCTCGACGGCATCGGCCAGCCCCTCGCCGGCCAGGTCCTCCACCAAAACGTCGACGACGGCATCGTGCCAGCCGCCGTAGGGGCGCGGGCTGGAACCGGGAATCTGCACCGTCCGGGTGAACCCCCCAAAACCCGACGTGTCCCCCGACCCGTGAACGCCGAAAGCGCCCCGGCGGACCTCGACCGGCTCCGGGCCGCGCGCCTCAGCGCCGGCGGCCAACGCCCGCGTGGCGGCGTCGCTTGCGTCCGTGGTCATACCAGCAGCCCCTTCATCTGGTCGATCGGCGCGGCGTTCATGGCCGCCTCCTCGGCCGCGCGGGCGGCCTTGATCCGGTCCACGCCCAAGCCCTCGGCCTCGATCAGCCGGTACAGCTCGATGATGGCGTGGATCAGCATCTCCGGGCGCGGCGGGCAGCCGGGGATGTAGATGTCGACCGGCACCACGTGGTCAACGCCTTGGACGATGGCGTAGTTGTTGAAGATGCCGCCCGATGACGCGCACGAACCCATCGAGATGACCCACTTCGGTTCCGCCATCTGGTCATAAACCCGGCGCACGATCGGCGCCATTTTGTGCGACATGCGGCCGTTGACCAGCATCAGGTCGGCCTGGCGGGGCGAGGCCCGGAAAACCTCCATGCCGTAGCGGGCGATGTCGAAACGCGATGTGCCGACCGCCATCATCTCGATCGAGCAGCAGGCCAGGCCCATCGTCACCGGCCAGAGCGAGCCCGCCCTGAGATGGTTGACCACCTTGGCGATGCTGGTGAGGGCGAAGCCCTCGGGGGCGCGGCCCTCGATCCCGTCAGCCATCTGACGACTCCCCCCCGTCCCAGTCCAGGCCCCCACGCCGCCACTCATACACCAGCGGCACCGTGATCAGGGCCAAGAAGGCCATCATGGCAATGGTCGCGCCCAAGCCCAAGCCGGCGAAGTTGGCCGCCCACGGGTAGAGGAAAACAACCTCGATGTCGAAGATGATGAAGCTCATGGCCACCAGGTAGAAGCGGACCGGGAAGCGGCCGCCCTGGCGCGGGTGCGGGCTGGGGTCGACGCCGCATTCGTACTCCTCCAGTTTGGCCTTGTTATAGCGGTGCGGGCCGATCACCCAGCTGGCCGCCAGGCCGCCGAAACCCATCACCAGCGCCACCGCCAGCATCGCCAAGACCGGCACATAAGGGTTAGTCACTGCAAACCTCCAGCTCGGTGAGTCCGCCCGCTCATGCGGCCGGCGCCATTCGGGCGAGCGTGGCGATGGTCCTGTCCATCCAGTCGCCGCCACGCGGTTCATAAAGATCACTCAGAAGCTTCATCACCAGTCGCATCAATGTGGGGCGCGGCAATCCGTACCGGGTGCAGACGCGCATCACCGCCGGATGCTCGATCAGCTTCACAAAAACTCTGCCCAAAGAGAAATAACCCCCGACCGACTCTTTCATCAATTCAGGATATGTCCTCAGCGACGCCTCCCGGCCCTCGCCGCTCGGGCGCGCCAACGCCTGCGCGATCACGCCCGCCGCCAGGCGGCCGGATTGCATGGCGTAAGCGATCCCCTCGCCGTCGAAAGGCGACACCATGCCGCCGGCGTCCCCGACCAGCACCAGCCCGCGGGCGTACAACGGCTGGCGGTTGAAGGCCATCGGCAGGGCGGCCGAACG
This sequence comes from Bifidobacteriaceae bacterium, assembly GCA_031278655.1. Lineage (GTDB taxonomy): Bacteria > Actinomycetota > Actinomycetes > Actinomycetales > WQXJ01 > JAIRTF01. The sequence goes on from JAITJZ010000123.1 coordinate 44,337, forward strand.
CGGCCGGTCGATCACGTCGGCGGCGGTGAAACCCCAGCGCGGCCCCAGGGTGTCGAGCCATTTGGTGAGCAGGGCCCGGTAGTTGACCTTGGCGGCGCCAGCCGCCTGGGCGCTGGACGCGACCGAGCCGACGCCAACGTTGACCACGACGTCACCCGGCGGGCGGTGGCGGGCGGTGGGCGCGGCATCGGCGCCCTGGCCGATGCCGTCCGCCTGGGTCTGGGCCGCCGCCTCCGGGAAGACCCAGCCGTAGCCGGGCATGAGGCGGCCCTGCGCGGGCGGGCCGTCCCACAACTCCAGGTGGGACTCCATCCATTCCAGCCGGCCCGGGGCGAGGGCGCGGCCGTCCAGCCGAATCCGGGTCCGAACGGCCACGCCGACCGGGCGGTTGGGCTTCTTGGGGCGCCCGACGGCGGTCGCCAGGCGGGCCGAGACGCCATCGGCCGCGACCACCAGCGGGGCCCGGAACTCGGCCGGGCCGTCCGGGGTGGCGGCCGTGACGCCGATGACGCGCCCGCTGCGGTCATCCAGCAGGGGGCCGGTGACGTTGACGCCTTCGCGCAGTTCGGCGCCGGCCTGGGCGGCGTGCCGGGCCAGGCGCAGGTCGAAGTCCTCACGCGGGAGGGTCAGCCCGAAGTCCGGGAAGGAGGCCAGGCGCGGCCACGGCAGCTCGAGTTCATGGCCGCCGCCGAAGACCCTCAGGCCGCGGTTGCGCATCCAGCCGTCCGCCTCGGCGAAGGGCAGGCCCAGGTGGATCAGTTCCTTGACGGCGCGCGGGGTCAGGCCGTCGCCGCAGGCCTTGGGGCGCGGAAAGGAGGACTTTTCCAGCAGCAGAGTCGCAACGCCGGCGTTGGCCAGGTAGGCGGCAGCGGTGGACCCTGCGGGTCCGGCGCCGACGACGATCACATTCGCTTCGCCACCTGAGCTTGAATGCACCGGGCAGCCTTTCAAGTTCGATGGATGATTTGACCTGGAACACACAGATTCTACATAAGCTGGCTGGTGTCGCCGCACATGAACGGCCCGCGCGGGCTGTTGGACAATAATCGCAATTACGAAACAATAATGTCGTTTTATTATTTGGCGTTCATTTCGCGGTGGCTGTGTGCAACGCCACAATTCCGCCCATGACATTGACGTGTTTGGCCTCGGCCCAGCCCGCCAACGTCAATTGGCGCTCGAGTTCTTGTTGGTCCGCCCAGGCCCAGATCGAGTCCGCCAGGTAGCGGTACGCCGGCGAGTTGGTGGCCACGACCTTGGCCACGGTCGGCATGACGTTCGCCAGGTACCAGCGGTAGGCGGCCCTGAAGGGCCGCCAGACCGGGCGCGAGAACTCGCAGACGACCAATTTGCCGCCGGTCTTGGTGACGCGCAGCATCTCCGCCAGCGCCCCCGGCACGTCCTGGACGTTGCGCAGCCCGAAGGAGATGGTGACCTTGTCGAAGGTGTGATCGGCGAAGGGCAGGGCGGTGGCGTCGCCGCCGATCAACCCGACCTGGCCGGTCCAGGCCCCCAACCGGCGCTGACCGCGCCTGAGCATGCCTTCGGAGAAGTCCAGGGCCACGACCCGCGCGCCCCGGCGCGCCAGCGCCACCGAAGACGTGCAGGTGCCCGCCGCCAGGTCAAGAATGCGCTCGCCCCCGCCGGGGGCGACCGCCTCCCAAGTGCGCCGCCGCCACCAGCGCACCAGCCCCAGGGTCATGATCGCGTCCGCGAAATCGTAGTTCTGGGCGACGGTGTCGAACATGGCCGCCACGGCGCGAGGCTCCTTGGCGAGGTCTGCGGCGGTCACGGATGCCATGATGGCATGCCCATCGGCCGCGCGAGACGGCCACCGGTCCCGGTTTTGGGACTCGACCGCATTCTTGCACCGCCCGCGCCCGGCCGGCGGCCATGACCCCGCGCCAGTTTGCGCGGGGACCAATGTGTGCGGGGTCGCAGCCCGGCGGCGGCCGTGCGGCCGGGGCGGCGGGCGCCGCGATGGCGGCACTTTCCGATTAGGCTGGACCGGCGATGCTCCCCACGATCACCTTCACCACCACGCCGACGGACCACCCGACCGATCTGCTCGCCGCCGCCCAGGCCGCCCAGGCCGACGCGGGCGGGCCGGGCGACGCGGCCGGGGCGGCCGGGGCGGCCGGGGCCGAGCCGCTGGCCTGGCTCAGGCGCGGGGACGGGTTCGTCGGCCTGGGCGAGGCCGCGCGCTTCGAGACCTCAGGGCCGCGCCGCTTCGGCGCGGCCGAGGATTGGTGGCGGGCCGTGCTCGCCCGCGCCACCATCAACGGCCCGGCTGACCACCCCGGCATGGGGCCGCTGGCCCTGGGCGCCTTCGCCTTCTCGCCCGCCTCGGCGGAGCCGTCGGTGCTGGTGGTGCCGCGCACCCTGATCGCCCGCCACCGCGGGCGCGAATGGATCACCACGGCTGACGCCGCCGGGTGCGAGGCGGCGCCCGCGCCCGTCCCCACCGACCAGGGGCGCGGCCGACCGCGCCCCCGACCAGCCGGGGACGCCGCCCCCCCGCAGGCGATGACCGAGTCCCCCGGGCCGGTGGCGGCGGCCGACTGGCCGGCGGTGGTGCGCCGGGGAATCGGGCTGATCGAGGCCGGCGGGCTTGACAAGGTGGTGCTGGCGCGATCCGTCGTCGCCCACGCGGCCGCGGGGCGAATCGACCCGCAGGCCGTGCTCGCCTTCCTCGCCGGACACTACCGCGACACCTGGACCTTCGCCGTCGACGGGCTCATCGGGGCGACGCCCGAACTGCTCATCCGCTCCAGCCGGGGGCTGGTCACATCCCGCGTCCTGGCCGGCACCATCCGGCGGCGCGGCAGCGACCAGGCCAACCTGGCGCGGGCGGCGGCGCTGGCGCGCTCATCGAAAGACCTCGAAGAACACGAGTTCGCCGTCGCCTCGGTGGTGGCGGCGCTGGCGCCGTTGGTCGAGGAACTGGCGGTCCCAGACATTCCCTCGGTCCTGCACCTGCCGAACGTCATGCACCTGGCCACCGATGTGGTGGGCGAGTTGAAACGGACGCCGGGCGGGCGCCTGCCCGGCGCGCTCAGCCTGGTGGCGGCCCTCCACCCCAGCGCCGCTGTTTGCGGCACCCCCGCGGCCGAGGCGGCGCGCGTCATCGGACAACTGGAAGGCCGCGACCGGGGCCGCTACTCCGGGCCGGTCGGCTGGATCGACGCCAACGGCGCCGGCGAGTGGGGCATAGCGCTGCGCTGCGCCCAACTGAGCCCCGACCGGCGCGAGGCGCGGCTGTGGGCCGGCGGCGGGATTGTGGCCGCCTCCGACCCGGCCGCCGAACTGGCCGAGACGGAGGCCAAGCTGGCGCCGATGCGCCAAGCGCTCGGCCTGGGCGAACCGCCTGGACCGGCCTGACGCGGGGCCCTTCAACCCGGCCCACGCCCCGGCCTGAGACGGCGCCCTTCAGCCCGGCCGACGCCCCGGCCTGACGCGGCGCCCTCAGCCCGGCCGACGCCCCGCCAGGCCCGAACTCAGGAAGACCCCAGCGTGCTGAGCGTGACCTCGATGTCCTTGGCCACGCCGCCCTGGACAACGGTCAGGACCACGGCATCGCCGGGCAAATACGACCGCACCCAAGCGGTCAGCGAGGTCGCCCCGGTGGTCGGATGGCCGTCGAGGGCCACGATCACGTCGCCCTTCTTCAAACCCGCCTCGTCGGCCGGGGTGCCGCGCTGCACCGAGCGCAACTCCGCCCCCGCCCGCGACACGCCGTCAATGCTGGTGACGGTGTTGCCCGTGGTCACGCCCAGGAACGGATGTTCGGCCACGCCCTTCTCGATCAACTGGCCAACAACCTTCTTGACCTGGTTGACCGGGATGGCGAAGGCCAAGCCGATGCTGCCGCTCTGACCCGAATACGAGCCCAGGGTGGCGATCGAGCTGTTGATGCCTATGACCCGGCCCTTCGAGTCGAACAGCGGGCCGCCGGAGTTGCCCGGGTTGACGGCCGCGTCGACCTGGATGGCGTTGGTGACAGCTTCGGCGACATCGCCGCCGGTGCCGCTCTCAGGGGCGACCGGCCGGTTGAGGGCCGAGACGATGCCCGTGGTGACCGTGTTGTCCAACCCCAGCGGGTTGCCGACCGCCATCACCGGCTCGCCGACCACCACCGCGTCAGAGTCCCCCAGTTCCGCCTCGACCAGATCAGCCGGCGGATCCTCGAATTCGACCACGGCCAGGTCGGTGGTCGGGTCGGTGCCCAGGACCTCGGCCGCGAAGATGCGCCCGTCCGCCATGATGACGTCGATCGTGGACGAGCCGGTGACGACGTGGTTGTTGGTCACCACGTAACCCTTCTCCGAGTTGATGATGACACCGGAGCCTTGCGAGCCCTCGCCGTAGTTGCCGGACGAGACCTGCAGGGCCACGACCGTCGGTTGCACGCGCTCCGCCACCACGTTCCATTCCGGCGATCCGCCGTCGTAGGCGTCCTCCGGGATCTCGGGCACGTTCTTGCCGGAGGTCAGTCCGTCGACGGCGGGACCGGTGGTGGTGTTGTTGGCCGGCGGCGCCTGGGTGGACAGGGCGGCGCCGTCGCGGATCACCAGCACGTAGGTCGCCCCGAAGGTCAGGGCCGCCGCCACGATGGCGGCCACCAGGCTGATCGCCCAGGCCCCGGCCCGCGTCACGGTCTTCCGTTTGCGCTTGTCACCGTCTTTGGGCGGGTCGTCTGGGGGCGCGTTCGTCGCCGCCGGGGCCCGTGAGTCCGTTTGGCCGCCCGATGCCGTCTGGCCGGTCAACGGCACCGGTCCGCCGCCCAGCGAATAGGACGGGGTTTGATAAGGCGATGCCGTCCGGGGCGGCAGGGGCGGGTTGGCCGAGGCTGACACCGGGCCGGGCGGCGGGGCGGCGGACGCCTGCCAGGCCCGCGATTCGTCAAAGCCGGGGCTTGCGGGTTGTTGGTGGGCGGCGGGCGCGACATGTTGGCCCGGGCGCTGCGAGGGCTGGGCCGGGCCGGGATAGCTGGTCGGCGTGGCGCCGCTTGGCGGCGTGTGGGGGCCGGTCGGCGTCTGGGCGCGCGGCGGCCAGCTCGCGGTCTGCCCGCCCGCGCCTGGTTGCGTCCCTGGCACCGGTGGCTGGGTCTGGGCCGGTGGCTGGGTCTGGGCCGGTGGCTTGGCCTGGCCGGATGGCTTGGCCTGGCCGGATGGCGTGGCTTGGCCGGATGGCGTGGCCTGGCCGGATGGCGTGGCTTGGACGGGCGACTGGGCTGTGGGCACCGGCTGCCAGGGGAACGGCGAGACGGCGCTGGCCTGAGGCTCCGCCGGGGGAAGCGGCGAGGTGGCGCCGGCCGGGCCAGCGGCCGGCGCGCCCCAGGCGAGCGGCGCGTAGGGGCCGCCTAGCGGCTGGGTTGGACCGGAGCCGGGGCGGGGAACTTGTTCTGTGACCGCCTCTGGCGGCCGTGACTGGTCGTCGTTCGCCGCGCCATCGGGCGCCCGCGTGGACTCGTCGCTCATCGTTGTCTTCCTTTCAGCGTCAACGTCTATCAAACCGCTTGATCCTGGATGAATCCTCCCGCATCGCTGGGAAGTCTCTGGAAAGCGGTCAGGCGTTTCTCGAATCGCTCGACGATCCGACGCTCGAAGCCGCGCCGGCGCGCCCGTTGAAGCGGCACAGCTATCAGGCTGACGCCCGCGACCGGGCGGCTGAGGGCGCGTCGGAGTTGGCCAAGACTGGCGGCGCGTTCGAAACCGGCGCCGTGGGCGGCGGCCAATTGGGCCCAGTCGACGGTCAACGGCGTGGCGAAGAAGCGCTCGAAGGCTGGCGCCAGTTCCGGGGCGGCGACCTCGAGGTTCTCGAAGATCGCCCCGCCCGAATCGTCCAGCAGCACAATCCGCAAGTCCGGGCGTCGCTCATGGTCGGGGACGGCCAAGCCGCCGGCGTCATGCGCCAGCGCCAAGTCCCCGACCAGCGCGGTCACGGGCTGGCCGAGGGCCAGCCCAACACCGCCGGCGAAGCTGACCGTGCCGTCGATCCCAGCCAGCCCGCGCATGGCCCAGACCTGGGTCAACGCCGAGTCGGCGCGCCCTTCCCCGCCCTCAGGCGGCGCGGCGGAACGCGGCGCCTGGCCCGGCGTTCCGGTCAGCCGCCTCGCCGGCCCCCCGGCCGGCGGCGCCATTGCCGGCGCGGTTGCCGGCGCCATTGCCGGGGAGGTTGCCGGGCGGTTGGCCCCAGCGGCGGGGACCAGGTCGAGGTCGCGGATGGCGCTCGACGCCGCCACCACCAGCGGTCCTCCCGCCGCCGCGACCTCGGCGGCGATGGCCGGCCCGGTGGGCCAGGGGCAGGCCTCGATCTCTTGCCAGACGGCCTGGCCCAGCGCCAGCCAGGTCTCCAACCAGCGCCGATCCTGGCCGCCCGCCCCGACGGCCAGAAAAGCGGCGCTGGCGATCCGCCCGGCACGGCGGCCGAGGTCGAACCAGGCGCCCCCGCCGCGATGGACTATGACGGTGTCGATCCCCGGCTCTTGGATCAAACGGGTGATGGGACGGCTGAGCACCGGCCGGCCGTAGACGATCAGCCGCTCGGCCTGGTGGCCGAGCAATTGCGCCACCAGCCGTCCGGCCGGCACGGCGTTCGGGCCGCCCCAGGCGCCCGAGCCCGGCTCGGCCAGAAGCGGCCAACCGGCCGCCTCGGCCAGCTGGCGGGCCTGCGGCCCGGCGCCGTGCCCGGCGATCACCACCGTCCGGCCGGCCTGCCCCAACTCGATCGGCAACAGTTCAGCGCCCGCGGGCGCCGGCCAACCGGACGAGTCCAGCGCAGCGCTCGAACTGGGCTGATCGCCCGAACCAGGCACCGGCCAACCGGCGCCCGAGGCGCCCAGCCCGGGCTGGTCCGCCGTCGGCACCAGCGGCTCGCGGAACTGAATGTTGATGTGCGCGGGACCGGGCCTCCCAGAGCGGCGGCCGAGGGCCGCCGCCACCGCCGCCGCGCCCGCCTCCCGCAGAGCCCGGCGGGCCGCGCCCGCCGCCATGGTTTGCGACCACACCGGGGCCGCGCCGAACAGCCCGCGCTGGTCCGCCGTCTGATTCGCGCCAACACCATGCAACTCGGCGGGCCGGTCAGCCGTGATGGCGATCAGCGGCCACCGTGACGCGGCCGCCTCCATCACCGCCGGGTGCAGATTGGCCGTGGCCGTGCCCGATGTCGTCACCACCGCCACCGGTTCGCCGCTGGCGGCTGCCAACCCCAGAGCGGTGAAGGCGGCCACCCTCTCATCGGTCCTGACCGTCAGTTTGATCTGGCCTCGCTCCGCCGCCTCGACAGCGGCGTAAACCAGGGGCGCGCTGCGCGATCCGGGGGCGAAGACCGCCCGCCTGAGACCGGCCGCGACGGCCCCGTCCAGCAGCGCCCGCGCCGCCTCGACCGCGCCGCTCACGCGCCACCGCCCGGCGCCGCGTCCGCGTCGACCGCCTCGGCCAACCGCCTGACCTGATCGAGGCGCTCGCGCCAACGGCGCTCGACCGCCGCCGTGGCCCGGTGGGCGGCCAACCAAGCTGGGTCGGGGACCACCCGGCGGACCGGCAGCACGGCATCGGACACCAACAGACGCTGGGGCGTGACGTCGCCGGCCAAAAGCTGGCCCGTGCCCAGGCCGCAGGCGAAGTCGAGGCGGGGCAGGGCGGCGGCCAAGGCCACGCCCATGGCCAGGCCGACCGACGTCTCGACCGCCGAGGACACCACCACCGGCAGGTCCAGCGCCTGCGCCAACCGAAGGCAGGCGCGAACCCCGCCAAGCGGCTGGACCTTGAGAACTACCAGGTCAGCGGCCTGCTGTCGCTTGACCTCGAAAGGATCGGCGGCGCGGCGGATGGACTCGTCGGCGGCGATGGGGACCTGGACGCGGCGGCGGACCTGAGCCAACTCCGCCACCGAAGGGCAGGGCTGCTCGGCGTATTCGAGCCCGCGGGCGGCGCGGTCAAGGGCGGCGATGCGCTCCACGGCGGTGTCCGGGTCCCAGGCGCCGTTGGCGTCGATCCTGATCTTCCCGGCCGGGCCAAGCGCGTCACGCACGGCGGCGACCCTGTCGATTTCCTCCGCCGCGCCCTGGCCCGGCTCGGCGACCTTGACCTTGGCGGTCACACAACCGCCCGAGGCGGCCGCCAACCGCGCCGCCGCTTGCGGGCCGACCGCCGGGATGATCGCGTTGACCGGCACGGTCAGGCGGCGCGGCGGCGGGAAGGCGACTTCTGCGGCCTCGCGCGCGGCCCGCCACCAGGGCACGCATTCCGCGGGCGGATAATCCTCGAAGGGCGAGAACTCGCCCCAGCCGGCAGCGCCCTCGCAGACCACGCCGCGCCGCCGCCCGACCCCGCGAAACCGGTTCGTCAGGGGGATGTCGAAGACCGCTGTCACAGGTCCACTCTAGGATGTCGGGCGCGGAGCTCGGGCGCAGAGCTCGGGCGCCTGCCGGGGCGGCTCAGTCGTCGGAGAGGAAGTCGATATCGACTTCGAACAGGGGCTCGGCCCAGGAGGGGATCTCGACCCCCTCGCGTTCGAGCCAGGACAGGAGCTGGCCGCGCCCGGCCTCGATTCCCCCGACAACCATCGCGTTCCTCTCGACCACGTGCGCCATCAGCGCGTTCATGCCCAGGTCGCCGCCCAGGGTCCCCGCCGCGGCGGGCCCGAGCAGCGACACCGCCAAACCGATCCCGGCCGCCACCCGGTGCGCCCCTTTGACCAGCCCCACCACACAGAAGACGGCGGCCGTGACCGGCACCAGCGACACGATCAGCAGGGCCAAGAACCACCACTTGGCGGCCGCGAAGGGCTCGAGGTCGATGCGGATCATGGCCAGCGATCCCCAAGTGGTCAAGCCCACGCCCACGGTCGCCAGCAGCGCCAACACCAGTCCCACCAGGCCGGCGCGGCTCCGTTTGCCCTTTCCCCGGGCGCGCGACGCGGGCGGCGCGTAGCCGGTGGGCCGCGCGTAGCCGGTGGGCGGCGCCGGCGCGTAGTTGGGCGGCGTCGCGTAATTTGGCGGCGGGGCGGCGCCGGTGGGCGGCGCGTAGCCGGTGGGCGGCGCGTAGCCGGTGGGCGGCGCGTAGCCGGTGGGCGGCGCCGACGCGTAGTTGGGCGGCGGGGCGGCGCCGGTGGGCACGGGAGCAAAACTCGGCGGGGCCGGGGCGTAACTCGGCGGCGCCGGGCTGGCCGGCAGCGGCGCGAGGCTCGTCGGCGGCGGGGCGGCGGTGGGCGCCGGGTCGTAGTTGGGCGGCGCCGGTTGCCCATCGTCATATGGGGTGCTCATGGTCTCCCTTGCTCCTGTGGTCGGGGGTTGGCGCCGCCAGCGGCGCGAACTGTCCAAGCTTAGAACCTGGGTCGCGGACAGGCGCGCGGATTTCGGTGTCAGACAGGCGCATTAGGCTCGTGCGCATGACCGATCCGAACCTCCGGGCCGCCCTGCCAACGCTCAAATCCGCCGGCTTCACGCCGGAGCTGTGGCGCGACGTGCCCGGCTTCGAGTCCCTCACCGGGGTCACCTACCACCGGGGGGTAAACCGCGCCGGGCCCGGCGCGGCCGGTCAGCCCGGCCAAGCCGACCAGCCCTGGGTCCGCATCGCCTTCAACCGGCCGGAGGTCCGCAACGCCTTCGACCCGACCACAGTCGACGAGTTGATCGCCGCCCTGCGCCACGCGGCCGATTCGCCCGACGTCATGGCCGTCCTCCTGACCGGCAACGGCCCCAGCCCCAAAGACGGCGGCCACGCCTTCTGCTCGGGCGGCGACCAGCGCTTCCGGGGCGCCAGCGGTTACGAGTACGCCGCGCCCGCGCGCGACCGCCGGACGCCCGGGCCGCCGGACGCCCAAGGCGACAACTTGTCCGATGCCGTCGGCGCGGCATCGGGCACCGCCTCACCCCCGGCGACGGGCCGTTTGCACATCCTGGAGGCCCAGCGCCTCGTCAGAACCATGCCCAAAGTGGTGATAGCGCTGGTGGACGGCTGGGCGGCGGGCGGCGGCCACTCGCTCGCGGTGGTCGCGGACCTGACCATCGCCTGCCGCGAGCACGGCCGCTTCAAGCAGACCGACGCCACCGTCGGCTCCTTCGACGCCGGCTACGGCTCGGCGCTGCTGGCCCGGCAGGTCGGCCAGAAGCGGGCCCGTCAAATCTTCTTCCTGGCCGAGACGTACACCGCCGAGCAGGCCGAAGCCTGGGGCGCGATCAACGCCGCCGTCCCCCATGAGGCGGTCGAGGCCAGCGGGATCGCCTGGGCGGCGCGCGTCGCGGAGCAATCCCCGACCGCCATCAGGGTGCTCAAATTCGCCTTCAACCTGGCCGATGACGGCCTCGCCGGCCAGCAGGTCTTCGCCGCCGAGGCGACCCGCCTGGCCTATGGCAGCGCCGAGGGCGCCGAGGGCCGGGACGCCTTCTTGGAGCGCCGTCCGCCCGAATGGGCGGCCTTCCGCAAGCAGATTCTCTGACCCTCGGGGCCGGCGAGCCGGGCCGCTAGATCGTTGATTCCGGGGGGTGTGTTCGGCGCGCCTGCGTGGTTTCTTGGGGCGGGGCGCCCAGTGTCGGCGCTGATCAAAGGCCACTTCCCGAACCTCCCAGGCCAATCCGGGCACAACAAGCGCCTGCGCAAACTCGCCGAGACCATCAACTGGGTCCGCGACCAGCTCGCCCGCTCAACCGA
>JAITJZ010000132.1 GCA_031278655.1 Bifidobacteriaceae bacterium
GGTGGTGGGGTGTCTTTGTCGCCGGTGTGGTTGTTGGTTGGTGGTGGCGGGTTGTTGGTTGTGGGTGGTGTGGTTGTGGCTGTGGTTGTGGCGGCTGGCCGCCGGAGGAGTCAATCTGAGAGGGGAGTTTACTGATGAGCGCGTTAGGGGATCTGCGTCGCGCCACCGCCGGAGTGGGCGGCGGCTTGGCGGGCTCGGCTGCCGGTTATGTCGACCGGGTCGAGATCGCGTCGTTGGGCGCGCTGATGAGGGGTTCCAACGGCATTGACGGGGATGCTGCTCGAGTCACAGCCGTTCAGGAGGGCCGGTGGCAGTCGGGTGCAGTGAGCAAGGCGCAGGCGGAAGCAGCGCGGTGGGAGCGGGCTATCTCGGATGTGGCGGCGGAGGCCTCCTCGGCCCTGAATGCTTTGGTCCGGGCCCGTTACCGGCTCCAGGCGGCCCGTAACCGTCTGGCCGAGATCGAAGCGCTCGACGTCAATTATCTGGTGCGGATCGGCGCCACGGTGGCTGATGGCACTCCCGTCGGCTGGTTGTTGGACCAGGTCGGCCTGGGCGCCAACGACCAACTCAACCGGCTCCTCCAGCAAGAGAAGGAACGGCAGGCGGCCGAGGAACTGGCCGATCTTCGAGGCGAGATGGCGAGCGCAGCTAGGACTACGAACTCTTATTCACCTCAAAGCCCGCCGCGGTTTTCCTATGTCGTGCGACCGGACCCCGGTCCATCCCCTGATCCAAATGGTGGTGATGACCAAAACGGCGGTGGCGTTGGTGGTGGTGGCTCTGGCGGTGGCGGTGGCGGTGGCGCTGTTCCGAACTTCCCCACCGATCCGATCACCCGGGTGCCGTCCACCGATCCGATCAAGAATGAGACCGGCGTCGGTCCCGTCGAGCCCCCCGGTGACACATCCAAAGACGGGCCTCCCGCAGACACCGTCACCCCGGCCTATCCGACCAACCCGGGAGATCCGACCAACCCGGGCGATGACCGTTCGGCCAACCCGGGAGATCCGACCAACCCGGGGGATGGTGGTTCGACCAACCCGGGGGGTGGTGGTTCGACCACCCCGGGTGGTTGGCGTCCGCGGGATTATCGGGTGGATTCCGGTTTGGACGGTTTGCGGGCTGATGGTCAGATCACGCCGGGCCTGGGGGCTGGGTCGTTGGGCGGCGGCGCGGCCGCGGCCGGGGCTGTTGGGTTGGGTTTCAGGGCCGCTGGTGGTCTTGGGGCCGGTGGGGCCGGCGGGTTGGGGGCCGGGGGTTTGGGGGCTGTTGGCGGTGGTCTTGGGGCTGCTGGCGGTGGTGTGGGCGGTGTCGGCTTGCCGGGTGGTGTGGCTGGGGCCCGGGGGGCTGACGCTGTGATGGGCGGGGCTGGTTCTGGGCAGGGCGGGGCTGGTTCGCAGGGTGGTCAGGGCGGTCAGGGTGGGATGGCGGCGCCGATGGGCCGCGGTGGTGGTTCGCAGAGTTCTAAGGCGCGGAAGGCGAAGCGTTATTTGGCGCCGCGTCTGGAGGAGGAGGAGGAGTTGGCGCCGGTGGTGGTGGGCCGGGCGGGGGACCGTGAGCAGGTGGCCCGGAAGGTCGCCAGCGCCAAGGCCCGGGGGGAGTGGGACATTGAAGATGACCCCTATCAGTTATGAAGAATCGCCGGCAGGCGGTGGCCAATGGCGTCCACCGCGCCCGGCACCACGGGCGGGCCAACCGGTCGCAGCCCACTCAACCAGAAAGGAGATGACCAAACATGAGTGATTTGGTCAAATATGAGGCTGGCGCCTTCAGGCGCCTCAGCGGCGGCCTTGATGACGCCGCCAGCGACCTGAGCGCAATCGGCGGTTATGTCAAGAGGTACTGCCAAGTCACCGGCAGTTTCGGATTGCTCTTGCGCTCGGCGGCGGCCACTTATGGCAACGCCCACGAGGCTATCCGGGACGCCATGAACGAGGCCACAGGCGGGGCCGCCCGCATGGCGGACAAAGTCGAGGAGATTGGCGCGCTGGCCGAAGACTTCGAGGAGATGTTCCAAGAGGAAATCGACAGGCTTAGGGATGAGATCGAGAATGGTGGTCGCGGTGGCGGCGGCTCCGGCGGTGGCGGCATCGATATCGACATCGATATCGATATCGACAACACCAACACGAACACCAACACGAACACCAACACCAACACCAACACGGGTGGTGGCGGTGGTGGCGGTGGTGGCGGCGGTGGCGGCGGTGGCGGCACCACGCCTGTGTTTACAACGCCGGTGACGCCAACAACCCCGGTGACGCCAACCACGCCGGTGACGCCAACAACCCCAGTGACGCCAACCACGCCGGTGACGCCAACCACGCCGGTCACCGACGAATGGGAACAGCGCGAGCGCGAGTGGGAACAGCGCGAACGCGAATGGGAACAGCGCGAACGCGAATGGGAGCAGCGCGAAGCCGAATGGGAACAGCGCGAAGCCGAACCGGACGTCACCAACGCCGCCGACCCGCCGCTGCCGGGCCGGTCGACAGTCGAGGCTGGCGAGTCTGTGCAGGTCGATCTGGCGGAATCCGTCCCGACCTATGACCCGCCCGCCAGCTTCTGGAAGGAATATGCCCAAACCGATCCGCTGGAGCGCTCGCCGGAGGAGTTGGCGGCGGCCTGGGAGGCGCGGGACCAATGGCTGCCGACCATCCCGCGTGATGAGACAGTCAGCCTGCCGTTCGAGAATTGGACGGGCATCACGCCCACGCTGACGCAGCTGGGCGGCCTGCCGCAAGTCGAACTGCGGTTGACCTGGCCTTCCAGTGTGACTAGTGGCAGTGGGGAGGAGGCGTCATGAGCGGGGCAACGCAATGCCTGACACCGCCGCCCCAGACGCGGCTGTACCTGGAGAAGAACATCACATCCCAGTTCTCAGGCATGCTCTCGGTGCTAGACAAGGTGGCCGAACTGATTCTGGGATACTCACCGCTTGAAGAACTGGTCTACAAGCCTTTCTTCGGCGACTGGGACGCCCTCATCGCCGCGGCAACGGCCTGGCGCAACAGCGCCACAGCCGTCAGCGTGGTGGCCGCCGACCTGACCGCCCTGGAGGAAGTGCTGGGCGACGGCTGGGCCGGCCGCGGGGCGGACGCCTTCCGGGAGCAGCTCGAGGAATACATCGAAGGGCTCCAGGAGTACCCGGATGCGGCCCGGCAGATGGCGGAGATGTTGGACGCATCCGTCGAGGCGGGGGCGGCAGCGGCTGAGGCGGTCGCGGCAGCCATCAACTTGATGGTCGAGGTCGGCATGATCCTTCTGACGGAGCTGGCCGTGCCAGTGGCCGGGTGGGTGGCTGGCGGCGCGACCGTGGCGCTCTATGGTCCCCGGGTGATGTGGGCGGCGAGCAACGCCGTCAGGGCAGTCAATACCGTCATCAGGGTGATTCAACTAATCCATGACGCAATCGGTATCCTTAATGCGGCAATCGCAGCCATTCAAGCCATCGTCAAGGTGATCGAGACCAGCGGCAACCTCAGCCGGGAAGCGTCTGAGGCGATCACTGCGGCTGACGGGTTGTCGAGCTGGTGAGATTGAAACGAACAGAGAACTCGCTCGAAGGAGGTGGGTCCAATGGAGTTCAATAGGGACGAGGCGCTTGAGGCCGTCCGTAGGGACACACAGTGGTTGCGCAAGGTGACGGCCCGGATGCGGGCCGAGCGTGACAAACTGCACACGATGACCGAGGAATCGATGGCCGAGGCTGTCCGCAAGCGGCGCTCCGGTGAGTCCGGCAGGGCGTGGCAGCGTCTCCAGCAGCGCATCGACATGGGCACCACAAGCCTTGAAGATGTGATGATGGGCATGGACCACAGCCGTGACGCCATGGAGGTCCGCGATGATTTGACGGAGAACCTGGGCAAGTTCGCCATCGAATGCAACGAGTTGCGCCGTCAAGGCTTGTTTGACTTCGACGAAGACCTCGACGAAGGCCTCGACGAAGACCCTGACGAAGACCCTGACGACAACGCCACGCCCTGACCGCTGCCGCAGTCACCGGCGCCGGGACACGGCGCCGGTGACTGCGGTCGGCACAGGACGCCGCGCCTCAGAATTGGAAGACGAGGCGGTTTCGCGTCCAGCCGACGTTGTGGCACCATTGGAGGCGTGACTCATCAGGTCATCATCATTACTTAGCGCACCCGGCGGCTAGTCCGCTTGGTGCGCAACCTCCTGTCCGTCCGGCGGGAGGTTTTTTGTTGCCCGAGACGCGAGGAAAAGCACATGGCCAAGCAGTTGCACGTTTACGACACCACGCTGCGCGACGGCGCGCAGCAAGAAGGCATGAACCTGTCCGTGGCGGACAAACTCCAGATCGCGGCCCTGCTGGACCGCCTCGGGGTTGACTTCATCGAGGGCGGCTGGCCGGGCGCGATCCCCAAAGACACCGAGTTCTTCTCCCGGCTGGCCAAAGAGGTCACCTTCGGCAAAGCCACACTGGCGGCCTTCGGGTCCACCCGCCGCGCCGGCGGCGCGGCGGCCAGCGACCCGCAGGTGAGGGCGCTGCTGGAGGCTGAGGCGCCGGTGGTGACCCTGGTGGCGAAGTCCGACATCCGCCACGTCGAGCGGGCGCTGAAGACCACCGGCGCGGAGAACCTGGCCATGATCGCTGACACGGTCAGTTTCCTGGTGGGCGAGGGGCGGCGGGTCTTCCTCGACGCCGAGCATTTCTTTGACGGGCACGCCTTCGACCCGGCCTACGCCGTCTCCTGCGTCAAGGCGGCGGCGGACTCCGGGGCCGAAGTGGTGGTGCTGTGCGACACCAACGGCGGCATGCTGCCGGAGCGGGTGCGCCTGGTGGTGGCTGAAGTCGGCCGCCTGACCGGGGCGGCGCTGGGAGTTCACTGCCACAACGACACCGGCTGCGCGGTGGCCAACTCCCTGGCGGCGGTCGAAGCCGGCGCCATGCACGTCCAGGGCACCATCAACGGCTACGGCGAGCGCACCGGCAACGCCGACCTGACCGCCATCATCCCGAACCTGGTCCTGAAACTGGGCCGGCCGGCGCTCAGCGCCGCCCAATTGGCGGACCTGACCGGCGTGGCCCACGCCATCAGCGAAGTCACCAACATTGCGCCCTTCGCCCGCCAGCCCTATGTGGGGACCTCGGCTTTCGCGCACAAGGCTGGGCTCCACGCCAGCGCCATCCGGGTGGACCCGGATTTGTACCAGCACATCGATCCCGTGGCGGTGGGCAACGACATGCGCATGCTGGTCTCGGAGATGGCCGGACGCGCCTCCGTGGAACTCAAAGGCAAGGAGCTGGGCTTCGACTTGGCGGGTCAACATGACGTGCTGGGGCGCGTGACTGAGAAGGTCAAGGCGTTGGAGGCGGCGGGCTACACCTTCGACGCCGCCGACGCCTCCTTCGAGCTGCTGCTTCGCTCCCAACTGCCGAGCGGGCGGCCTGAGTACTTCCGCGTCGAATCGTGGCGGACCATCTCTGAGACCGTGCCGAACGGCCGCCCCGGCCCCGAGGCGCCGACCTCATCCGAGGCCACGGTCAAACTGTGGGCCGGCGAGGAACGCCTCGTCGCCACCGGCGAGGGCAACGGCCCGGTCAACGCCCTCGACGCGGCGCTGCGCCTGGCCCTGGGCGGCGTCTACCCCGAACTCGCCAACATAGACCTGGTCGACTACAAGGTCCGCATCCTCGATTCGGCCCGCGGCACGGACGCGGTCACCCGCGTCATGATCGAATCAGCCGACGCCTGCTCGACCTGGCGGACAGTCGGCGTTGGCGCCAACATCATCGAAGCCTCCTGGGAGGCCCTGACCGACGCCTTCACCTACGGCCTCATGTCCGCATCCGTCTCCCCGCGCTGACCTGGGACCGGGCGCGGCGCCGCCTGCCGGGGCCGTCAGCTGGATGGGGCTGGGGCGTCAGCGGGATGGGGCTGGGGCGCGGCGGGCGCGGGGGACCGGGACCGCGCGCGGGCGCGCCGGGCGCGCCGAGGCGTGCGGATAGGCGGAAGGGAAGCGGCCCGTCGCGGCCAGGGCGGGGGCGAGATCGTCCACCACCAGCATCAGGTCGACCGGCAGCGAAGTCGGCAAGAAGGTGAAGCCGTCGCAGGCGCCCCGGTCCGCCCACTCCAGGCAGTGCTCGGCCAAGCCCGCCGGCGTGCCGACGTAGCGGGCATGGCCGCCGCCCAGCCGCCGGCCGATGATCCCCTCGGCCAGATCCTTGCGCGCCTCGGCGTGGGCCGGCTCGTGCGCCAAGGTGACCGTCAGGTCGACCAAAACCCTGACATCCTCGGGCGCCCTCCCGGCCCCAGCGGCGGCCGCCCGCAACTCGGCGCGTTTGGCGACGGCATCGTCCAACGACTCCGCCTTGACGCGGGCGATGTCCGCCTTGTCTGCGGCCAGGGCGGCGGAACGGGGCGTGTCCGCCCTCATCACCAAGACCGGGCCGCGCGGCGGGGAGCCGGCGCCCCCGGGCCGGCCGGCGGCCCTGGCCCCCAGGCGCTGACGGCGCATCGCCCGCGCCGAGGCGGCCAGCTTGGTCCGGGGTTCGGCCTGCGACCAGGCATCTTGCACGATGGCGCTCAGCAGCTCGCCCGAATGGGCCTTGGGGGAGGGATGGTCCAGCAGTTGCAGCTCCCAGCCGTGGCGGCCCCCAGAAGCGATCTCCAAACCGACCAGAGCCTCCAGCAGCGACGACGGCTCGACCCAGCTCGACCGCACGGCCGGGACCAGGCGGATGCCCTGGGTGGCCGCGGCCAGGCGCGTGGCCAGGCGAATCGAGTCGAGCCCGCTGCGCCGCCGGCCGGAGAACGGCGGATTCCCGGCCAAAGTGTCATCGACGCAGATGAAATCGAGCACGCCGCGTTGAGCGGTGCGGGCCAACCGGGCTGTGGCGCCGAGGTCCACGGCCGCGGGCGGCTGGTCGTCATCGTCCTCGTCAAAGTCGACCGGGCTGGGAAACCGGTCGACCGAGCTGACCAGTTCCGAGCCGAGGTAGATGCGCTTGTTCGCGGTGACAATGTTCACCTGGGCTCACCGCCTTTGGGTGGTTCGAAGCTGTGCGAGGGCCACAGCCAATGGACATTGGCTGGCCCGGCGGTCTTCCGTACCACGTGGCGGTCACAAACGAAGCCCTGGGGAGGCGACGGTTTAGACATCCGGCCGATCGGAGCGGGGCGCACTCCTGGGTGAGACAGTATGTCGTGATTCGGCCCATGTCAATGCGTATGCTGGCTGGTGACCGATCTTGAAGATCACAACCGACCTGAACCGACCCAAGGAGCCCAGTTGTCGCACCAGCCAGCAGTCGCCCTCGTCACGTGCAGCGCGTTTCCGGGGCTCGACGCCTACGACGCCGTCCTGCTGCCCCGCCTGAACTCGATGGGGATCGCCGCGCGGGCGGTCGTTTGGGACGACCCGGCCGTCGACTGGGACGCCTTTGACCTTTGCGTTGTGCGATCCACCTGGGATTACGCCTCCCGGCGGGATGAGTTCCTGGCTTGGGCGTGGTCGGTGCCGCGCCTGGCCAACCCGGCGGCGGCGCTGGAGTGGAACACCGACAAGCATTACCTGGCTGACCTGGAGAAACGCGGTGTGCCGGTGGTGGCGACCACTTGGTTGGAGCCGGGTCAGGGGCTGCGGGCGCGTGGTCTGCACACCCGCATGCCGGCGTTGGGCGATTTCGTGTTGAAGCCGGCGGTCTCGGCCGGGTCGGTCGAGGCCGGCCGCTACACCGCCAACGATTCCTACGCCAGGGGCGAGGCGATAGCCCACGCGCTGCGGCTGCTTGAGGCCGGCCAGTCGGTCATGCTTCAGCGTTACCTGCCGTCCGTCGACACCAAGGGCGAGACTTCGATGGTCTTCCTGGACGGGCGCTACGCCTACGCGGTGCGCAAGAACGCGATGCTGACGGGGCCGGTCTCCAGCGGACGGATGTACCAGGCGGAGTCCCTGGCCGGCGGCCACCAGCCGAGCGACGCGGAGTTGGCGGTGGCGAACGCAGCCATTGAGGCCGCCGCAGCCGCCGTCGCAGCCGCCGCCGTTGGGGCTGGGGAGGCCGCCGATGCCGCCGGGGCCGCCCGGACCGCGGGGGCAGCCGCCGCCGTTGCGGCTGGGGAGGCCGCCGATGCCGCCGACGGTCCGGCCCGGCCGCTGCGGCCGTTCCTTTACGCGCGCGCCGACCTGGTGCAGCGAGACGACGGCCAACCGGTGCTCCTGGAACTCGAGTTGACCGAGCCCGCGCTGTTCCCAGAACTGGCCGTGGGCGGAATTGAACTGGTCTGCCGGGCGATAGCCGGCAGGTTATCCCCGGTCTGACCAATCCTCGTCAGTCAGTTCAATCCTCCTCAGTCAGGCCTCAGTCAGGCCTCAGTCAGGCCGCGTTCCATCCCCGCCCGCCTCATCCTTCAGGATGAGGGACCCCATCCGCGTTGGTGAGGCCGGCCAAGCTGAGATTCATCCTTTCGCCGGTGGCCGGTCCGTCAGACCCGAACGTAATGTGTTTGGCGACGAAGCGAGACGTGGTCTGGGACCACCTTCGAAAGCGAGAGGAACGCGATGATTCAGGTCGAGAGATTGACCAAGCGATTCGGTCACAAGGTGGCCGTCGACCAGCTCAGTTTCACGGTCGAACCCGGCTGTGTGACAGGATTCCTGGGGCCGAACGGCTCCGGCAAATCCACCACCATGCGTCTGATCATGGGACTCGACCGGCCCGCGGCCGGCCGCGCGCTGGTCGACGGCCGCCCGTTCACGCAGGCCAAAGCGCCGCTGCGGGAAGTCGGCGCGCTGCTGGACGCCAAGGCCGCCAACCCCAACCGATCCGGCCGGGCCCATCTGCGGCAGTTGGCCGCCACCCACCGGATCGGCCGCCAGCGGATCGACCAGGTCATCGCCATGACCGGCCTCGAAGCCGTCATCGGCCGGCGCGTCGGAACCTATTCGCTGGGCATGAATCAACGCCTCGGCATAGCCGCCGCGCTGCTGGGCGACCCGGCCAACGTCATCCTGGACGAGCCCGTCAACGGCCTGGACCCTGAAGGCGTCGCCTGGGTCAGGCGCTTGGCGCGAGCCTTGGCCTCAGAGGGGCGCACGGTCTTCATCTCCTCTCATCTGATGGCGGAAATGGCCCTGACCGCTGACCGGCTGATCGTCATCGGGCGCGGGCGCCTGATCGCCGACTCCAGCGTCGAAGATCTGCTGGCGGCCTCCAGCGGCGTGGCCACCCGCGTGCGCTCCCCGCAAGTCGGCCAGATCGCGGCCGCGCTGGCTTCGCCGGACGTCACCGTCACCGCCGACGGCCCAGAATCACTGCTCGTCCAAGGCCTGTCGGTGGAAGCCATAGGTCAAGCGGCGGCGCAGCGCGGCTGGGTCATCTACGAGTTGGCGCCGGTGACGGTGTCCCTCGAGGAGGCTTACATGAAACTCACGGACACGGCCGTCGAATACCGTTCGGCCACCCCCACCCCCATCCCTGAAGGAGCGATGAAATGACCGCCACGGCAATCCCGGCGACCGGCCGCCAGTATCAGTCCTCGTTGGGCCAAGACCTGACCCTAGGCGGGATCGTCAAATCAGAATGGATAAAACTGCGCTCGCTGCGCTCGACCTGGTGGTGCGCCGTCCTGCTGATCTTGCTCAGCTTCGGCTTCGGCGTGCCGATAGCCGCGGTCGAGGCCGACCAATGGGAAAGCGTTGTCGGCCCGGGCGGCGGCAGCGACTTCACCCTGCTGCTGACCAACAACGGCCTGACAATGCTCGGTCAGATGGTGGCGGTGGTGATCGGCGCACTGATTGTGACCGGCGAATACGGCTCCGGCTCGATCCGTTCGACGCTGGCTGCCGCGCCCCGGCGCGGGCAGGTCTTCGCCGCCAAAGTGACTGTCGCCGCCGTCTTCACCGCCGTGGTCGCGGTCATCGCCATGGCCGCGACGGCGGCTGGGATCGTGGCCGTGCTGGCCGCGAACGGCAAGGGCAATGGATTTGGACCTGACGCCGCCGCACTGGCCTTCGGCGGCGTCTACTACTTGGTGGCCTCGGCCTTGATCGGGGTGGGCTTGGGCTTCATCCTGCGCTCCAGCGCCGGCGCCATCGCCAGCGGGATCGGGTTGCTGTTCGTGGCCCCCATGGTCCTGGCGCTCGGCTCCAGCAACGAGTTCGTCTCCCGCGTGGTCGATCTGACCCCCTGGCAGGCGGGCGCGCTGATGGCCACATCGCCGGGGTTTGAGGGATCGCTCCTCGGCGGTTACTGGGGTGGCGCGGCCTGCTTGGCGGCCTGGGTCCTGCTGGCGCTGGTCCCCGCCTACGCGGTCTTCCAACGCCGCGACGCCTGAGGCAAGGTCGCGGCCCGGCCCGGCGCTATTGTTTGTGGCGGGAACGGACTTCGCCGCCCGCCGATGCCGTGCCAACAGCCGGTCGGCGACCTCGCCCGGCGCTGTGGTCGCCTCGGGCGTGGTCCGCGCCAAGGCGGGCGGACGGCATCGCCGCCGTGCTGGGCGCTTGGCCGGGCGCTTGACTGGGCGCTTGGCTGGGCTACTGGCGAGGCGACCGGTGGCGCGGCTGGCGAGGCTGGCGAGGCGGGCGGACGGCATCGGGCAGCGAATCTTGAGACGGGAGGGGACCAATGGCCGGACCAGACCGGCGCGACGGGCGGGCGGAAGACGCCACGCCACCCGCGCCACCCGCGCTGCCCGCGCCATCCGCGCCATCCGCGCCACCCGAACCGGCCGGCCCGGAGCTGCCCAAGCCGGGTCCCTTCCGCCGCTTCGCGGACGGCCACCCGGTGCTCATGGACGTGGGCGTGGCCGGCCTGTTCTTCGCCCTCAGCGCTATGGCCTGGGTCGGATCGGCCGGCGAAGGGGGCGCGGACGCGGGCGGCGGCTGGTTGACGCCGCCGCTGGCCAAGGCCTCGACCGAAGTGATCGGCCAGGTCTACGCCGGCTACTGGGCGCTGGCCGTGGCGGCGCTGATCGCTTGGCGGCGCCGCCACCCGATCTGGTTGCTGGCGGGCGCGCTGGCGTTGGACTCGGCGATGTGGGCGGCGCTCGGCCGCCCCGATCAATGGGTGGTCTTCTTCGCGCTGTTCGCCGTCGCCCAGCGGGCCAGCGCCCGGGCGGCCTGGATCGGGCTGGGCGTCACCTGCGCTGACCTGGTGGTGATGGCCTACCTGGCGGGCGACAACACCGGCGACGGCGTCAACGAACTGGTGGCGATAGCCCTCTACACGGCCCTGGTCAGCGTCTTTGTGCATCTTGGGAACCGGCGGCGCTACGTGGCCGCGCTGGTCGAGAGCGCCGAACACCTGGCGTTGGAACGCGATCAGCGGGCGCAGATCGCGGTGGCGACCGAGCGGGCGCGCATCGCCCGCGAGATGCACGATGTCGTGGCGCATTCGGTGGCGGTGATGGTGACACTGTCCGACGGCGCGCAAGCGGCCATCGACCGCCAGCCCGAACGCGCCCGCGAAGCCATGGCCATGGTGTCCCACACCGGGCGTCAGACGGTGGCGGACATGCGCCGCCTGCTGGCGGTGCTGCGCTCGGACACTGATCGCGCGCCCCAGCCGGGGGCCGGTGACCTGGTGCCGCTGGTCGAATCATTCAAGCAGTCGGGCCTGCCCGTGACCCTGGAATTGGCCGCCGCCATCCCCGACGATCCGGCCCTGGGGTTGACGATCTACCGGATTGTGCAGGAGTCTTTGACCAATGTTCTGCGCCATGGCCGCGCGCCCGGCTGGGCGCGGGTGAACATCACCCAGCCTCAGGCGGGCGCCATCCAGGTCGCGGTCGTCAACGGCCCGCCGACCCTTGACGCCGAACAGGCTGGCGGGGAATGGGCGGGGTCCGGGCAGGGGCTGGTCGGAATGGCTCAGCGGGTCGAGGTCTTTGACGGCTCGCTCGCGGCCGGGCCGACCCAAGAAGGCGGTTGGAGAGTTGTGGCGACGCTGAAGGAGGCGCGTTGACATGAGTGCGATCAAGGTTCTGCTGGTCGACGACCAAGCCCTGATGCGGATGGGCTTCGCCATGGTGCTGGGCGCCGAGGACGGCATTGAGGTGGTTGGCGAGGCGGCCGATGGCGCCGCCGCCCTGACGCAGGTCGCCGCCCTGGCGCCGGATGTGGTCCTGATGGATGTGCGCATGCCGGCCATGGACGGGATCGAGGCCACCCGCCGTATAGCCGAGGCTCACCCCGAAACCCGCGTCATCCTGTTGACCACATTCGATTTGGACCAGTACGCCTTCGCCGGCCTGAAGGCCGGGGCCAGCGGTTTCCTGCTCAAAGACGTGCGGCCGCCGGATTTGGTGGCGGCCGTCCGGGCGGTCGCCGCCGGGGACGCCGCCGTTTCGCCCAGGGTGACGCGCCGCATGTTGGAGCTGTTCGCGCCGCGTTTGCCCGATGCCGCCGGGGCGTCTGGCGCTGTTGGGGCGCCTGGCGCTGTTGCGGGCGGGGGCGCTTTGGCTGGCGGCGATCCGTTGGCGGAGCTGACGGCGCAGGAGATGGCGGTCCTGACGCCGAAGGAGCGCGAGGTCTTCGACCAACTGGCCCTGGGGCTGAGCAACGCTGAGATCGCCGCCAAGCTGTTCGTGTCCGAGGCCACTGTCAAGACCCATGTTGGCGCGGTCCTGAAGAAACTCGGTCTGCGCGACCGCGTGCATGTTGTGGTCTACGCCTATGAGACGGGTCTTCTCCAACCGGGCGACGGCAACCTCTGACCTGGCCGCGCCAACGCCGAGCAGCGCGTTCCGCTTGTCCTGACAAATCTGCCCCGGATCAACGTTTCGGCGTTGCCTTGAGCCCTGCCTTGGGCGCTGCCTTGAGCGCTGCCTTGGGCGCCTGGCTCTGGGCCAGGCGCCGGGCGGTGGCCCGGTTGGCCCGGCGGTTGGCCGCATAGGCCCTCGCCGCCGCCCACAACCCGCGCCAGAAGTGGCCGTTCACGGCCATGACCAGGCCATCGACCACGCCCGCGTCGACTCTGCCGCCGGCCACCTTGACCAGTCGCGCCAACGGCAGCCACAAGATGAACAGCTCCGCCGTCGCCGCCGCGCGGGCGGCCTCGGCCTTCGCCAGGCGCCGCTTCAACCAGCGGTGCCCCAACCTGGCCAACCAGCTGCGGGCGTTCGCCAGCGAGTCGATGACGTCCGCGCTGGTCAGCTCCGCCACCGCCGCCGCTTCGCGGACCAGCGGGCGCCCGAGCAGGCGCTCGAATTCCTCATCGCTGACATCATGGACCGCCCCCGCGTGATAGCTGGGCAACGCCAGCGCCCCGCCCGCGCCCGCGCCCGCGCCGTCGGCGGGTTCGGCGCGTTCGGCGTCGCCAAAACCAGCCTCGCCCTCAAGCGTCACGGTCGCCGTCAGGCGAATGTCGACGCTACTGGCCCCGACCTGGACTTCGTAGCGCCCCGGCTCGACCTCCCAGGTCCCGGTCGCCGCGTTGAAACGGCGGAACGCGAACTCGCCCAACGGGACGGCGACATCGGCCGACTCCCCGGCCGCTATGGCGACCCGAGCGAAACCCTTCAATTCACGCTCGGGCCGGTGCACGGCATCGGACAAGCTGTGGACGTAAACCTGGACCACTTCGGCGCCGTCGCGCCGACCCGTGTTGGTCACCCGCAGGCGCGCCTGGCCCTGGTCCGCGCGCAGGTCAGAGTACTCAAACTGGGTGTAGCTGAGGCCGAAGCCGAAGGCGAAGGCGACCGGGCGGGCGGCGGTCGTGAAATAGCGGTAGCCAACATACAGGCCCTCGCGGTACTCCGCCTGGCGCCCGGCGGCCGGGAAGCTGCCGGCGGTCGGATGGTCGGCCAGGCTGACCGGGAAGGTCTCGGCCAGGCGGCCAGACGGGTTGACCTTGCCGACAATCACGTCGAGCAGGCCGCCAGCGCCCGCCTCGCCCGCCAGATAGCCGTGCAGCAGGGCCTGGCAGTGCCCCAACCAGGGCGTCTCGAGTGCCCCGCCAAGGCTCAACACCGCCACGACCTGCGGATTCGCCTGCGCCACGGCCGCCAGCAAGTCGACCTGCGCTTGGGGCAGCTTCAGGTCGCGCCTGTCGGCGCCCTCGGTTTCTGAGGCCTCGTCCAGGCCCAACCACACCAAGGCCACGTCGGCCTGGCGCGCCGCCGCTGCCGCCGCCCTCGCCAGCGCCGGGTCCGGGCGGCCATCGCGCCTGAAGCCAGGCTCGAAGGCGGTCATGACCAGGCCAGATTGTCCAATCACGTCCAAGCAGGAGTCGAGTCGGCGCGGGTTGACGCTGGACGAGCCGCCGCCTTGGTAGCGCGGGCGGGCCGCGAAGTCGCCGATCACAGCCACCTTGGCGCCGGGGCTCAGCGGGAGCAGGTGGTGGTCGTTCTTCAGGAGCACGGCGCTGGCCGCGGCCGCGCGGCGGGCCAGCTCGTGATGGGCGTCGTAGTCGGCGTCTGCCGCTTGGGGCGCCTGGCGGCGCCATTCGGCCAGTTCGACCACTTCCCGGACGCGGGCGTTGAGGTCTGCCATGGCCAAGCGGCCGCTTTTGACGGCGGCAGCGATCTGCCGGGCCGAGGCGTGGCCGGCCGCCGGCATCTCCAGGGAGCACCCGGCCGCCAGGCCGGCGGCGATGTCGTTCGACGCGCCCCAATCTGTGACCACGGCGCCGTCGAAACCCCATTCGTCCCTCAGCACTTGCCTCAACAGCCAGTGGTTCTCGCTCGCGTAGACGCCGCCCACCAGGTTGTAGCTGGACATGATGGTGCGCGGCCGGGCTTCGCGGACCACGATCTCAAAACCGGTCAGATAGATTTCGCGGAGGGTGCGCTCATCCACCACCGAATCTGAGGCCATGCGCCTGAGTTCCTGGTTGTTGGCGGCGAAGTGCTTGGGGCAGGCGGCCACGTGGCGCGATTGGATGCCGCGCACATAGGCGGCCGCGAGCTTGCCGCTGAGCAGCGGGTCTTCGGAGAAGTACTCGAAGTTCCGCCCGCCCAGCGGGCTGCGTTTGATGTTCAATCCCGGCCCGAGCAGCACATCGACGCGCTGATCGGCGGCCTCGGCGCCGAGGGCGGCGCCGATCTCCTGCGCCAACTCCACATCCCAGCTGTTGGCCACCGCCGCAGCGACCGGGAAACAGGTGGCCGGCTGCGCCGGCCCAAGCCCCAGGTGATCGGCCGACCCGGCCTGCCGGCGCAGTCCGTGCGGACCGTCCGAGAGCCACAGCGACCGCAGCCCGCGCGCTTTCAGCGCATGCGTCTGCCAGACATTCCGCCCGGTCACCACCGCCGCCTTCTCAATCAACGACCAAGCGTCCGATCCAGCCATCATCTTGGGTCCCTCCCGTCCCCGCCCTGGCGCACGGCCAGCCTTGCGTCGCGTTTGAACTGGGTTGAGCGGACGATGCGGCGCTCACTCATCGAGGTCCGCGATCAGGTCTTTTACGCTGGCGAAGGCGGTTCCGCCGCCGGCGCCCAGTTCGTCCAGCGCCGCGCGGGTGACCTGGTTCGGCACCGCCAACGCGAATGGGATGCGCCCCTCGTCGGCGACCCGCCGAAAAGTCAGCCGGATCAGATCAGACGCGTTGAGGCCAATCCTGTCAAGCACGGCCAAGGCTCGTTCCTTGGTCTCGCTGTCCAGCCTCGCGCGCACGGTTGTGTCCGCAGTCATGTTCGCCTCCTCGCTGATGTGTGGCTCAATTGTAGCCACAAGACCGTGGCTCGCTCGGCGGGGCGCGCGGGGGTCAGGGCTTAAGCAAAGTGGGCGGTGGTGTCGTAGGGCCTGGTGGCGGGCTTGGGGCTGGTTGTTCCGTCGGCCGGCCGGCCGGTGACATAACCCCGCGCAAGTTCGCGCCGGGGTCCATGTGTGCGGGGTTATGTAACGGCCCGGGGCGCGCCCGGCGCGGGGGGGGTTGTGTTCGGCCTGGTGGGCGCGCCGCGGTGGTCCGGCCGCCGTCCGGCCGGTGACATAACCCCGCGCAAGTTCGCGCCGGGGTCAATGTGTGCGGGGTTATGTCACGGCCCGGGCCGCGCCCGGCGCGGGGCGGGGTGTGTTCCCCCAGGTCAGCCTGCCGCCGTTGTTCCGCCGCCGTCCGGCCGGTGACATAACCCCGCGCAAGTTCGCGCGGGGGTCAATGTGTGCGGGGTTATGTCACGGCCCGGGCCGCACCCGGCGCGGGGCGGGCGGTGTTGCCCCAGGTCAGCGCGCAGCGGTTGTTCCGCCGCCGTCCGGCTGGTGACATAACCCCGCGCAAGTTCGCGCGGGGGTCAATGTGTGCGGGGTTATGTCACGGCCCGGCCGCGTCGGCGGCCGAACCAGCCACAGGCGCGGCGCCCGCGCCCTGCGCCGAGGCATGTAAGTCCGGTCAAGTTGCGCGCGGGTGAAAGTGACCGGGGTTAGCTGCGGGGTCGGCGCGCGCGGCGCGCCCTAGGCGACGCATAAGCCCTGGTCGCGCGCGCGGGGCCGACACGGGCGCGGCGCCGGCGGCCTGCGCCGAGGCATGTAAGTCCGGTCAAGTTTCGCGCGGGTGAAAGTGACCGGGGTTAGCTGCGGGGTCGGCGCGCGCGGCGCGCCCGGGGCGACGCATCGTCCCTGGTCGCCCGCGCGGAGCCGACACGGACACTGCGGCCGGACCAGCGCACTCTCGCCAGCAGGCGGCCACCCCCAGGACACGCCAGCAGGCCGCACGCCAACGACCTGGCCGAGCCGCACTATGTAGCCGAAACCTTTGCACCTGAGCCGAGTTTCGCCCACTCGGGGTCCCCGCAAAATCTCGGAGCGAAGCGGAGAGAGTTTGTGGGGTGCCTCTGAACCCCGGGTGGTCAGGCCGGGGTGGTGTCGGGCTGGGCGGGGGTGGTGTCAGCCGCGCCGGAATCCTCCGGCGGGAGCTGGCAGAACCATTCGGCCAGGCGCCCGGCCACGGCCAGCGCCACCGCGGCCAAGCAGGCGGCGGCGGCCTGCCACAGGCGCAGCCAGGCCAGCGGCGAATGCAGGACGCTGGCGGCCACCAAGGCGATCCCGCAGTAGAACCCGGCCAGGACGGCGCCGCCGAGGGCGCAAGCCTTGCCCAAGGTCAGGATCGCGGCGGCTCGCAGCGGATCGACCCGCCGGCGCTTGCCCTTGACGTATTGGCGCACCGGCCAGGCGCCAGCCACCACCACGACCGCCGCCAGCGCCAGGACCGCCGCCACCGTCCACGGCACACTCAGGCGCCGCCAAATCCAGTCTGAGGCCAGATCGACCACGATGGCGCTGACCGCGGCGGCGATCACCCCGGCCGCCACCATCGCGCGGACGCGGGTCGGCCTCATGCCCCCGCCGGGGCCGATGTCACCCAGTAGCCGGGTTGCTCCGGCGCCTGCGGCGGCGCGGCCTCATAGCCAGCCGGCTGGGAAGTGATGGTCTCGGCTGGGACCCGGCGCGACGGCATCGGCGGGGCGGGCGCCGTGACGTCGACGCGCGGCTCGAAACCGGGCGCGGCCGGGTTGCCCGGCGAATCCTCCGCGAACGGCCGGTACGGCACCGGCCGCAGCGGCGGCTCGAGGCTGGAGCCATCGGCGCTGCCCAGGCCGCGGAAGGCGCCGTGGCCGCGGCGAGCCTCGGCGAAGAACCCGGGCACGCCGGGCCCGGCGGGCGCGTAGCCGAGCGGCGCCCGCCCGGACGGTTCAACCGGCGGCGGCGCGGGCGCGGGCGCAGCGGCAGGGGCGGGGGCAGGGGCAGGTGCAGGCGCGGGCGCGGGCGCGGGCGCGGGCGCGGGCGGCGCCGGCCGCTCCCAATCGGGCGCCAGCCAGCGGATCGACCCCTGGTCCGGGGCGGACTTGGCCAGTTCCTCGACCGGGCCGCCGCCGAGTCCGGGCAAGAACGCCCCCGGCGCCATCAGCGACCACGGGACCAGCACAAACGCCCGCTCGTGGGCGCGCGGATGGGGGAGCGTCAACTCATCCTCGTCGGCCAGCAGCGTGTCATAAGCGATCAGATCGAGGTCAAGGGTGCGCGGCCCGCCGGGCGCCGTGCGCTGGCGGCCATGCTTCTCCTCGATCCCCTGGAGCGTGTGCAGCAGGGCCCGCGGCGACAAGGTGGTCTGGACGTGCGCGACGGCGTTGAAGAAATCCGGCTGGTCGGCCACCTGGCCCACGGGCGCGGTCCGGGCCAGCGGCGAGACCGCCAGCACTGCGATCCCGGGTTCGTCACGCAGATCGGCCACCGCCGCGCGCAAGGTCGCCAACGCCTCGCCCAGGTTGGCCCCCAGCCCAACGATCGCGTCGGCGGGCTCTTCCGGGGCCTGGTCCACCGACGCCACCGGCCAGCCCAGCGGGTTCGCGCGCCGCCGCCGGAGAGGGGCCGGGTCGGTCCGGCCACCGGCGGGGGCCTGCCGCCGCCCGATGCCGTCGCGCGGCTCGGCGTCGAATCTCGCGGGCGGCGCCGGGGGGGCGCCGGAGGGCCTGGCCACTTCCGGTTCGATGACCAGTTGGGCGTCGTCCGGGTTCTGGTCGATGGGCGGCGCGGCCAGCCCGGCCCCGGCGCTGGACGCTCCCAGTCCGGCCGCGGCGCTGGACGCCCCCAGTCCGGCCGCGGCGCTGGACGCTCCCAGCCCGGCCGCGGCGCTGGACGCTCCCAGCCGGGCCGCGGCGCTGGCCGGGCGGGGTTGGTCGGGGCCGCCCGGGGTGACCAACCCGGCGCGGCGTTCAGCCTCGCTGACCGCCTCGAAGATGGCCGAGTCCGGCGCCACGAAGGTCGCCTCCCGCCAATCGTGACCGCTTCGGCGCAAACTGACCGAGACGTCATCGGCGGTCAGGCCCAGCGGCGCGTCCGGCTTGTGCACCGTGACCTCGACCAACTCGACGCGGGGATGCGCCAACACGGCCTCGGCGATGCGCGAGGCGACCGTCTCCAGGAGGTTGCACGGCGGCCCGGTCAGCACCGCCGCCGCGTCGCGGGCGACTTGGGCGTAGTCGACGGTCTCGGCCAGATCGTCGCTCGCCGCCGCCTGCCTGAGGTCCAGGTGCAGCTTCAGGTCGGCGCGGAAAGTCTGCCCGTTGCGGCGTTCTTCGGGCAGCACGCCGTGATAGCCGTAGGCGGTGATGCCGCTGAGTTCGATCACATCCAGCGCCGCGCCGGTTCCTCCGAGCAACCAATCCATTAGGCCATCATGCTCCCGTCTTGGCGTCGATTGGAAGCTGACCGCGCCCTATTACTGCTCCGATCCCGATTTGGCCCCGCCAATTGGGCCAGTTCGGCGACTCGGACGGCGGCGGCGCTGGCCGCGACCGCGTGAACCCGCACGCACCAGGCCCCGGCCATGGCCGCGAGGACCGAGACCGCCGCCGTGGCGGCGTCGCGTCCGGCCGGGCCGCGCCCGGCCAGCAACGGGTCGGGCCCGCGCGCCGGGTCAAGGAAACGCTTGCGCGAAGCGCCGATCAGCAGCGGGAAACCCAGGGCGCTGAGCCGGTCGAGGTTCGCCAGCAGCGGCCAATTCGACGCGCCCGCCTTGGCGAAGCCCAAGCCCGGGTCAAGGACAACCGCCTCGGCCGCAACCCCAGCCGCCAGCGTGGCCTCGACCCGCAGCTCCAATTCGGCCGCGACCTCTGCGACCACGTCGCCATAGCGGTCGCGTCCGTCCATCTGGTCGGAGTGGCCCCGCCAATGCATCAGCACCACCGGGACGCCGGCGGCGGCCATGACCCCGGCCATGGCCGGATCGGCCAGGCCGCCGGAGACATCGTTGATGACGCTGGCGCCCGCGTCCACGGCGGCGGCGGCCACCGCCGCCCGCATGGTGTCGACCGAGACCACCGCCCCCAGCGCCACCAGGTCTGTGACCAGCGGGATGACACGGCCCAGTTCCTCGTCGGCGCTGACGCGGGCGGCGCCCGGCCGCGTCGATTCGCCGCCCACGTCGATCAGGTCCGCGCCCTGCGCCAGCATCTGCTGGCAGTGGTCCAGCGCGGCGGCCAACTCCAGGTGGCGGCCGCCGTCTGAGAACGAGTCCGGCGTCACATTGCAGATGCCCATGACGGCTGTCCGCCGGAGCGCCGCCAGCGGCTCAGGCAGGCCCGCCGGCCGCCCCGGCGCCAACTCCGCCGGCTGCCCGGCCGCCAACTCCGCCGGCTGCTCCGCCGGCTGCCCGGCCGCCAACCCCGCCGGCTGCTCCGTCGGCTGCCCGGCCGCCCGACCCGTTGCCTGCCCCGGCCAAGCGGCGGCCGAACCCGGGGCCAGGCCCCGGGTTCGGGCCTCTGGAGGTGGATTGACCAGCATCGGCGGCGGCCTCAATGGGCGATCAGGGACATGGCTTCAGCCCGCGTCGGCCCTGAGCGCAGGGCGCCGCGCACCGCCGAGGTCACGGTCTTCGAGCCGGGGGCCCGAACCCCGCGCATGGTCATGCACAGATGCTCGGCCTCCAGGACCACGATCACGCCGCGGGCGTCCAGGGCCTGCATCAGCGCGTCGGCGATCTGACTGGTCAGGCGCTCCTGGACCTGCGGGCGGCGGGAATAGGCGCCGACCAGGCGGGCCAGCTTCGACAGCCCGGTGATGTGGCCGTCCTCGGCCGGGATGTAGCCCAGGTGGGCGAGCCCGTGAAACGGCAGCAGGTGGTGCTCGCACATCGAGTAGACGGCCACGTCCTTGACCAGCACCAACTCCTGATGCCCCAGGTCAAAGCGGGCCGCCAGCAGTTCGCGCGGGTCGCAACGCAGCCCGGAGAAGATCTCGGCGGCCGCCTTGGCCACCCGCGCCGGGGTCTCGGCCAGGCCGGGCCGGTCGGGATCTTCGCCGATGCCGTGGAGGAACTCCCGCACGGCCGCCTCGACCCGGGCGGCGTCGAAGCCGGGCGTCGGCTCAGACATGGCCCGCGCCAGTCTCAGGGCCAGTCTCAGGGCCAGTCTCAGGGCCAGGCTCGGCGCCGGCTGAGGGCGGCGTTTGGGCGCCGGCCTGGTCTTGGGCTGCGGCGGCGGGGCCATCGGCGGCGGGCGACGGCGCGGCATCGGCGGACTGGTCGCCCACCTGGGCCGGCATGTCGACCGGGCCCCGGCTGGACACCGGCCGCTCCAACGAACTCAACCAAACCGGGCGCGGCGGCTGCTTGACAATGCCCTTGAAGATGACCGCCAACTCGGACTCGTTCAGCGTCTCCTTCTCCAACAGCTGCAGCACCAGCGCGTCCAAGACCTCGCGGTTCGCCCGCAGAATCGCCCACGCCTCCGTGTGCGCGTTCTCAATCAGCGCCCTGACCTGCGCGTCGATCTGAGCGGCGACCGCCTCAGAGTAATCGCGCTGATGCCCATAATCGCGTCCCAGGAAAACCTCGCCCTCGGCCTGGCCGTAGCGGACCGACCCGAGGTCGGAACTCATGCCGTACTCCATCACCATCTTGCGGGCGGTGGCGGTGGCCTTCTCGATGTCGTTGGACGCGCCCGAGGTCGGGTCGTGGAAGACCAGTTCCTCGGCCACGCGCCCGCCCATGGCGTAGGCCAACTGGTCCAACAACTCATTGCGGGTGACCGAATGCTTGTCGCGGGTCGGCATCACCATGGTGTAACCGAGCGCCCGCCCGCGCGGCAGGATGGTCACCTTCGTCACCGGGTCGGTGTTGCGCAGCGCCGCCGCCACCACGGCGTGACCGCCCTCGTGGTAAGCGGTGTTCTTCTTCTCATCCTCCGTCATCATCATCGACACCCGCTGCGGGCCGGCCACCACACGATCAATCGCCTCGTCAAGGGCGTGATTGGAGATCTGCTTGACATCCTCGCGGGCCGTCAGCAGGGCCGCCTCATTCAGCACATTGGCCAGATCCGCGCCCGTGAAACCGGGGGTGCGCTTGGCCACCAGGGCCAAGTCCACATCCGGCGCCATCGGCTTGCCCTTGGCGTGGACCTCCAAGATTGCCAGGCGTCCCGGCTGGTCCGGGGCGCCAACAGTGATCTGGCGGTCGAAGCGGCCCGGCCGCATCAGCGCCGGGTCCAGGATGTCCGGCCGGTTGGTGGCCGCGATCAGGATGACGTTGGTGGTGGCGTCGAAGCCGTCCATCTCCACCAGCAACTGATTCAGGGTCTGTTCGCGCTCGTCGTGGCCGCCGCCCAAACCGGCCCCCCGGTGACGGCCGACGGCATCGATCTCGTCGACAAAAATGATGGCCGGAGCGTTGGCCTTGGCCTGCTCAAAGAGGTCGCGGACGCGCGAGGCGCCCACCCCGACGAACATCTCCACAAAATCAGACCCGGAGATCGAGTAGAACGGCACGCCGGCCTCGCCCGCCACGGCCCGCGCCAGCAGCGTCTTGCCGGTCCCCGGCGGCCCGTAAAGCAGAACGCCGCGCGGAATCTTGGCGCCGACGGCCTGGAACTTGGCCGGCTCGGCCAGGAACTCCTTGATCTCCTGGAGTTCTTCGACCGCCTCGTCCACCCCGGCCACATCCGCGAACGTGACCTTCGGCGACTCTTTCGAGACCAGCTTCGCCTTCGACTTGCCGAAGCTGAGCGGGCCGCCGCGCCCGCCGCCCTGCATCTGCGACATCAACCACCAGAACAGACCCAGGATCAACGCCATCGGGATCAACGTCATCAGCAACGAACCCCACCACGACTGGGTCGGCACCTCAGAGTTGAAGCCCTCCTTCGGGTCGGCGGCCTTGATCGCCGCGACAACCTCCGCGCCTTGCGGCTCGACGTAGTAGAAACGGACCAGCGTCCCCTTCTTGGCGATGACCTCCTTGTTCAGCGTCAGGTCCACCCGCTGCTCGCCGTCAACGATCTTGGCCGCCTTGACCTGCTTGTCCGCCAGCAGTTGCAGTCCCTGCGAAGTGTCTATCTCTTGCGGGCCGCCCCGGAACAGCGAACCGGCCAGCATCCAGACGGCCACCAGCCCTAGCACCAGCCACAGAAATGGCGCGCGGAAGAACGGTCTTTTGGTCGGTGTCTTGGCCACGTATCTACTTTCTTCGCAGTTCTTCCTGGTGTTGTTGGGGGCGCCGACTCACTGGTAAACCTGCGGCGCCAGGGTGCCGACAAACGGCAGATTCCGGTAATGCTCGGCAAAATCCAGACCATAGCCCACCACGAACTCGTTCGGAATGTCGAAACCGACGTAGCGAACCGGGACCTCGACCTTGGCCGCGTCCGGTTTGCGCAGCATGGCCGCGACCTCGACCGAACGGGCGCCCCGTGAGCGCAGGTTGGCCAACAACCAGGATAAGGTCAAACCCGAGTCGACCACGTCCTCCACGATCAGAACGTCGCGTCCGTGGATGTCGGTGTCGAGGTCTTTGAGGATTCTGACCACGCCGGAGGACTTGGTGCCGGAGCCGTACGAGGACACCGCCATCCAGTCCATCGTCACCTTGGAATGCAATTTCCGCGACAGGTCGCCCATGACCATGACCGCGCCTTTCAGCACCCCCACCAGCAGCAGGTCGCGCCCGGCGTAGTCGGCGTCGACCTCGGCCGCCATTTGGTCGAGGCGCTGGTCGATCTGCTCGCTGGTGAGCAGGACCCGCTCGAGGTCCGCTCCGATGTCTACGGCGTCCACGTCGACCTCCTGGGGGGCGTGATTGGGATTGGCATTGCGCGAAACTCCAGCTTGCCACATTTGCGCGTGGCCGCGATCTGGCCCGCCAGCGCCACCGGCCCCTGCCCCCGCCAGCGAGTGACCAGGCGGTCCAAGGCTTCGATCTGGGCCGCGCCGAGGTCCCCGGCCCGGGCGCCAGCCCGGAGCGCGCCCTGGTGGAGGGCGCGGGCGCGCAGCGCCGGGGGGGCGGCGGCGAGGGCTTCGACGTCGAGCCGCAGCCGGGTTTCGGGTTCGCCGTCGACCTTGCCCGATGCCGCCGGGGCCGTTTCGCTGACAGCTTGGGCCAGGAGTCGCCCGGCTTGGGCGTCCAGATGATCGGCGTCTTGGAGCAACTGCGCCGCCGTCTTGGCCAGGGCGCGCTCAAACCCGGGCCCCAGGACGGCCCTGGCCACCGGCATCAACTCGGCCCGGACCTGGCTGCGCCGCGAGGCGTGGGGGCCGCCGGGCTGGTTGGTCGGGTCCTGCCAGGCGGTCAGTCCCTCGGCCCGGATGATCGCCTCGGTCTGGGCCCTGGTCAAGTCGAGGAAAGGCCGCGCCAGCGGGCCCCGCCTGGGGGCCATCCCGGCCAGCGCCCGCGCGCCGGAGCCGCGCGCCAGCGCCAGCAGCACCGTCTCGGCCTGGTCGTTCAAGGTGTGGCCGAGGAAGGTGACGGCGGCCCGGTGGCGGTTGGCGGCATCGTCCAAGGCGGCGTAACGGGCGGCGCGCGCGGCCGCCTCGACGCCCTCCGCCGCGGTCTGGTCAACCGCGACGGCGACCACTTCGACCGGCGCCAAGCCCAGGGCGCGGCACTGTTCGCGGGCGGTGGCGGCGACAGCGGCGCTGCCCGGCAAGAGCCCGTGGTCAACGATCACGGCGCCCGCCCGCCAGCCGCGCCGGGGCGCCTCGAAGGCGGTCACCGCCGCCAGCGCCAGCGAATCCGTGCCGCCGGAGCAGGCCACCAGCGCCAGCGGCGGCTCGCCTGGGGCGCCCGCGTTGGTTGGCTGTGCGCTGGACCGCTGGGCGCGGGGCAGGCAGGCGCGCACCGCCAGGCGCCCGGCCGCGACCGCTGGGTCAAGACGGCCCATGGCCGGCGGGGCGGGCGCTAGCGCTCATCTTGGCTGGAGCTGGGCCGGCCCTCAAAGCTGGCGTTGCCCGTCAAGCGGGTGGTCCAGGCGCGCGGGTTGTCCAATTCGGCGGCGCTCGGCAGCGCCTGCGGGGAGGCGAAGACCGCGTTGAAACCCTCGTGGCCCAACTCGGCCAGGCTGGCCCTGACAAAGGCGGCGCCCTGGACGTATTGGGCGGTCTTGGCCTCGATCCCGGCCATCCGGCGCAGCGCCCGCTCGAAACGGCCCTGGGCCACACGGCGCGCGTCAAACTTGGGACGCAACTGTTCCACGGTCTTGACCAGCTTGGGGCCAACCGCGTCCATGATGACGTCGGAGTGTCCTTCCAGCAGCGACATGGTGGCCGCCAGGTCGGCCAGGACCCGCGACTGGTCGGGTGACAGCAAGGGCGTGGCCAACTGCGGCCGGACTTCTTCGGCGAACAGATCGGGCAGGTGCTTGAAGGCGGCCAGGAGTTCGCCGGGGCCTCCTGGCTCGGGCTGGGCCTGGGCCAGGGCCGCCAGGCGGCCTTTGATCCAGCCGGGCAACCAGGGCGCGGCCGCGAATTGGACTGCGTGCGTGACCTCGTGGAGCGCCACCCACAGGTGGAAGTCGCGCGGGTCGGCGTCGAGTTCGCGTTCGAAGCGCAAGACGTTGGGCGCCGCCAGGAGAATCCGCCCGGTCTGGCCGTCAGGCGAGACGTGGAACGGGTCGTACTGCCCGAGCATCCGGTAGGCCAGGAAGCCGGTCAAAGCGCCGACTTGGGCGCTCGCCACTTGGCGGGCGGCCCAAGGCAACTCGTCGTGCTCCCACAGCGAGGCCGCCAGCGACTGAATGGCGCCGACGACGCCCCGGACCAGTCCCCGCCGGTCCACCACCAGCATCTCAGTGGCTGAGGCGTCTTCAGCGGCGCCGGTCAGGCCGGTGATCTCAGCCACGTAACCGAAGGCCTTGCCCGCCTGATTGCGCAGGTCAGCGACCAGATGAAGGCCTTCGGCCGGGGTGATGTCGGGGCCGGGGCGGGCCAACAAGGCGCCGATCCGGGCGGCCAGGGCCGAGTTGATGCCTGCGCTCACACCGTCCACTCTAGGCCCTGCCCACCCCCACCCAGGCCGGGAGGCCGGGGTTTGGAAGGGGCAGGGGGCCTTCAGCGGGTGGCGGCCGGGTTTCAGGGGAGGGCGGCCAGGCCGGCGGCGAAGCGATCGACCGACTGGCGGGCCGAATCGGTCCAGATCGTTTGGTCCGGGTTGGCCAGGATGGCGAAGACCAGTTCGCGCCCGCCCGCGGTTTGGACCAGGCCGGCCAGCGCCGTCACCCCCGTCAGCGTGCCAGTCTTGGCCCTGAGGTTCCCGGCCGCGGGGGTCTCGTTGAAACGGTGGGCCAGGGTGCCCTGCAGGGCGCCGGCGGGCAGGGACCGCGCCACCGCGCCGAGTTCGCCAGCATCCGGCCCGGCGCTCAGCGCCAAGGCGGCGACCAGCGTGGACGCGGACACGGCCGAGCCGTGGCTGAGGCCGGAGCAGTCTTCCAGGCGCAGTCCGCCGGTCGGCAGGCTCAATTCGGCCAGAGCCCGGCCAACGGCCGCCGCGCAACCCTCAAAACTGCCCGGCAGTCCCAAGGCCACGGCCGTCATCCGGCCGAGCGCCTCAGCCAAGGTGTTGTCAGACGCCCGCAGCATGTGGGCGACCAGTTCTTGAATGGGCGCGGACTCGACGCTCGCCAGGGCCTCGTCCGCCGGGCCGCCGGCGGCGCGCGTGACCGCGCCGGTGACCTGGAACGTCGGCAAGGCCAAGGATGTGTCGCGGCCCGCGGCCGCCAGCAAGCCGAAGAACCGCTCGGCCGCGGCCAAGGCCGGGTCGGCCAGGTAGGTGGTGGCGTCGGCATCGGCGCCGGCGCGCCCGTCGAGCACCGCCAGCGGCGTGGTCGGCGCGCCCCAGGTGGTCCCCAGCGACCACTGCCAATCGGGCAGGAGCGCCGGGCCGGCGAAGATTGTGTCGTCGAGGCGCACCTCGACCGACTCGACCCCGCGGCGGCGCAGTTCAACAGCCGTCGCCCGAGCCAACTCCCCCATGCCGGAACGCCCCATGACCTCGCCCGGCAGCGCGGCATCGGGCGATAAGGTCGTGTCGCCGCCCGCCACCAGCGTGACCACGCCGGACGTGGGGCTGGTCGGCGACCACCGGGCGGCCGTGGTGAGCGCGGCGGACGGGCCAAGGACCTCCAAGGCCGCCACGGCGGTCAGAATCTTGACCGTCGAGGCCGGCGCCAAAGCCTGCCCCGACCCGGCCGCGAACAGGTCATCGCCGCTGGTCAGGTCGCGGACCGCGGCGCTGACCGCCCCGACCTGGGCGGCCCCGAGGTGGGCGGCCGCCAAGTCCGCGATCGCCTCCCGGTCCGCCGCCGGGGCGTCTGGGTCCAGGTCCGGCGCGACCGGCCGCACGATGCCGTCGGCCGCCTTCCAGCCAGCCGGCGCGACCGCGAAGCTCGGCTCGGGCGTGGGGTTGTGGCGCGGCAAGCGCCCTGGCGGCGCGGACGCCCAGGCGCAGGCGACCAGCAGAGCGGCCGCCGCCAGCGCGGCCGCCGCCATCCGGCCAGGCCCGCCAGTCCCGGCCGGGCGGGACGGCGATTTCCGGTGCGCGCGCATATAGGTCAGACTAGTTGGCGATAACCTTCCGACCCGTCAACCGTGAGGCTGTTTTATGTCAAAGCCCAGCTATGAGCCGGCCCTGCGGACCGAGCATTCCGACGCCAGCGGCGCCTACCCGCTTGAGTTCGACGTCACCATCGAAATCCCGAAGGGCTCGCGCAACAAGTACGAGTTGGACCACCACACCGGCCGCATCCGTTTGGACCGGATGCTGTTCACGGCCACCCGTTACCCGGATGATTACGGTTACGTCGAGGGAACCTTGGGCGAGGACGGCGACCCCTTGGACGCGCTGGTGCTGTTGGACGAGCCGACCTTCCCGGGCTGCCTGATTCGCTGCCGCGCGCTCGGCATGTTCCGCATGCGTGACGAGGCCGGCGGCGACGACAAGGTTCTGTGCGTGCCCGCCCGCGACACCAGGGCCTCCTGGCGGCTCGACATTGACGACGTCTCCGAGTTCCACCGTCTTGAGGTGCAGCATTTCTTCGAGATCTACAAGGACCTGGAGCCCGGCAAGTCGGTCGAGGGTTCGCATTGGACGGACCGGGCCGGCGCCGAGGCGGAGATCATCGCCTCGATCAAGCGCCTCGAGGACGCCAAGGCCGCAGGCCAATACTGAGCCGAAGCCCAGCGCCCGGTCCGGGTTCTTGTGGGCGGGGTTCAGCGGTGGGCGGGGTTCAGCGGCGGGCGGGGTTCAGCGGCGGCCTCGGCCGCCGCCGCGTTGGCCGGGGCCGCCGCCATCGCCGCCGGGGCCGCCGCCGAAACCAGAGGTCGCCTCGCCCGCGGTCGTCTGGACCGCGAGGCCGCCAAGGGCCAGTGTGTAGACATCGCCGGCCAGCAGGCCGGGCGCGGAGATGACCACGGCCGAGACGCTTTGATCGGTTTCGAGGGAGACGATGACGGCGCCGGTTTGGTCGGTCACTTCGACCAAGCCTGAGGCCGCCTCGGCCCAGGAGGCGGCCACCCAAGTCTGCGTCGAGGACTGATCGGGGCTGAGGATGGCGCCCCGCCCGGCGCCGGTCCCGTAGGCGACCACCGTGCCGCCGGTGATGGTGGGGCCGCCTTCGGCGATGTCGAAGGGGCCGTTCATGCCGTTGGCCTGGGCGTAGACCGTCACCAGGCCGCCGGCGATGACGCCGGGACCGTTGGCGTCGATCCCGTCCGAACCGGCTTCGATCCAGATTTCGCCGCCGGTTATGGACAGGGACACACCCTCTTGGACGCCCATCGCGCCCCGGCCGGGCGCGAATCCGCGCCCGCCCCCGCCCGCATCGGCGCCGTCCGAGTCCTCAGAGTCCTCCGAGTCCTCCGACGAGGCCGCGGCGTTGAGGCCGTCATCGCTGGCCACGATCCTGATCTCGCCGCCGGCCAGCACCAGCACCGGCGCCTCCAACCCCTCGACCGACTGGCGCACGTCAATGGCGCCGCCATCGACCACCAGGCGGGCCTCGCCGTGGATGGCGTCGTCGCCGCAGGTCAGAACCGCCGAGCCGGCGGTCACCAGGGCGTCTGTGGCGGCGTCCACGCAATCGGCGGCCGCCTTCGCCGTCACAGCGCCGCCCTCCAGGAGCACGTAACCGGCGCCGGCGTCATCGGCGTTGGTGGCTTTCAAGGCGTCGCCGCCGGCCTCGATGGTGACCTGGCCGCCCGCCAACCGGAGGTAGTCGCGGCCCTTGACGGCGTCATCGGCGGCCGTGACCGTGAGCTGGCCGCCGGCTATGACCAGGCCGTCCTTCGAGGCGATGGCGTCCCCCGCCCGCCCGGCGACCTCCAGGGCGCCGCCGCCGGCGATCGACAGGTCGACCTTGGAGAAGATGGCGGCGTCCGGCTCCCCGTCCGGCTCGGCGTAGACGGCGGCGTCCGTGACGGCGTTGCTGGAGCCGTCCGCCAGGATGATGACGACCTCGTCGGCCGCCTCGACGTTGATCGCGGCCGAGGTCTGGGACGTGATGTCGGCCCCGTCCAACACCAACTGGACCAGGCCTTTCTTCTTGACGGCGACGGTCACCTGGCCGTCCGCGAGCCGGCCGGTGAGGCGGTAGGCGCCGGGGGCGTCGATCTTGGCCGAGCCGTTGGCCAGGTCGATGGTTTGGGTTTGGCCGTATTCGGCCTTGTCCGCGCTCCAATGGCCGGGGAGGGCGTTGATCAGGGCTTGGGCCACGCCGGCCGGGGGGTCGCCGGTGGCAGCCGGGTCGCCGGTGGCCGAGGCTCCGAACGGCGCCGGGTCGCCGGTGGAGGCGCCGGCGCAGCCCGCCAGGCCCAGCGCCAACACCACCGCGACCGCCACCGCCGCCGATGCCGTCGCCCGCGACCCAGCGCCCGCCCGGCCGCCGCTGCTGGCGCGGGCGGGGAGGGCGGGGGGTCCTGGCCGGTGGCCGGGCGGCGTCATCGGCGGACTTCCCCGCCGTCCTGGCCGCGCGCGGGCGGGCCGTCTTGGCCGGCCCATCCCGGCTGGCTCGTGTCCGCGCGGCCCGTGTCCGGCTGGCCGACTCCCGCCTGGCCGACTCCCGCCTGGCCGACTCCTGCCAGGCCGACCCCCGCCTGGCCGGTGCTGGCGAAGCGGACAGCGAGCGTGGTCTCGCCCCTGACAGCGTC
The DNA here is from genome assembly GCA_031278655.1 of Bifidobacteriaceae bacterium. Classification (GTDB taxonomy): domain Bacteria; phylum Actinomycetota; class Actinomycetes; order Actinomycetales; family WQXJ01; genus JAIRTF01. The sequence continues at coordinate 29,809 of JAITJZ010000132.1, forward strand.
GAGCTTGCGGACGGCGGCGCCCACCACGCCGGGCCCGAGCAGCGCGGACAACTGTTGGTCCAAGCTGGGCCCCTCCGGGTGCAGGCCGGGCAGGACAACGACCCGCGAGCGGTCGGCCCGCGCCGCGCCCCGCCAGTCCGCCAAGGCCAGCGTCAGGACGATCGCGCCCATGAAGGCGACCGCCGCCCAACCCATCGGCGCGGCCAACCCGCCGATCAGCCCCAGCGCCAGGCTGGCGAAGTAGTAGGCGATCTCGTGCTGGCGCAACTCCGCGCTGCGCAGACGGATCAACGCCAGGACGCCGAACAGGCCGAGCCCCAGCCCAACGTTGACCGATGTCGCCGCCAAGGCCGCCGCCACGGCCATCACCCCCACGTTGACGGCCAGGAACGCGGCCACCAGGTCGCGTCGGCGGTGGCGCGGGAAGTAGAGCGCCAAGACCAGCACGCCGATGCAGACGCAGTCAGCCAGCGGCAGGATGATGTCGAACATGGGGCCTCGTCTCGTTTCGAATCGCAACATTCAACCGGAGCAAGCTTCGAGTTGGCTGGGAACTGGCTGCGCGTTTGATCAGCGCCGCCGCCGGGGGCCCGGCGCCACCGCGATTCCGCCCGCGATCCCGTCCGCGATCCCGCTGCCGGTTCGCCGCCGCCCGCGCAGTGAGAACGCTGAGGCGCGCCGAGTGGCCTGGAATAGTGACGCGCGTCACAGTGTTGATGGGAGCATGAGCAGAACTAAGGGTCGCCTTTCCGGGCCGACGCGCGCGCTGGTCCACGGCGCTGCCGCGGCGCTGGTGGCTTTGACAGGGGTGATAGCGGCGGGCGTGCCCGCGCTCGTCGCCCGCGCCGCCGAGGCGGTGACGTTCACAGTCAACTCGACCGCGCTGATCGTGGAGAACGCGTCCTGTGGTGACGCGGGCGGTGTCTGCACCCTGCGCCGGGCCCTCGAGGAGGCCAATAGTGTCCCGTCCGGAACCGATGTGTTCATCAACGTGGCCGCCGGGGTGGAGGGCGCCATACCCTTCCCCACCAGTTCCTCACAGCTGATGGCCACCGGCACCACAGCCGGCCTCGACCTCAGCGGGGCAGTCTTCGCGGTCAATCGGCCCATGACCATCGACTTGGGCGGTGTCATCCACCTGGTGCCTGGAGACGGCTCGGCTCCTATCGGGACCACCCACCTCACCGGCATCTGGGTCAACTCGGCCGACGTCCATCTGAAGAACTTCAGCGACTGGTACTCGACCGCCACCGCCATCCTCTTCTCCGGCCAGGCCCATGGCTCGTCGCTCGACGGGGGAGTCTCCATCCAAAGCGAGAACGATCACACCAACCGGCAGGTCGCCATCTGGGCGCCCGCCAGCAACGTGACCATCTCCAACTACACCATGGGCCGACAGCCGAACGAGGCCTACGACGGCGGCATCGTGCTAGACGCCGCTTCGGGGGCCGGCCGGCTGTCGAACATCACCATCTCGAACGTGACCTTTGACAACGCTGCCGAGTCCACCGCCTGCAGCAACACCGACGCCAGGGGCTGCTCGGGGCGAGGCGTCAACGTGGAGGGCGGCGTCGGTGTGGACAACCTGGTGGTGGCCGACTGCCTGTTCGTCAACTTCACGGGCAAGGGGCAACCGATTGACGCTAACGGCGCCGGGGACCAGTCCAACTGGGACATCCGCAACAACACCTTCAAGGATGTGCGGCTGAGCGATTCGGTGGATCTGAGTGGGGAATCGTACGTCACCGTCCAACTGCCCAAGGACCAGAGCTTCAGCGGCCAGAACCACATCCGTGACAACGTCTTCGACAATTCCAGCGAAGACTCTCGGGGAGGCCAGGCGCTGGCCATCTACATGAACGGGTCTCGCAGTTCAGGCTCGACCACGGCCTCGACGCTTTTCATCGAAGACAACGAGTTCGACGGCTACCTCAGCCCGGTCAGGCTCTACCAGGCCGGCACCGTCACCGTCAGGCGCAACACCTTCGGCGCGCACAGCGGATCGCAAGCGAACACCCAAGACGAGGAGACCAGCGGCGGCTACAAGCAACGGCTGTTCAACAACTGGGACAATTCGGCCAACCGCGCCATCCAGACCTGGTACCCCACCGCGGCGACGGTGGCCAACTGCGGCCTGTCCGTGAGCGTGGCGCCACCGACATCGGGCCAAGCCCCGCGCACCCCCGTCACCCTGGATGTTTACTGGACCGCCTCCACCAAGGCCGAGCGCTACCTGGGCAGCGTCGACAACATCTCCGAGGCAACCACCATCACCCTGGAGCAGCTGCCGCCGGAGGCGGGCTACATCCGCGTCCAAACCCAGGGCCAAGGCGTCAGCGCGGACTCCCAGCCGGAGTCGTCTCAGTACTCGCGGGTCGTGGCGGTCGCCACCGCCCCGTCCACCTGCCAGCCGGTGATCGACATCGATTTGCGGGCCTGGGTCGAAGTCCCAGCCACCGCCACGACTCACGACCAGATCGTCGCCCCGGATTCGGGCGCCAAGGAGTTGCCCGATGCCGCCGCCGTCCAGTCAGGGGAGCCGGTTTGGTTCACCTACACGGTGCAGAACATCGGCCAGGTGGTGCTGTTCGATGTCGTGGTGCGCGACGCCCGCCAAGAAGCACCGGTTTGCGAGATCGATCGGCTGGCGGTGGGGGAGAAGGCCGGGTGCGTGCGTCAGGATCAGGCCTAGTCTTGTGGCCGCCGGGGCCGCTGTGGCCGGCGGGGTAGCCGGGGCTGGCAGCCAGCCGAGCGGCATCGTGCCCCTGCGCCACCGTCAGGTCGGCGCTGGGCGCCCGCCGTGTTCCTGGTCAGCCGGCCAGCAG
>JAITJZ010000018.1 GCA_031278655.1 Bifidobacteriaceae bacterium
TGGACAGGCCGGCCCGGCCTGTCCACAGCACATTGGCGTTGCGGATCGACATCGCCTGCATCCAGGATTCGATCAGCACCTGGGCGTCCTCGCCGTCCATCAGGCCGGCCCCGGCGGCCGCCTGAAGCGCCTCGACGGTGCCGGTCACGCGCAGGCTGGGATGCTCCCAGGCGTGGCGCAGTTGGTACAACTGCGCCACCCATTGCACATCGAGCAGCCCCCCCGGGCCGAGTTTCACGTGCCGGGACGGCTCGACCCCGCGCGGCAGCCGCTCGCCGTCGATCCGGGCCTTGAGCAGACGCAGGTCCTTCAGCTCGGATTCGGCCAGCCCGCCGGGGCGGTACCGGACGGGTTCGGCCAGCTCCATGAAAGCGCTGGTCACGGCCCCGTCACCGGCCAGCGGCCGCGCTCGCAGGAGCGCTTGGCGCTCCCACGTCAGCGCCCAGCGCTGGTAGTACTCGCGGTAGGCCGCCACCGACCGGGCGAGCGGCCCGGAGCGGCCCTCGGGACGCAGGTCGAAGTCGATCTCCAGCGGTGGCTCTGGCCCGATGTCGCCGAGCAAGGCCCGCACCCGTCCCGCGACCGCTTGGGCTTGGGCTTGGGCGGCGGCCTCATCCGCGCCGGGGCGGGGCTCGTGGACGAACAGCACGTCGGCGTCGGACCCGATCGCCATCTCACGCCCGCCCAGCGAACCCATCGCGATCATCCCCAGATCGGCCAGGCGGGCGCCGTCCTCGCCGGCCACGGCCTCGACCGCCAACTCCAGGGCGGCCTCCAACGCCACCGAGGCGCTGGCCGAGACGGCGAAGCGGGCGGCGCCATCGTCCAACAGACGCAGGGACATGCCGGCCGCCAAGCGCGTCAACTCGCGGCGGCGAAAAGCCCGCACCGCCGTCGCCGCCTCATCGACCGACCCGCGCCGACGCTCGATCACCGCCGCCAACTCCTGGCGCAGGTCGCCCGCCGGGCGCGGGGCCAAATCCGCGTCCGAGTCCAACCAGCGCACCGACTCCGGCGAGCGCGCCAGGTTGTCGGCCACGAATTTCGAGGCGGCCAGGACGTGCGACAGCCGTTCGGCCGCGCCCGCCGAGTCGCGCAGCATCCTCAGGTACCAGTGCGTCGAGCCGAGGGCCTCTGACAGCCGGCGGAAGGACAACAGCCCCGCGTCCGGGTCCGCGCCGTCCGCGAACCAACCCAACATGACCGGCAGCAACTGCCGCTGGATCGCGCTTTGGCGGCTGACGCCGCTGGTCAGGGCCGCGATGTGGCGCATGGCGCCGTCCGGGTGGCGGTAGCCGAGGGCGGCCAGCCGCGACTCGGCGGCGGCCGGGGCCAGGGTCGCCTCGCCGGCCGAGAGTTTGGCGGTGGCCGGCAGCAGCGGCCGGTAATACAGTTCCTCATGCAAGGAGCGGACCTCGCGCCGCGTCGCCAACCAGGTCTTCTCCAGTTCCGAGCCCTCGGCGGGCGAGACCCTGGCGGCGCGCGCCAGGCGGCGCAAGTCGGCTGGCGCGGTCGGCATCAAATGGGTGCGCCTCAGGCGTTGCAACTGGACCCGGTGCTCCAAGGTGCGCGCCAACCGGTAGCAGTCGGCCAGCCGGGCGGCCGCCGCCCGCCCCACATAACCGCCGTCGCGCAAGGCCTCCAACGCCTCCAAGGTGGTGGCCGAACGGATCGCCGGGTCGGCCCGGCCGTGGACCAATTGCAGCAATTGGACCGTGAACTCGACGTCGCGCAATCCGCCCCGGCCCAGTTTGATCTGGCGTTCCGCCTCGGCCGGGGGCACATGTTCCTCGACCCGGCGGCGCATCGCCTGAGCGTCCTCCACGAAATGGTCCGACTCGACCGCGTTCCACACAAACGGCCTGGTGGCCTGGTGATAACGCCGCCCAAGGGCCATGTCGCCGGCCACCGGGCGGGCTTTCAGCAGGGCTTGGAACTCCCAGGTCTTGGCCCATTTGCGGTAGTACGCCAGATGCGACTGAAGGGTTCGCACCAATGGGCCGCTCTTGCCCTCCGGGCGCAGGTTCGGGTCAACCTGCCAGATAGCCGGCTCTTTGGCGGGGCCGAACGTCACCCGCTGAAGGGCGCCCGCCAATTGGGCCGCCACCGCCAAGGCTGACGACTCGGCCACGGCCTGGCCGGACGGCTCGGCGACATAGATGACGTCGACATCGGACACGTAGTTCAACTCGCGGCCGCCGGTCTTGCCCATGGCGATGACCGCCAGCCGGGCCTGCTCGTGGCCGGGCGTGGCGGCGCGGGCGACAGCCAGCGCCGCCTCCAGCACACCGCTGGCGAGGTCCGCCAAAGCGCTCGCCACCTGCGGAAACAGGATGGTTGGCGCGGGCGAGGCGAGGTCCTCGGCGGCGATCCGGATGAGCGCGTGGCGGTAGGCCAGGCGCAAGGGCTCCGCCGCCGGGTCGCCCGCCACCGGCATGGAGGCGTCCGGGTCGGCGCCAACCGCCCTCAGCAACGCGGCCCGGAAGGCCGCCTGGCGCTCGGTCGGCTCGGCGCCATCCGCCCCAGGCGCCCCGCCGCCCGCGGCGGGCTCGGCCGCCTCCGGCGCCGCCAACAGCTCCGGCGCCAACAGCGCCGCCAGGTGCTCCGGGTGGCGGACCAAGTGGTCCCCCAGCGCCGCCGATCCCCCGACCACCGCCAGCAACCGCCCCAGGGCGCGGTCATCCGCCCACAGGTCGGCCAGGGCCGCGCTGCCGCTCGGGCGCCCCGAGCCGCCGGGCGCGGCGGCGATCCGGGCCAATGCCAGCAACGCCAAATCAGGGTCGGCCACCTCCGCCAGCGCCGCCGCCGGCAACTCAAGTCCCCGCCCAGCCAGTTCTGCCAGCAGCTTCTCGCCCCGCCCGGCGTCCGTCAAACCGGCCCTGACCAGTTCCCCGGCGGTCGAACGGACCCGGCCGCCGCCGCCCGGCGCCATGGCGTCCGCCATCACAAAATCGGCAGGAAACGTTCCAGCTCGTAGGCCGTGACCTGCGCCCGGTACTCGTTCCATTCTTGGCGCTTGTTGCGCAGCACGAACTCGAAGACATGCTCGCCCAGGGTCTCCGCCGCCAATTCCGAGGCGCCCATGACCCGGGCCGCCTCGTCCAGCGAGCGCGGCAGCGGCTCAATCCCCAAAGCCCGGCGCTCGGCATCGGTCAACGCCCAGACGTCGTCCTCAGCCTCAGCCGGCAGCGGCAACTCGTCCTCGATCCCCCTCAACCCGGCGGACAGAATCGCGGCGAAGGCCAGGTACGGGTTGACGGCCGAGTCCATTCCCCGGAACTCGACCCGCGCGGTCTGCGGCTTGCCCGGCTTGTACATGGGGATGCGCAGCAGCGCCGAGCGGTTGTTGTGGCCCCAGCAGACGTAATTGGGCGCCTCGGCGCCGCCCCACAGGCGTTTGTAGGAGTTCACGAATTGGTTCGTGATCAGGCAAATGTCGCGGGCGTAATGCAACACGCCGGCCATGAAGGCGCGCGCCGTCTTGGACAGCTCGTATTCGGCGTCGGCGTCGAAGAAGGCGTTGCGGTCGCCCTCGAACAGCGAGAAGTGCGTGTGCATGCCGCTGCCGGGGTGGTGGGCCATCGGCTTGGGCATGAACGAGGCGAACACGCCCTCCGCCAGGGCCGCCTCCTTGACCACCGACCGGAAGGTCATGATGTTGTCCGCCATGGTCAGCGCGTCGGCGTAGCGCAGGTCGATCTCGTTCTGGCCGGGGCCGGCCTCGTGGTGCGAGAACTCGACCGAGATGCCCATCGACTCCAGCATCTCGATGGCGATGCGCCTGAAATCATTGGTCGTGCCGCGCGCCGTGTGATCGAAGTAGCCCCCGGAATCCAGCGGCACCAGCGGGTTGGTGGACCGGCCCGTGCCCGATTTGAACAGGTAGAACTCGATCTCCGGGTGGGTGTAGAAACTGAAACCCATGTCCGCCGCGCGCTTCAGCGCCCGCTTCAGGACGTGACGCGGGTCGGCCGGCGAGGCGTCGCCATCGGGCGTCAAAATGTCGCAGAACATGCGCGCGGTGCCGTGGCGCTCGCCGTGCCAGGGCAGCAGTTGGAAGGTGGTCGGGTCCGGCATGGCCACCAGGTCCGCCTCGTAGACGCGGGTGAAGCCCTCGATGGCCGAGCCGTCGAAGCCGATTCCCTCGGCGAAGGCCCCCTCCAACTCGGCCGGGGCGATGGCCACCGATTTGAGGATTCCGAGCACGTCCGTGAACCAGAGCCGGATGAAATGGATGTCTCGTTCCTCCATCGCTCTCAGAACGTATTCCTGCTGCCTGTCCATTCGGGCTCCCTCTCACGTTAGACGGCGATCAGCGTGTCCAGTTTGCCACGATCGTGTGACGGGCACGTTACCGCCAGCGCCGCGCGGCGACGGGTCAGGCCGCCGATGCCGTCGTCCCCGTCACGCTGAAACGGGCCGGTCAGGCTTCGGCCGGGCTGGGCGGCGGGCTGGGAGGCGGGGCACGGCATCGGGCAAATTCTTGGTCTTGGGCCGACGGCCCGGCCAAAAAGGTAGGCTGAGCGGGTGACAGCCACGGTCGCTCTGGTCAAGGCCCGGCCCGGCCCCGGCGAAATCGCCGCCAACGCCGCCAAAATCCTTGATTACGCGCGCCGCGCCGACCGTTTGGGGGCGGCGGTGACGGTCTTCCCCGAATCGATGCTCGGCGGGATCGGCCCCGATGACCCGGGCGCCGGGGACGACCTGCGCCGCCGCGGCGACGAGGCCCTGACCACGCTGGCCCGGACCTTGGACCGCGAGGGGCTGGGCGGGCGCCATGTGGTTGTCGGCGCCACCGCCACCGGCGCGGCTGATCGGCCGGTCAGCGCGGCGGCCGTGCTCCACAAAGGCAAGGTGGCTCTGGCCTGGGCCGGCTCGGACTCCCCCGCGGAGGCGGTCTTCGCCGCCAGCGGGCGGCGCTTCGGCTTGGCGACCGGGGGCCCGCCCCGGCGCGGCCAGGACGGCGTGGACGCCATCTTGGTCCTGGCCAGAGGCGTGGCCTACGTCACGGACGGCTCCGGCCACGTCATCAGCCAACCGCCGGCCGGCCACGAGGGGCTGACGCTGTGGCTGGCGGGCGGGGAGAACGATCGGCGACGGGACGAAAGGCTGGGCGGATGACAGGGCTCCAAGACGTCAAAAAGATCAGGCTTCAGCATCTGGCGGCGGCCAAGCGGGCGGGCGAGAAGATCACCATGCTGACGGCCTACGACCGGCCGACCGCCGCCATCTTCGACGCCGCCGGGACGGACCTGCTGCTGGTCGGCGATTCGATGGGCAACGCCGTGCTCGGCTACGCCAACACCTTGCCGGTCAGCCTCGACGATTGCGCGCGCGCCACCCGCGCCGTCGCGGCCGGGGCCAAGCGCGCCCTGGTTGTCAGCGACCTTCCCTTCGGCAGCTATGAGGCGTCGCCGGAACGCTGCTTCGACTCGGCCGCGGTCTTGATGAAGGCCGGGGCCGAAGCCGTCAAGTTCGAGGGCGGCGCCCGGGTGGCGCCGCAGATCGCGCTCCTGAGCGGGGCCGGGATTCCGGTCATGGCGCACTTGGGCTTCACGCCCCAATCCGTCAACACCCTGGGCGGCAACCGGGTCCAGGGCCGCGACGCGGCCTCGGCGGCGCTCCTGCGCCAGGACGCCCTGGCCGTTCAAGCCGCCGGGGCGTTCGCCCTTGTGCTCGAGCTGGTCCCAACCGGCTTGGCCGCGGAGATCACCGCCAACCTGGCAATCCCCACCATCGGGATCGGCGCCGGCCCCGGCACCGACGGTCAGGTGCTGGTCTGGACCGACATGGCCGGCATGAGCGACTGGGCGCCCAGCTTCGCCAAGCGGTTCGGCGAGGTCGGCGCCGCCCTGCGCTCAGCCGCCTCGGCCTACGGCCAAGCCGTCCGCGACGGCGCCTACCCCGACCAAGACCACTCCTTCCCCGACTGATCCGCTCCCCGCCGCCTCGGCATGTCCCCCGGCGACTCGCGGGGCCCGGTGGTTCGCCCACCGCGCCACGAGCACCGCGCCACGAGCACCGCGCCACGGGCACCGCACGAGCACCGCGCCACGATGACGCCGGGCGCAGACCAACGGCCCGGGCCGCCCCCGAGGGGGCAACCCGGGCCGACGGGTCAAGCCACCAAGGTCAGCCGTGGGCCCCGTGCGGCGACTTGTTGCGATGACCCCATTCGGGGACGGCCAGCAGGACCGCCAGCACCAGCGCGGAGGTGACGCCGCCCATGATGGCGATCACGGTGTAGTTCTCGCCCGCGATCGGCGAGACCACGAACGTCGGCACTATGTAGCCGCCCGCGTTCTGGAAGGTGCTCAAGACACCGCCGGCGGTGCCCGCCCGTTCCGGCCCGATGCGGTCGAGCATGGCCGGGGCGGGCGTCACCAAGGTGGGCACGCTGGTCATGCTCATGCCCGCCAGGAACAGGCAGGCCATCAGCCAGTCGGAAGGCGCCGCGAGCCAAGCCAGATACACGCAGACGCCCGCGATCAGGCCGCCGGCCATGACCACCGGTTTCATCCTGCCGATCTTGGCGGCCACCGCCGGGACGAGCAGCCCGCCCAACAGGGCGCCGAAGGAGAACATGGACGACATCTCGCCGGCGTGCTCCAAGGACATCTCCTTGCCCAGGTGCAGCATCGAGGTCGTGAAGCTCATGACGGTCATCTGCGAGCCCATGAACAAGAACATGGCCAAACCCAGGCACCAGATATAGGGGACGCGCAGCACATAGCCCAAGTGCCCCTTCGCCTTCGGGGCGTCAGCGGCCCTGACCGGGGCGGCCGCGCCCTTCGGGCGATCCCGAACCGCTATGAACACATAGGCGGAGATCACGACCAGGACCCCGGCCGCGAAGGCGTACAGATTCTTGGGCGTGCCGAACTTGGCGCCGGTCAAGTGCGCCGCTGTGCTGCCGAGGGCCGGCCCCAACATGGTCAGCCCCATGGCGATGCCCATCTGGCTCGGCTTGAACCAGGCGGCGTACAGTTTGGCCACGTTCGAGTACATCACCATCGCCGCCACGCCAATGAGCAGCATGGCTATGAAGGTGACCAGATAGGTTGTGGCGAAGACGCGGATGACGGCCCCAGCGATCGCCAGAACCAACGACACCCTTATGACCGCCGTCGGCCCGAACCGGTCCCCGAGCGACCCGGCCACCAGCGCGAAGAAGATCCCGCAGATCAGGGGCGCCATCATGACAGCCGACACCTGGGTCGAGCTGATCTTGAGTTGCTCCATCACCAGGGGCCTGATCGCGGTCATGACGAGCTGGTTGTACAGGTCCGCGCCGCCCACAAGAAGGATGGCCGCCGCCACCGCCCAACGCCTCGGCGAGGTGCCGTGGCTTGAGTCTGTTCGCCAATCAGGGAGCGCTTTGTCTTGAGACATCTGCAGCCCCTTCTAGCCGATCACACTGGCGAAATCGATCCCCATGTCTTCCAGGACGATCTGCGCGGGCACGCGCCCGCCGCCGCTGACGCCCGAGCCGGGATGCGACGTGACGCCACCAAGGTAGAGGCCGTCGATTGGGGTGCGGTGGCGACCCAGCGCCGGGATTGGCCGGCTGCCGTAGAACTGGTACAACTGCGCGCCCATTCCGCCGTTGTCGCCCTCCATGTAGTTCTTGTCGTAGCGCACCAGATCGTTCGGCGACATCATGTCGCGCCCCAGGATGTTCTCGTCGGTGATGTTGACGGCGAACTTGCGCCACCAGGCGAGCTTGACGTCTTCCTGCTGCTCGCGCACTTGGTCCCAGCGGTCGTGTCCGCCCGGCACCAGGTCGTAGGTCTCCGGGTCGTAGTACTGCACCGCCGCCATGCCGGCCGGGGCCTTCGAGTCGTCGTAGATCGAGTGGCAGGCCACGTAAGGGGTCGGCGTCTTGGGCAGACGTCCCCTGGCGCAGTCGTCCCAGTGGTCCCGGAACTCCTGCATCATTGGCAGCAGTTGGACCACGAAGGCGCGGTCGACGTCCCCGCCGGCCTTGTAGCGCGGGATCTCCTTGAGCGAGTAGTTGCAGGTCAACGGCGATGCCGTGGACGGCGACAGTCGCTGCACCTTGTAGCCCATGTCGGCCGGGTAGAGCGACGGGTCGATCAGCGGGCTCTCGCCGCCGAACATTTGGCGGGCGTGGAGCGTTGACAGAATCCCCTTGCGGGCCCGGAAGGTCTCGCCGTTGGCGCACTGGACGCCCACCGCCCGGCCGCCTTCGACCAGGATCTTGTTGATGTCGGAGTTCAAGTAGATCTTGCCGCCGTGGTCCTCGATGCAGCGCACCAACGACCGGGGCAGTTCGATCCCGCCGCCGCGCGGGGTGCACATCGGGAAGTGGTGGTTGGACGGGATCAGCAAGAACAGGTTCGAGCCGGTGCCGTCCTGCCAGGGCGACATCATGATCTCGGTCGACAGCTTCAACAAGCCGACTTTGATGTACTCGTTGGTGAAGAACTCGTTGACGACCAGCGCCGCGCTGCCGAGCAGGGCCCGCAGCAGCTCCTGGCCGCCCGGATCGCTGTCGAGCATCGCCGCCAACTGCCCGAAGCCCGGACTCTGGGACCACATCGACGAGGTGAACATCGGGGTCAACTGCCCCGCCCAGTCGATGAACTTCCGGTACGCCTCGGCGTCCTTGGGCGAGATGGCCGCGATCGATTCGCAAGTCTTGTCCAGGCTCGGGTAGATGCACCAGTACGTCTCGTCGGGGAACAGGAACGCCGTGGTGATCTCGGGCTGGATGTAGTCGAGGCCGTACTTCGACTTCAGCTCCAGCTCGTCGTTGATGATCAACGGGTTGGTCTGGATCATGTGGTGCGCCACCGAGTCGGTCTCATGGAAGAACCCCGGCACCGACAGCTCGCGGGTCTGGGCGCCGCCGCCGAAGAAGGAGCGGCCTTCGATCACCCCCACGTCGACCCCGCCCTTCGACAGGTACCCTGCCGACACCAGTCCGTTGGTGCCGCCTCCCAGGACCAGAAAATCGTGCTCAATCATTCAATCTCTCCTTGTTTGTGGGTGGAAGAATCTTGAATTGCTTGTTCTTGGGGCGTCAGCCGGACCAGCTACTTCTTGGTCGGCTGCTCGCGGTTGGCGGGCGAGACCAACAGCGTCTTGAGGACTGCCATGACAATTCCCGGCTTGATCATGGACAGCAGGTTCCAGAGGTCGCCCGGGCGGATGTAGACGGTCTTGCGCATGGCGCCCAGCAGGATGGCTTTGCAGCCCAGGCCGCGCTCGTCGACCACAACGTCCTTGATCTCGACCATCAACTGCTTCTCGACCGAGTACATCTTGGCGTCCGCCCGGGGCGGGATGCGGGCCGCGATGATGACGCACACCAGCACCGCGACCGCGCAAACGACGACCAACAGGACGCGGGCTATCTCAGCCCCGCTGGGCACCACCCAAACCGCCGCAGCCACCAGGGCCGCGATTATGGCCAACGGAATCAGTAGTCGACGCATCTGTCGTTCTCCCGTCAGGAGATGACTTTGTCGAAGTCGATTCCGAGGTCCGCGAAGATCACCTGCACCGGCACGCGGCCGCCGCCGTTGACGCCGGAGCCCGGGTGCGAGGTCATGCCGCCCAGGTAGAGGCCATCGACCGGTGAGCGGTGGTTGCCCAGCTCGGGGATCGGACGGTTGGCGTAGTACTGGTAGAGCTGCGCGCCGGCGCCGCCGTTCTCGCCCTCGATGTAGTTCTTGTCGTAGCGCTCGAGGTCCAACGGGGTCATGATGTCGCGCCCGAGGATGTTCTCGTCGCCAACGTTGACGGCGAACTGCCGCCACCAGTCCAGCTCCAGATCCTCGCGCTCCTCGCGGATGTCGTCCCAACGGGCGGCGCCACCGGGAACAAGGTGGTACGGCGAGGGGTCGTACAACTGCACGGTGGCCATGCCGGCCGGTGCTTTGCTGTCGTCGTAGATCGAGTGGCAGGCGGCGTAGGAGCACGGGACCCGGGGCAGCCTGCCCCTGGCGCAGTCGTCCCAGTGGTCGCGGAACTCGTCCATCATTGGGAGCAGTTCGACGGTCATGGCGCGGTCGACGTCCCCGCCGGCCTTGTAGCGCGGGATCTCTTTCAGGGAATAGTTGCAGGTCAGGGTCGATGCCGAGGACAGCGACATGCGCTGCACCTTGTGACCGATCTCGGCCGGGTAGAGCGACGGGTCGAGCAGCGGCTTCTCCCCGCCGAACAGCTGCTTGGCGTGGAGAGTCGACAAGATGCCCTTCCGGGCCTTGAAGACCTCGCCGTTGGCGCATCTCACTCCGACGGCGCGGCCGGCCTCGACCATGACTTCGACTATGTCGCTGTTGAGATAGACCTTGCCGCCGTGGTCCTCGATGCAACGCACCAGCGACCGGGGCAGTTCGATCCCGCCGCCGCGCGGGGTGCTCAGCGGGTGGTGGTGGTTCGATGGGAGCAACAGGAACAGGCAAGCGCCGGTCCCATCCTGCCAGGGGTTCATCATGATCTCGGTGGCGATCTTGAACAGCCCGAGCTTGATGTATTCGTCGGTGAAGAACTCGTTGATGATGTCCGCCGAGCTGCACAGCAGCGCCCGCAGCAGTTCGCGGCCGTTGGAGTCGGAGTCGAGCATCATGACGAGTTGGCCCAGCGTGGGGCTCTGCGAGTACATCGATGAGGTGAACATCGGGGTCAGGGCCGCGGCCCAGTTGATGAAGTCTCGGTAGGCGACGGCGTCCTTGGGCGAGATGGCCGCGATCGACTCGCAGGTCTTGTCCAGGTCGTAGTAGATGCACCAGGCGGTGCCGTCGGGGAAGACGTTGGCGAACGGGACGTCGGCGGGGATGTAGTCGAGCCCGTACTTCGACTTCAACTCCAGTTCATCGTTGATGATCAGAGGATTGCTCTGGATCATGTGGTGCGCCACCGAGTCGGTCTCGTGGAAGAATCCCGGGACCGACAGCTCGCGGGTCTGGGCACCGCCGCCGAAGAAGGAGCGGCCTTCGATCACCCCCGTGTCCACTCCGCCTTTGGCCAGGTAACCTCCAGCCGTCAAGCCGTGGGTTCCGGCGCCCAGTACCAGGAAATCATGCTCAATCATTACAACTGTCTCCTTCGAAAGCTGCTCGCATGCAGGGCATGGCAAAGCCATTGGTGAATAAGGTCGCGCGTAAATCCGGGGCTACGCAGCCCAAGCCCAGCCTGGGCTGTGAGACACATCTGTGGGCGGCGCCGCCCACCTAAACCGACCCGATCGGGACTCCGGTCAATAGTCGAATTTAGGGGGGGGGGGGGTTGGGCAAGGGACAATAGTCCTCAAGATGAGGCCACCGCCGATGCCGTCTGGGCCGGTCGCGGGATCAGCGGCAGTTTCCGGTGGGCAGGCTTTCGGCCAGGACGGCGAGCGCGTCCGCCAGTTGGTTCATGGCGTCGGTTCCGGCCTCGAAACTGGGCGCGCCGGCGGCCATCGCCACGGCCGCGCAACCGGCCCCGAGCGGCACTTGGCCGAACTGGCGAACCAGGTAGGCGGCATCGTCGGGGCTCCAACCGCCCTTGAAGCGGGCGCCGTCGAACCGCCCCAGCCCCCAACGCTGCGACTGGTCGATTTGCCCCATCAATTCCCAGACCCGGTCCGCGGCGGCGCCTGACGGGAAGTTGGCGGCGAAGCCCGCCTGGGCGCCCAAGTCCCAAACGGTGTGCCCAAACGGGGTCGGCAGGATGGCGGTGGCCGGGTCGCCGCCGGCGCGGAGCACCGCCTCGGCGGCGGCGGCGGCGTCCCCGGCGGCGCCGATCGAGTTCCACAATTCCCGCGCGGCGGCGTTGTCGGATTGGGTGATGGCCAGAACGGCGGCGGCGTCAGAGCCCCCGGCCGCCACGGCCAGGCCCAAGCCGCCGCCGAGCAGCCACGCCGCCAGGATGGACCCCGCCAGCAAGCCAGCCACGCGGCTGGATGGCCGCAGGGTCTGGCCGGGTGAGTGGTGGGGCCGCCGCACGGCCCCACCGTATTGACGAATCCTGCCATTTGGCTGCCGTCCGGCTGTGAAATGGCTGACTTCGGCGGCCTCTTGGCCTGATCGGGTCTGCGGCTCTGGTACTAGCCTGGATGCATGTTCGACCCGTTCTATTCGCTCACCCCCAAACTTCTGGCCTCGATCAGCCTGATCGAACGCGCCCGCGGGCGCGTCAACGCGGCCCGGCTGACGGCGGACCAGGCGGCCTCATTGCGTCAGCAGGCGGAGGTCGACATGGCTGTGGCCTCGGCCGGGCTCTCGGACATCTCCTTGGAGCGCCCCCAAATCGAGGCCATCCTGGCGGGCGAGCCGGTTCACGCCGCCCAGCGCGCGATCACAGAGGTCTGCAACGCCCGCGAGGGCATGCGCTGGGGACTGGCCAGAGAACTCGATCCCGAGCCGATCACCCTTGAGGACATCCGCGAACTGCACGGCATCTTCGCCAAGGACTTGGTCCCGGATGTGCATCTGGGCGCGTTCCGGCCTGGCCCGGCCTTGATCGGGGACCAATTCGCGGGCTCGGACTGGGGCCGCTACAAGGCGCCTCCGGCCGCTGTCATCGAGGCCCGCATGGAGGCGCTGCTGCGCTGGCTGGCGACCGCCGGCGCCGACCCGCACCCGGTCATCGCGGCTGGGATCGTCCACCAGGAGATCGCCTCGATCCGCCCGTTCAACACGGCCACCGGCCAGATCGCCCGCCTGACCTCTCG
Organism: Bifidobacteriaceae bacterium; assembly: GCA_031278655.1. Classification (GTDB taxonomy): domain Bacteria; phylum Actinomycetota; class Actinomycetes; order Actinomycetales; family WQXJ01; genus JAIRTF01. Next base: position 12,683 of record JAITJZ010000018.1, read on the forward strand.
CGTGGTGTTGGGCCAGCACGGCTACTCGTTCCAGGACGGCCTGGCCCTGGGCCTGTTCTACCTGGACAACCGCTCGGCCTATTACACCGCGCTCGACAACGGCGCCAGCTACTTGGAGCGGGCCCACAACTCCCGCAACACCTGGCTGTCCTTCTACCTGCGCGGGCTCCAGAACGAGGTCGACCGCTTGACCGCCATCTTCGCCGCGCTTGAAGTCGACGGCCAGACGGCCCCGGCGTGGCCGTCAATGCGGCGCGATGAGGCCGCCTTGCTCGCCTTCGCCGACCATTACGGCTCGTTCTCCCTCCACGACGCCCAGTCGATCCTCTCGCCGACGCCCAAGCGCCTGGTGTCCCGGCGGGTGGAGGCCATGGTCAAAGCCGGCCACCTGATCAAGGACGGCGCCGCCGAACCGGCCCGTTACCAGCCCGCCGCCAGCCCGCCGCCAACCGCTTGAGCCGCCGGTCAGAAGCCGGAGCCGATCTTGGCGCGGGCCGCGAACTTGCCGTGGCCCGTCCCCCTGTAGTAGTACAAGCCGGAGTCGGCCGGGTCGATGGCCACAATGTCGACATAGCTGTCAGAGCCGAACCGGCCCATCACCACCATGTCGTACATGTTCCAGCCGCCGCCGATCCGGGTCCGGCCGCTGAAACCGCTGCGGCCGTTGCCCGGGTATTGGTAGAGGGTGCCGTCCGGGGAGATCCCGACTATGTCCGCCCGGCCGTCGCCGGTGATGTCGCCGGCCGCGTAAAGGCGCCAGCCGCGCCAACCGGACCCGCATTTGACGCGGCCGCTCAGGAACCCGCCCTTGCCGTCGCCGCGATAAAGGTAGAGGTCGCCGGTGGAGTTCTGGATAGCCAGAATGTCCCGCTTGCCGTCGCCTGAGAGGTCGGCGGTGGGCACCACCGTGAACGGGGACCAGGCGGAACCGATCTGGGAGGCGGCTTGGACGCCGCCCGACCCGTTGCCGGGATACAGGTATAGCCTCCCGGACGAGTTCCGGCTCATCAGGTCGGCCCGTCCGTCGCCGTTCCAGTCGCCGGGGGCGTAGAGCGTGTACCCCAGCCAGTTGGCGCCGATCTGGACCGTGGTCCCCAGCGCGCCCGCAGAACTCACGCGATAGCCCATCAACTTGTAGTAGACGGCCCCAGGGCGCCCGTTGAGGGTGGCTATGGTCGAGTCGACCACGAGCAGTTCGGCCGTGCCGCCGCCGGCCATGTCCGGAGACATGGCGAGCTGGCGGACCGGGCCCACCATGGTTGTGTACGGGTCGGTCAAGGTGGCGGCGTTGGCGGCCGCGGCCAGGGCCGCGCCGGCGTCAAGGATGCCGTAGCCGAAGTAGTCGTCGCGCCGATAAGGCCCGGCGTCCTGGGCGGTGTAAAGCAGCGCCCTTTCGATGAGCGCCGGGGTCAGCTTCGGGTAGGTGCGCTTGATGAGCGCCGCCGCGGCCGCCACCAGCGGCGATGAGAAGGAAGTGCCGTCGACCAGTTTGATCTCCGCCGTGGTCGAGGCGGCGTAGGCGCTGACGGCGGCAATGTCCTCGCCAGGGGCGGTGATGTCGACATAGGCGTTGCGTTGGGAGAAGTACGCCTCGGTGCCGTCGCGGTCGCTGGCCGCCACCGAGATGACGCCGGGCAGGGACGCCGGACACTCGATGGTGCCGTTGCCGCTGTTGCCGGCGGCGGCCACCACTGTCACCCCGGCCGCGACCGCCCGCTGGATGGCGACCGCCAACGGGTCGGAGGACCACTGCGACTGGGCCGGGCAATCCGACCCGAACGACATGTTGATCACCTTGGCGCCATCAGCCACGGCTCGCTCCATGGCCACGATGATGTCGCTCGTCAGCATCACGTAATGGCCTCTGGAGGCGTTGACGTCCTCCAGCACCTTGTAAAAATAGACGGCGTTGTCCCAGGCGGCCCCGGTGATCGAGATGCCGTCGTTGGCCCGGGCGGCGATGACCGAGGCGACATAGCCCCCGTGGATGGCGTCCAGAGCGCTGATCCCGGCCGGCAGGTGAACGTTGGTGTCGCCATCGGCGGCGTCGTATTTGCCGACAACGCCGGCCAACTGGGCGCTGGGACTGGCGGGCAGACCGGTGTCGATGATCGCTATCGGCGCCGCTTCGGCCGCTCCGGCGCCGGTCGCCATCTGCGTCCAGGCGGCGGCGAAACGCGCCCCGACCTGCGCCGAGCTGGTCCAAGCGGTGTCGCCTTGCTGGTTTTGCAAGTCCCACTGCGTCCCGTTGCGGTAGTACGGGTCGTTCGGCGGGTCGGCGAAGCCCAAGGGCCGGTAGTAGCGCTCCAAGGCGACGCCGAGGTAGTCGCCCGATTCGGACAGCTCCGCGATGACCGCCTCCGGGTCGGTGGTCTCGACAGTCACCACTGACGTGTCGGCCACCGTCCTGACCTCGACATCGGCCTCATCGGCAGCGGCCTGATCAGCGACTTCGCCTTCGGTCACAATCCCGACCGCCGTCGCCACGACGACGACCGGCTCGACGGGGGCGGCATCGGCGCCGGGGGTTGGCCCGGTCACGGCGAAAGCGGCCACCAAGCCGCCCGCCAACACGACAACAACAGACTTACGGGGGGTTAGGGTCGTCATGCTGTCAACACTAGCGCTGCGCTCTGACAGTCAAACGCGACACCCGGCCCGCTGGCGTGCGTCTGTTGGGGTCAACGCCATGCCGCCGAGCGCGCGGACCGCAATTAAGGCCTCTCGCACTGATGGGCCTGCTTGATTATGCGATTTGTGTTCATGCCCCATGCATCAGTACGTTCGCAGTCGTGGCAATTGCGGGCGAGAGCCGGGGGGTGGCGACAAGCGTCTTGGGCGTCCCAGACTTCGCTTGGCTGTCGGTCTTGTCAGCCGTGGTGGGGCTGGCGTGCTCGATAATGTGGTCAGTTGGTCGGAACCGGCATCAGTTCGCTCCAGGGGGCTGAGACTTGTGGGACGCCTCGTGCTATTGGTTGTGATGGCGCTGATCGGCGGTGTGCTGCTGATCGACTGGGTTGTCTTCCTGCTGGACATGATGCGAAATCAGCTGGCAGTCCCTAGCCTGTTCGATTTGTTCGGCCGGGTTTGCGTGTCGGGCGTCTATTTGCTGCTTCTGTTCATGAAGAAGCTGAGGCTCTGACTTGCGACGGGGTGCTGGGTCCGGCCGCTGTCCCCGGCGGCGGCCGGTCCCGGCGCTGGCCGGCGCTCCGAGGCCGCCGGGTCGCCGGGGTCGCGGTCAGGCCAGCGTCACCTTGGCGCCTCGCCCGATGCCGCGCGCCAGCGCCGGGGGGTCGGCTCGCGCCACGATCACTTCCGCACCGCCCAGGCCGCCCAGGTCCCCAAGGTCTCCACGGTCCGCCGCGTGGCCCCAACCTCCCAGCTCCGCCATCTCCCCAGGGGCTCCAGGGTCTCCAGGGGCTCCAGGGTGTCTGGGGGGCGGGAGGGCGGCCGCCGCCAGGGCGGCGGCCGCCTTGGGGCTGAAGGTTGCCCGCCTGATGGCGGGCTCGAGGCGGCGCCGGCGCCAGCGGTCGAAGCGCGTCACCGCCCGCGACAGCCGACCGTGAAGACCGGCCAGGCGGCCCCAAAGCCGCGCCCCGATCCGGCTCAGGCGCGTCGCCGCCAGCAGCGGCGCCGCCAGGACCAGCGGAAACACCCGGGTGAGCGCCCGGCCAAGCCCATCCGGGTCTGCCACCACCAAGATCTTGACGCGCGCGTCGAACATGGCCGCCAGGGCCGGGTCCGGGCCGATGGCGCTGACTGGGCGGCCCTGCGCCAGGGCCGCCCGGATCGGATCGGCCAGGGACTCCCAAGCTGCCCGGGTCACGGCCACAGCCACCAGCGGACGCGCTCCAGCCCGCGGTCCGCCGAAGGGCGCCCGGCCCGCCGCCAGACGGCGCTCCATCTCCCCGAAGGCCTCGCGGCCGTAGGCCTGGAGCAGCGCCTGGCGAACCGCCAAGGCGCCAGCCTCGCCGCTGGCCGCCGCCAGGCGGCCCAACTCCCCCGCGGCGGCGGCCGCGGCCGCCGCCGCACGAGCCCCACCGCCCGCCTCAACCATCACAGCCCGCCCCGCCGCCAGCGCCGGGGCCATTGTCTGAGCAGTGCCGTCGTTGCGGGCGACCACCACCGGCAAGCCGCTGAGCAGCCCCTCCAACGGGGCCACGCCGAAGGTCTCGGCCGGGGACAGATGGATCAAGAGGTCGGCGCGGTCCATCGCGCCCGCCACCGCCGCCGGCGCCAAGCCGCCCAAGAAACTGACCCGCCCGGCCAAACCCAGCCTCGCCACCAAGGCCTCAAGGCGCGGCCGGTCAACCCCCTGTCCCACCAGCTCGAGTTGGGCGCCGCCGCCGGCGCCCCGGCCCTTCAAGTGGGCGGCGAAAGCCTCCACCACCTCGAAGACACCCTTGGAGGCTTGGAGATTGCCGACATAAAGCCAGCGCTCCAAATCGCCGGCCGCGCGCCCGCGGAAAGGGAAAAGATCAGGCTCGAGCGGATTGCCGACGGCCCAGATCTTCGCCCTGGCGTCCGGAAAGGCGGCCCGCAGCCGGGCGGCCGTCCGCTCCCCGGCCGTGACGACGGCATCGGACATCGCCACCAACTGCCCGTAGAGGGCGCCGGTGTCGCGCCGGGCCAACAACGCTGGCACGTAGGAGGCGTGCTCGGCCAAGATCAGGCGCTGGCCGGGGCGCAGGCGGCGGCTGACGGCGACCCCTGTCGGCAGGCCGACGTGCGCGAAGACGACGGCCGCCGCCTCCAACGCCGCCAACGCGGGGCCGGTCAGGGCCTCGGCCTGGGCCTCGGCAGCGGCGGCGCGCGGCAGATTGTGGCCAACCTTGACCGGCGTCCACATCAGGCGGCCCTCCGGGGCCTCAGACTGCGACGGCTGGCGCGCGTCGCCCGGCGCCACCATCTCCAGGTGGATGACGGTCAACCGCTCCGGCCCCAGCGCCAACGCCCTGGTCCAGGCGCGCACAAAGGCGCCGCCATAGGGCTTGTCAGCGGTCGGGTACCAGGGGGTGACCACGGCGATGGGCCCGGGCGGCGCCGGCGACGGGGCGGGGGCGGGCTGGCTCACGCGCGCCCCAAAGGCGGGCGCAGCCCCAGGGCGGCCGACTCGTCCGCGTAAATCCCGGCCAGGACCTCAGCCTGGGCGGCCCAACTGAAACGGCGGCGCAACTCCGCGTCGCCCCGGACGCGGGCCTTCAGGGCGGGCAGGTCGGCCAAGACGCCGGCGATGGCGCGCGCGCAGTCGGCGGCGTCATCGGCCTTGAAGACGCCGCCGAGTTTCAACTCACGGACCAATTCGGCCTGCTCCGGGGTGTCGGATGTGACCACCGGCAAACCGGCCACGATGTACTCGCAGAACTTGTTGGTCAGGGCGACATCGTGATTCGGCGCCCGGCTGAGCGGGGTCAGGCCCACGTCCGCGCAGGCCAAGTAGCGGGTGACCTGATCGTGCGGCACGAACGGGGCCAGGTGGAGGCGATCCGTCAGGCCCAAGCGGGCGGCCTCCCGCTCAAGGCCGCGCACGGCCGGGCCGCGATGATTGGCGACCACCGCCAGGTGGGCGCCGGGCAGGTCGGTCAGCGCCGCCAAGGCCGTGCCCAGGCCGCGGGTCGGGTTGACGCCGCCGCTGTAAACCAGCAGCGGCGCCTCCGGGGGGACCCCGGCGACGGCGCGGATCGACGGCACGTCTTTGGCCGCCAGATCCTCCATTGGGCCGTTGAGCACCAAATCGGGGCGCCGGAGCAGGCCGTGGTCCGCCACCAGGCGGTCCGCCAACGAATCGGAGACCGTCACGATCCGGTCGAAGTCTTGGATGAACTCGCGCTCGAGCGCCGAATAGGCCGCCACCCGCCGGGGCGGCACATGCGCCAAGCCCGGCACCAGTTCACGGGCGTCGTAGATGAGGCGCACCGACCGGCCGGCCAGCGCCGCGCGGGCGGCGTAGCCCGCCGCCGCGTGCATCATATAAACGTCGTGGACGTGAACCACGTCCGGCGCCAATCGGTCCAGTTGGCCGGCCACGGCCATGGCCTCGTCGACCGCCCGGGGCAGCGCCCGGCGCCATTGGACCAGCCAAGGCGCCCATTTCAGGGCCGCGAAGCCGCGCCGGCGCCAGGCCTCGAGCCGGAGCGGGTCCCAGGCGTCGCGCTCGATCTCGCGGTCGGCTTTGAGGCTGCGGGCCTTGACCATCAGCCGCACCGCCAGGCAATGCGCCCGCCGCCAGGCCCTGACCGCCGGGTTGGTCTTGGCCGGCGCCGCCACCAGGGCTTCGCGGGCGGCGTCGCGCCGCGCCCGCCCGGGCTCGAAGCTTTGATCCGCGCGCAGGTGGGCGGCGTAGGCGCGGGCGTTGGAGCGCTCGGTCCGGTCGTAGAAGAACCGCAGGCGGCGGTAACGCCGCCAGGCCTCGTAACGCACCGTCACGGCTTGGACGATGACGCGCCCGCCCCACTCGAAGTCATGTTCCGTCACGCCTTCGCCGCGGGAGAGGCCCAGGGCGATGGCGTCGTAGCCCAGTTCGGCGGCGGTGCGCAGGTTTTTCATCACCCTGGCGTCGATCAGGGCGTTGTTCCCAGGCATCAGGACGATGCGCGGGGCTTTGGTCACGGAGCCATTGTGCCAGGCTCGGGCGGCCGCGGCGCCAGCGGCTCGGGCCGCGCCTGGGTTTCGGGCCGCGCCTGGGTTTCGGGCCGCGCCGGGGTTTCGTCCGGCGCCGGGGTTTCGGGCCGCGCCAGCGGTTCGGGCCGCGCCTGCCCCGGCAGCGGCGCCAGGCGGGCGTACAACTCGCCCAGTTTGGCGACCTGCGCCTCCCAGGCGAAACGCCGCCGCAACTCATCCGCCCCGGCGGCCCGCGCGAATTCGGCGCGGCGCTCGAGCACGCCGCGCACGCCGGCCGCGATCGAAGCCGGGTCGGATGGGTCGAAGGTCAGCCCCACACCCCATTCGGACACCGCCTGACTCATGGCCTTGACCTGGCTGACCGCCACCGGCAGACCGGCCCACAGGTAGTCGAAAAGCTTGTTCGGCAGGGCCATCTCGTGATTCGCCAAACCTGTCGCCATCGGATGAATCCCAAGCCAGGCCGAGGACAAGAAACCGACGATCTGTTCCGAGGCCACCGGATCGACCAGATGCACTCGGTCCGATATGCCCAGGCCCTCGGCCCGCCGGCCGAGGGCCTGCGCCACCGGATAGTGGGCGTTGGGCACACAGACCAGGGCCAGATGGACGCCATCGAGCAGAGCGAAGGCGTCGATCAACTGCGCCAGGTTGCGGTTGGTGTGCAGCACCCCGGAATAAACGGCCAGCGGCACGTCCGGGCCGAGCCCCAGCCGCGAGCGCAAATCCGGCCCGCCGCCGCGCACACCACCGCGCACACCACCGCGCACACCGCCGCGCCCGCCGCCGGGTCCCCCGCCCGCCCCGCGGCCGGCCGCCAACGGCGGGCTGTTGAGGACCACCGTCGGCCGGACGGCCAATCCCAGATCGGCCGTCAACAGGTCCGCGATCGGTTCGGAGACGGTCACGAACCCGTCCGCCTCGGGGGCGAACCGCGCCTCCATGGCGCTGTAGGCGGCCGCCTCAAACTGGTTGCCGATCTGCATCCCGCGCACATATTCGTGCGCGTCATAAATCAATTTGGTGTCCACGCCCTGAGCCAGCAGCCGCCGCTTGGCATGGGTCCCGGCGCTCAGCAAATGGACGTCATGCAGGTGCAACAGATCGGGGCGCAGTTTCTCGATCCAGGGCCCGAAGACGCCGTCGAGGTCGGCCACGTTGGCCAATTCCCGCTCCCACGCCAGCCCGCCCCGCCACGCCTCATAACGCCGCCGATGCGCGTTGGCCCGCACCGATTGCGCCTTCGAGCGCGCCCGGTGGACCAATGCCGCCCAGCGCAGCCCGGCGGGTTCTTCGCCGCCGTCGAGGCGGGCGCGCCTGGCCGCCAACTCGGCCGCCTTCCGGCGCCGGGCGCGGGCGTCGGCGTAGCCGAGCGGCAGCCAATTGCGCCCCAGGGCGGCGCGGGCGTTGAAAGTCGCCTGCCGCCAGGCGCGCAACTCGTAGGCCACCGGCAGGCCGATGGTCTTGGCGGCGCCAAGCCGACCCTCGGTCACAGCCGACCCCACGTCATCGGCCCATAGAAGCGTCACCCGGTAACCCAACTCCGCCACCGACGCGGCGGTCTTGCGCACCCGCGTGTCCATGACGATCGGGTTGGCGACGGCCATCACCACATGCGGCGCCTCAGCCGACAACGGCGTCCCCTTTCGCTGACTCCAACAAGGCGATCTCTTGGCTGACCGTCTGCGACGCGGCCACGTCGGCGCGCGCCCGGGCGGCGGCGGCCGCCGATTTGGCGGCGAAGACCTCGGGATGGTGGTAAAGGTCGAGGACCGCCTGGGCCAGCCCGTGCCAATCCTCCGGCCCGGCCAAGTAGCCCTCCGCCTCTGAGAGGAACTCCGGCACCGCCGCGACCGCGTTCGAGATGACCACCATGCCGGAAGCCATGGCCTCGTCGCGGGAGACCCCTTGGGAGTCCCAGCGTGTCGGCTGCAGCATGACCCCGAAGTCGCGCTGCAGGGAGGCGATCTGGCCGTGGGTCATGAACCGACGCTCGAATCTGACGTTCGGGAAACGGCGCAACGGCCCCATGTCCTCTTCCCAGAGCGGCCCGTCGCCAACTATCAGGAACTCCAACTCGCCGAAGGCCGGGTCCTCGGCCAACTCCGCGATGGCTCGCGCCGCCAGGTCGGTGCCATACTTGCGGGTGCCGAAGGTTCGCACCATCAAAATGCGTTTGCGCTGCTCAACCGGCTTGGGCTGGTAGGCGAAGAGGTCGGTGTCAACGCCGTTCGAGATGACGTGGGCGCGTTCGCGCGGGAAGGTCAGGCCCAGTTCGGCGAGGTCGTCCGCGACCTCGCCGGCGAAGGTCCGCGACACGAAGACGAACCGCATGAGCGATCCGGGGGCGTTCAGGACTTGCGCCCAGGTCTTCATGATCCTCTCGGTGTGGGCCTCGTACCAGGCCTGTTTCTCCGGCGAGTGGATCAGGTGGCGGTGGCGCCACCACGGCTGGATGTCGCTGCCGTGAATCCAGACCACCAGCGGCAGGCGGTCGGCGAACTCCGCCAGCGTCTCCCACAGATGCGGTTTCAGGAAATGGACCGCCACGGCGTCATAGCGCCCGGCCTTGAGCATGTCGCGCAGCAGGGCGGTGGAGCACTCGAGGACCTGGACGCCCTCGTGCTCACGCCAGCGCTTGTGCCCGCCCGCTCCCGGCACAATCACGTCGACCTCGTGCCCGGCCCGCCGGTAGCCCAGGACGCGGGTGTGGACAAAACCGAAGCTGTAGATGTTGTCGTGACTCGGGTAGTCGGCGCTGATGACCGCCACACGCCAAGGCGAAGACCGCAGCGGCAGCGCCGACGCGCGGTCGCGCTTGGACAGCCGCAGCGACGTGAAGTGGGCGCGGCCCTCCCCCAGCGCCCGCACCGCCAGGCGCGCCCGGGCCGCCCCGGGCGGGATGTCGACCCGGTGGCGCTGGTTCCAGTCCAGCCAGCTGCTGGTCACAACGTTCCCGGCGGCGTCCGTCAGGGTCACGGCCACCTGGCCATCTAAAGGACCGACACCTTTCAATTCCACATACAAATGTTTGCCATCAGCGCTGACTCGGTCGAGCCCAAGCGAGCCCGGCAGGACCAGCGAAAAGTTCGTCGCCAGGCCCGGCTTGACCTGCCAGTCCAGGCCGCCGCCGCGGCGCTCGGCCACCAGCCAGCCGCCATCGGCCCGGTGATGGCCCTCCGGCCAGCCGTCCGGCCGGACTTCCAGGCCGGCGTCCCAGGCCGTCTCCTGGCCGGCGGCCGCCTGCGTCAGTTGGCGCTGAACCTCGGCCCAGGCCGGGCCCGGCGGCGGCTCGCCCGTCGCCCAGGCGATCATTTGGGCGAGCCTGGCCGGGGCCGAGTGCGCGGCCGCCACCGTCTCCGGGTCAGCCTCGACCGGCCGTCCGGGCGCGGGCACGAGCCCCAGGAAGTTCCAGGCCGCCCGCGAGTAGGCGGCCGCCGCCCGCCCGCCAGCGATCAGTTGGCCCAGCAGGTCGGGGTCCAGTTGGGTTTCAGAGGACCCCCCTTGTCCGATGCCGTCTTCCGGCTCGCGCTGGCGGGCGCAGCCCGCGTCCCGCCCGGGCAGGGGCGCCACCCCGACGCGCCCCGGGCCGAGTCGGCGCGCCAGCGCCAGGGCGGCCTCCAACTCGGCCGCGAAGACGAAGTCGAAACGCTCAGCCACCTCGTAAAACGGCGCGCTTTCTGACTCATCCCCGATCAGCCACAAGAAGCGGGCGGGGCCGCCGGCACGGTTCGGGTCACAGGTGGCGGCGACGCCCGCCGGCGTCATCCCGGACGGTTCCACGATCAGCAAGTCGGCCCGCTCGGGCAGGTCAACCAGGGGAAATGCGCGGCCCAGCGCCGCCCGCCAATCATCGCCGCCCACCACGGCCAAGCGCCGGGGCGCCCCAGCCCCCAGGGCCGCCAAACGCTGACCGCGCCCGGCGGGCTCGACGACTCGATGCGAGGGCTCGTCGGAATAGGGCCGGACGCGGATGGAACGGTAGACCAGGGCCGGGAAACGCGGCCCGATCGATCGCTGCAGCGCGCGCCAGCCGCGCCGCAACCGCCCCCTCAAACGCATCTGAGGCAGAATAGCAGACGTGGCACAATGAACCGGTGACCGCAGCCCGGATCGTTTTTCTGTCCGCCAACAACAACGCCTTGGACGACGCCCGGCTGTTGCGGCAGGTCGATGCCGCCGGGCAATTCGGACACCAGGCCATCGCCATCGGCACCAAGTCCTGGGGCGAGGACGAGGAGCACACCGTGCCCGGCGGCCGGGTCATCGTCAAACGGCTGTCGGCGCGCTTCGGCGGTCGCGGGGTCACCGCCCGGCTGGCGGCCCTCGGCAGAGCGCTGGCGCCCTACGGGCTCAAGGCCAGCCCCGGCGAGGCCCGCGCCCTGGCCGCCTTTTTGGCCCGTGACGCCGCCCAGGGCGGCGGCTCGCCGGCCGCCCGCCTCGCCCGGCGGACGCACTCGCTGGCGATCCGAGCCCTGGTCAAAGCCCGCCAGACGGCCCGGCGGCGGGGCGGGGCCGACCGGGCGGGGCCGGCTTATGGCCAAGCCGAACGCCGCGAGCGCGACCGGGCGCGGGCCTTGGCCTTCTACCGCCGCTGCCCGGCGGCTGCCCGCTGGCGGATCGTGACGCCCGAGCACATCGATGAGGAGTTGGCGATCGGGCCGCTGCTGGACCGATTGGCGCCGGACATAATCCACGTCCACGACGTCTACCTGATGGGCGTGGCGGCGGCGGCGCAGGCGCGGGCGCGGGCCCAGGGGCGGCGCGTCCAGTTGGTCTATGACGCCCGCGAGTTTGTCCGGGGCCTGGCCGTGACGCCGCCCAGACGGGTGGCCGCCCAGGCCAATCTTGAACGCGAGTTCATAGGCCGGTTCGAGCGTGTCATCACGGTCTCCGAGTCGTTGGCGGACCTGCTCGTGGCCGAGCACCGGCTGACCCGCCGCCCGGACCTGATCCTGAACGCCCCGGTGGTGTCCCCGCGCCGGCCCGGCACCCCTGACATCCGCGAGGCGGCCGGCGTGCCGGCGGAGGCGCCGCTGATGATCTATGGCGGCGGCGTCAACCCGGCCCGCGGCGTCCAGACCGCCATCGCCGCCCTGGCCGACCTGCCGGCGGCGCACCTGGCCGTCGTCATCCGCCACACCCGGTGGATGCCCCACGAACTGCTGGAACTGGCGCGGGGCCGGGGCGTGGCCGACCGCCTGCACCTGGTGCCGTTCGTCGACCACGACCAGGTGGCCGCCTATTTCGAGTCCGCCGACTTGGGGCTGAGCCCGCTCCTGCACACCATCAACCACGATGTCGCCCTGACCAACAAATTCTGCGAGTACCTTCAGGCGGGCCTGCCGATAGTGACCTCCGACACGCCGGAGCAGGCCCGCTTGGTGACCGAGCTCGACCTCGGCGCCGTCCACCGGGCCGGCGACGCGGCCGACTTGGCGCGCGCCGCCGCCGAGACGTTCGACCGCCTGGCGGAGTTGAAGGCCCGCATCGCCGGCGACTCCGAACTGCGCCACCGCTTCAGCTGGGCGGCCCAGGTCCCGGTGCTGGAGCGGGTTTACCGGGAGGTGACGGCGCGATGACCAAGGTCGTCTCGGTGGTGGGCGCCCGCCCGCAGTTCGTCAAGTTGGCGCCGGTGGCGGAGGCCATGACCGCCGCCGGGGTCGATCATCGGATCGTCCATTCCGGCCAGCACTATGACCAGGCGCTGTCGCAGTCCTTCTTCGCCGACTTGGCCATCCCGGCGCCGGATGTGAACTTGGGCGTCGGTTCGGGTTCACACGGGCGCCAGACAGGCGCCATGCTGGCGGCCCTCGAGGACGTGCTGGCGGCCGAGCGCCCCGATTGGACCTTGGTCTACGGCGACACCAACACCACCTTGGCGGCGGCGCTGGCGGCGGTCAAAATCCATCTGCCGGTGGCCCATCTGGAGGCCGGGTTGCGCTCCTTCAACCGGCGCATGCCGGAGGAGCACAACCGGGTGTTGACCGATCACGCCGCCGATCTGCTGTTGGCGCCGACCGAGGTCGCCATGGCCCACCTCGCGCGCGAGGGCTTGGGGCCGGTCTCGCGCTTGGTCGGGGATGTCATGACCGATGTCGCTCACAGGGTGGCCGATGCCGTCCGGCCGGGTTGGCGGGAGACGGCAGGACCGGGCGGCCGTGGCGGCCGGGCGTCGGCCGGTTTCGTGGCCACCATCCACCGCCCGGACAACACCGACCGCCCCGAGCGCCTGGCCGCCATCCTGGAGGCGCTGGCGGGGCTGCCCCGGCCGGTCAGTTTGGCGGTCCACCCGCGCCTGGCGGCCCGGGCGGCCGAGTTCGGCCTGCCGCTGGAGCGAGGCTCGCTGAGGCCGATCCCGCCGCTGGCCTACCCGGAGATGGTGGCGGCGATCCTCGACGCCGCCGGGGTGGTGACCGATTCGGGCGGCCTGCAGAAGGAGGCCTACCTGTTGGGGCGGCCCTGCACCACTGTGCGCCCGGAGACGGAGTGGGTCGAGACGCTGGCGGACGGCTGGAACCAACTGGCCGCTGACCCGGCGGCGATCGCGGCCGCCGCCACCCGCCCCTGGCCGCCCGGCCCGCGCTCGCAGCCTTATGGCGACGGCCACGCCGCCGCCAAGGTGGTGGCGGCCTTGCTCGACGGCTAGGCCCTGTTGCCCGGCTACGCCTTGTTGCCCGGCTACGCCTTGTCGGCCCGCGAGCCCTGGCCGATCACCAGCCGGGTGACGCCCGCCCACAGTTCCGGCCGGGTCACGCGCCGGCCGTCGACCAGCACCTTGATCCCGGGCAGGTTGGCGGGGGTGAGTTCGGCGTAGCCGGGATGGTCGGCCTGGACAATGGCGGCGTCAACCGGCGTGCCGAAGTGGTACGGCGCCCAGCCGAAGGCCGCCAGTTCCTCGTCGCTGAACAGCGGGTCCTCGACCAGGACCGCTGCCCCGCGCCGCCGCAGCTCTCCGACCAGCGCGAAGACGCCGGAGAAGGCCGTCTCTTTGACCCGCCCGCGATAGGCGGCGCCAAGCACCGCCACCGTCCGGCCGGCCAGGTCGCCGTCCAGGGCCGCGCCGGCCAGGTCGACGGCGTGGACCGGCATCGCCATATTGGCCTCCCGGGCGGCCCGGACAATGGTCGCGTCCGGGTCGTTATGCAGGTAGAGGCGCGGGTAGACGGGGATGCAGTGGCCGCCCACGGCGATCCCCGGCCGGTGGATGTGCGAATACGGCTGCGAGTTCGAGGCCTCGATCACCTGGTGCACATCGATCCCGTGGCGTTCCGCGAAGCGGGCGTACTGGTTGGCCAGGCCGATGTTGACATCGCGGAAGGTGGTCTCGGCCAGCTTCGCCAGTTCGGCCGCCTCGGCCGAATCGAGCCGCCAAACGCCGTTCGGCCGCGCCAGATCCGGCCTCGGGTCGAAGTCGAGCACCGCCTCATAGAAGGCCGCCGCCCGGTCCGCGCCGCGCCGGCTGAGCCCCCCGACCAGCTTCGGGTAGCGCCTCAGATCGGCGAAGACGCGTCCGGTCAGAACCCGCTCCGGACTGAACACCAGATCGAAGTCAACGCCTTCGGTCAAACCGGAAACTTCTTCGATCAGCGGCCGCCAACGCCCCCGGGTGGTCCCGACCGGCAACGTTGTCTCATAGGAGACCAAGGCGCCCGGGCTGAGATGCTCGGCCAGGGAGCGGGTGGCTGAGTCCATCCACTCGAAATCCGGCTGCCAGGTCGCCTCGTCCACGAACAGCGGCACCACCACCACCACCGCCTCGGCGCCGGGGATGGCCTCGGCGTAGTCGGTCGTCGCCCGGAGCGCGCCGGCGGCGACCAATTCGGTCAGCCGCTCCCCCAGCCCGGCCTCGCCCGGGAACGGCTCGCGGGCCTGGTTCACCGCCGCGACCGTGGCCGGATTGACGTCCACGCCGGTCACCTGGTGCCCCTTGGACGCGAATTGGGCCGCCAGCGGCAGTCCGATCTTGCCCAACGCGACCACTGCGATCTTCACTTCAGCCAACTCCTAGCCATCGACGCCGTTTTTGCCCGCCCAAGCCTAACGCTCGGACTTGGCCCGCGCCCGCAGCCGGGCGCGCAGGCGCCCCAGTTTGCGCCGCAGCCGGTATTCGGGCCGGGCGGCGATCTGCGCCAGCTGCGCCCGCAGGGCGTCCTCGCGCCGGTAACGCGCCCGCAGTTCGTCCTTCAGGCGTTCGGCCTCAGCCTCCACGCGGCCGACCTCCTCGCGCCGCAGCTCGCTGGCGGCCTCGAGTTCGGCGCGCAAAGCCTCGACTGATCGGTCCCGCAGCGGGGCGACCTCGCGCAGGTAGCGCCGGGTCAGTTCGGCCGTCGCCTGCGAGGCCTGGACCCTTCCCAGCACGGCCGCGTTCGCCAAGGCCAACAGTTCCCCGTCCGATGCCGCCGGGCCGGCTTCCAGCCACGGCCCCAGCACGCCGCCGGGAGCGTCGCCCGGCCCGGGGGATGTGGGCCGCCGGGCCCCGTGGGCCAGCACCGCCGCCCGCCCGGTCCCCAGGCGCAGAACGGCGTCGATCTGCGCCCCCGCCTGCGCGAAGCGCCCCGCCAGCGCCCGCACCGCCAGCGGCTCGCCGCCGCCGGGCAGGTCGGCGATCAGCCAATCGCCGGGCTCGACCGGCGCCGGTCCCGGCGCGACCACCAGCTTGGCCCGCTGGCCGCCGTCCTCGCCGGCCGCGCCCTCCTCGCCGGCCCCGCCCTCCTCGCCGGCCGCGCCCTCCTCGCCGGCCGCTGGCGAACCGGGCGCCTGTGGCCAGGCCGCCAAGACGGCATCGTGCAAATGGTCTGGCAGACCGGGGCGGCCGTCGAGCGCCAGCCCGGCGGCGGCGGCCGCCTCCAACAACTCCCTGATGACTCTCACGGGGCGCCCTCCAGGGACAGGAAATGACGGTTCAGCACGTCGGCGCTGAGGCGGCCGTCGTGGAAGCGGCGGGCGAAGGCCGGACCGGCCTCGGCCAGCGGCCGGTACGCCTCTCGGTCGGCGGCGATGTCGGCGATGACTTCGGCGATGTTCGACGGGTCGGCTTCGACCACCGGCAACGGCTCGGGGTAACGGCGGCGGGTGGGCTCGGCGATGTGGGCCACGGCCAGGCGCCCGGCGGCCATGGTCTGAATCATCAAAGTGGCGGGGTTGCCCAAGACCACCTGGTCCACAACCACGTCGACCTGGCGCAGCAGGCGCGGAACGCCCAGCGGCGGCACGCCCCGGACCGACTGGTAGTCGATCAGCCCGGCCCGGTCCAGGCGGGTGAGCGCGGCGTCGACGAACTCCGACCCCTTCATCACATCCGAGCTGGGGGCATGCGCCACCTTCAGCTTGGCCGCCCGGCCCCAGGGCGGCGCCGGGCGGAAGTCGTCGCGGCCGGCCACGATCGGCAGCCAAACGGCGCCGTCGATGTACTCCAACATGTCCGGGGTGGCCACGAACAGCGGCGCCGCCAGGCCGTCGAGCGCCGCCGCCAACTCCCGCACCAATTGGTCGCGCACCTGGTAGAAATCGGATTCTGGATCCCAGTATGGGCTCCAGGGCTCGACGGCCCGGTGGCGGGCGGGCGTGCGCCCGGCCGTGCCGTGGACCAGGCAGGCGACGCGGCGCCCTGAGGCCAAGAGCTGTTCGGCCTCGGCGCGGCCGAAGGCGGGCGAGATCTCCGGCCGGCGCAGGTCGCTTGTCCCCATCAACGCGCGCATGTCTTCCAGCAGCACATGGGTGGCCGGGGCCACCAACTCGCGGGCCAGGTCGACCCTGGCCACCGGATCGTTCAGGGATTCGGACCGGAGCAGGCAGTCCGAGTCGAAGACCAGCCCGGCCAAGGTCCGCAGTTGCACGTTCAGAGCTTGGAAGCCCGGCACATGATCGGTCACGGCCTGGGCCCAAGCGCGGCCCTGGCCGGCGTAGTTGGCCGAGCCGATGAGCAGGCGCCGGCGCCCGGCGCCGGCTTGGCCGTCTGGCTGGGCGGGCGCCGCAGCCGTCGCGGAGCGTCCGGCGGGAGCGGCTCGCTCGACGCTGGCCGCCCGCTCGGCGATGGCGGCCCGCTCGGCCGGCGTCAGACCCGCGGCGGCGACCCTGACGGCATCGGCGGTGATCGTCAACCAGGTCGGCTGCGGCTGGTCGGTCAACTCGACCCGCCAACCGTCGCCGCAGAACAACTCGTCCGCACCCGCCCCCGCCTGGCGCAAGGCCTGGTCCGGAACCGGCAACGGCGGATGGATGATCGAGGCGACCGAGCGTCCAGCCGTCAACGCCTCGATCACGCCGACAGCCGCCTGCCGGGTGAAGACCACCACCACGTCCGGGAACTGTTGGGCTTCGGCGGCCGCGATGACGGTGGCCGGTCGGTGCGGCGCCCAGACCACCAAGCGCCGACCGCCGCGCGCCCGCAGCGCGGCGCGCAGTTCGTCGGCCCAACCGCCGGGCGGTCCGGGATTGAGGACGACGGTCTCAACCGGCAGGCCCGCCAGTTCGGCGGGGATCAGCGCTTGGTCGGCCGGGCCGGCCGAGACCGCGAGCACGGCGATGTCTCTAGTCACCATCCCAGCGACGCCTCCAATTGGCCGAAGGCCGCGTCGAAGATCAGGTCGCGCCTGAAGCGCTGGCCGTGACGGCGGGCCGCCGCCAATTCCGCCGCGGTCGGCTCGTGCGCGGCGGCCGCCACCAGGGCAGCGGCCAGGCCCGCGGGGGTGTGCTCGGCGGCGTCGAACCAGAGCGGGCGCCCGCCCAGGACGGCCCTGGCGTCGTGTCCCGGCGCCATCGAGGAGGCGATCGGCAGGCCCGTGGCGGTGTATTCGTAGACTTTGCCGGAAGTGGCCATGGGGCCGCCTTCCTTGATGAACAACAACACGTCGGCGCTGGCGTAAACCGCCGCCAAATCCCGCTTGAGCACGGGTTCCGACCATTTGACGCCCTCGGCGCTGTGGGCCTTGACGTTGTCGGCGGCGACCCCGACGAACTCCAGGGTCGAGTCTTGGACCACCGGGCTGGCCGCCCGCGCCAGCCGCCAGGCCTCGTTGACAAAGGCCGAGGGGAAGCCGACGTCCGCTGTGCCGACAAAGCGGAAGACCAGGCCTCGGCCCGCCCGCGGCGCCGGGGTGATGACTTCCGGCACGAACGCGGCTTCCCAGCCGTTGCGGACCTCGCGGATTTTGTCCGCCCAGGCCGCGAACTCGCGCCGATGCAGGTCAGCGATGGGCGTGTTGATGTACCAGACCTGTTCGGCGCGCTCGAAGACCTCCTCAAGCAGCGGCCGGCTGCGGTCGGCGTCTTCATAGGGCTCGCCGGTGAAGGGGCTGAAGACCCAGGAGTCGCGCTCATAGACCACGAAGGGCACGCCGGCGGCAGCGTTCAGGTTCAGGGCCACGCCCGCGCTGACTGCGGGCAGGATGGTGGCTATCACCAGGTCGAAGGGCTTGGCCCGGTGGAGCGCCCTGGCGGCCGCCGTCGCCACCGGCAACCAGGCCGGGTACCAGTCGTTGCGGATCGGCTCGGGGAACATCTTGACCTCGACATCGCGCAGCCACTGCGGGGCGGCGCCGCCGTAGCGCCGCAGGACCTCGGGCCAACGGCTGGCGATCGGGTCGTTCCAGGCGCCGGGCTGGTCCACCCGGACCACGGTCACTGCGGGGTCGATTTGCTCGACCAGCCCCCAATCAGCGCCCATCGCCAAGGCGAAGGTGTCGGTCCCGGCCGCCAACACCGTCACCTCGTGACCGCGCTTGGCCAGGGCGTTCACCGCGGCCAGGGGGTTGGCCACGCCCGACCCGCGGTACGGCGGGAAACCCCAAGCCAGGTACAGGACACGCCGGCCCGAGCCGGGCCGCGCGTCCGCCAAAGTCGCCACGCCTGGCCACTTTACCCGGCCGCGCCGCCGGCTGATAGTGCGCTGAGCCGCTGATAAAGTGGCTGCTTGTGGCAGGCAGGCTTGGGCTTCGGCGGTTCGCGCTTCTGACATTGGCCGGGGCGGTCATGGCGGCCTGCGCCGGCTTCGGCTATTGGGTTGGAAAACCCGGCGGCCTCGACCTCTTCGGCGGGCCGCGCCCGACCGCCGAACCATCGCCCAGCGCCTCGCCCAGCCTGGCGGCCCCGGCCGAGCCCTCCGGCGAAGGCGGCCAGACGGCATCGGACACGCCGACGCCCGCCCCGCTGCCGAACCCTGACACGGGCGCGGAACCGGCCATCGACCCCGAGCTGGGTTACCGCGTCTCCGGCCACACGCCCCAGGCCATCGACCCGCCCTTCATCACCCGCGACGAGGTCACCGACCGGACCCTTGAATTGGACGCCAACGGGGCGCTGGTCTACCGCCTGCCGGAGACCGACGAAGCCGTCTACCAGCCCGTCACCACCTTGCAGTGGGCGATCGGCGCCCACACCCAGCACTGGCTGACCGGCGACCGGTTGTGGCTCGACCTGGCCCGCGCCTCGGCCCTGAAAGTGCTGGACGGGAAGGTCGAATCGGACGGCGCCTACTATTTCCCCTACCTCTACGAATGGGCCAACGTCGAGTTCGACTTCGACCTCCAGCCACCCTGGTATTCGGGCATGGCTCAGGGCGAGGCGCTGTCGGTGTTCACGCAGATGGCGCGGGCCTTCCCGGACGAGGCTTTGTGGGCTGAGGCCGCCAGCGCCGCCTTTGAGTCGC
>JAITJZ010000057.1 GCA_031278655.1 Bifidobacteriaceae bacterium
GCCGAACACGCCGACACCAGATCCCCCAGCAACGACCCCGCCGACGCTGGAAGCGCCGCCGCCGCGTCCGCCGCCGCGTCCAACGCCGCCGCCAGCAACGCCTCCGAACCCGCCCGGGCCGCCGCCCGCGCCGCCTGCAACCAGCCCCGCACCGTCGTCGGCGGCCGCGCCAACAGCTTCGCGATCCGCCGAAACCCCAAACACGCGCCGCCGCCCACCCCCGCCGCCAACTCCACCGCCCGCCCGATCACCCCAGCCGAGTCCGCCCGCCGGGAGAACAACCAGTCAGGCAGCAGAACATGCGTCCGCCGGCACGACCGGCAGCGCGCCCGCCGAGGCCGCACACCAACCCTCCCCGACCCGCGCGACCGGCCCGCCTCCACCACCCGGCGCCGCGCCCAACCCCAAGGAGCCAACCGTCCCGCGCACCCCGAATCAGGGCAGCGGTAACCGCCCTTGCCAAGCAACGACTCGACAAGCCGCGAATCCCCGCATACTGTCAACACAGCGCGTCCTAACTACGCGCAAGGGCCCGCGCCGCCCCAAGTTTCCAGCGGGGCGGCGCAGGCCCGCTCCGATCAGGTCGTCACCATCATGACGCAGCCCCCGCCCCCACCACCAGCCCCCCAACCGTCAAAAACCAAGACTCAAAACCCGCCAACCAACGTGACGGCGGACAGATGGCGTCCGTGCTGGAGGGCCAGCCGACAATGTGCACGCTGTTTGACCGCGCCCGAGAAGCAGGCCAAGCCGCGCCGTCGCTGGGTTTGATCCAACCGACCGCAATCACGGACCTCGAGGTCTCCCCCCACCCGGGCTGGAACACGGACCAGCTCGCCAAAGTCAGTCAACTCCAGGGCTCGTCGCCCTTGTTCGGCCCTGGACCGCCTCCCGCACTCGAAGCTCCCCGTTTCCAAGGCGCCTACGTCTTCCGATGCTCGGCCACATGCCGCCGCCGGCACCGGCTGTCAATCCTCGATTGGGAGTTCGTCACGCTGCAGCGCCGACTGACCGACCTTGGCGACGCCGAAGCCCGCGACGAGATTCGTCGGCGGTTCCTGACGATGATGTGCTCGCCGGACAGGGCCACCTTCTTCTTTGTCGGCAACCAAGCCAAACGCCCCCAGGCGTTCAGCGTGCTCGGAGTCTTCTACCCGCCGCTCGAAGACCTTCGGGCGCTCGCTCAGGGTTCCTTGTTCTAAGCGGCCAGCGCCTCTAGAACCTGCTGCCGGTGACAGTGCCGCTGGTCGGCCTCGAAACACAAGACAGCGACCTTGGCTGAGCGCGCCGCCTCACCCAGGCTCCGCATAGCTGCCGCCGCAGGCGGCCCGGCCAGCATCCGTCTGTAGGCGTCCCTCGCAGCCGCGCCCTTCTCCCCGGTCCAGGCGTAACCCGCCCTGTTGTGCCGGGGGTTGCCCAACTCCGGGTAATGCAGATACTCAATCCCGGCCTCCCCCACGGCCGCCGCCAACGCTCTCTTAGAGAAGCCCGGCTTGCGTGAGACTGGGGTCAACCGCACATCAGCCAGCACGCCCACGCCCAGACCTAACAACGACTCCACAAAAGCATCCAGTCCCAGCCCCTCATAGCCGACACCGACAAGACCAGTCTCAACAGCGACAGTCAATGTCATCACAGCGCCTCTCTTTCAGCCACCGCCCCAGAATATCCGAACAGACACCACGCCCGGGCGGTCAGAGCAGGTCGGGCCGGATGACCCCGTCGCGGATCAGCCTGGCCAGGTCGGCGTCGTCGATCTTGTGACCGGTCTGGCGCCGCAGCTCGCGGCGCGCTTCCGTCAACACCGCCTCCGACAGAAGGACCTCTATCAACTTCGACGGCGCAGTCGCGGCGGCGACCCTCCATACCTCGTGCAGCCGGCCGCGGGTCCTCGACGAGTTCGGGTACATCCCGATCGACCGGGCCGCCGCCCACCGCGCCCCAAGACACGCCGGACGGTCCCATGTTTCTGGCAGAAACCACCACCAGACGGTCCCATGTTCCCGCCAGACAGGTGGTCCCATACTCCTGGCAGAAAACCCCAACCAGCGGTCCCAAGAAGCTGGCAGATGACACCGCCGCCACGGTCGCCAATTGCAACGGCATGACTACTTTCTCGTCCAGCGGGAAGTGGACACCATGGATTCCCACGTACCGGAAGACCGCAAGCTCCACACCGACTCGGACCTGCATACTGGGAATCGGCAACAACGGTAGCGCCGTGTGGGCGGTGCAGAAGCCGGCGCAAGGCTATTACAGGCAGAACCTCGGGCCTTCGGGGCTGGATTCGTCATATGGCAGCTATACCGCAGCCGCGGTGAAAGCCATCCAGGGTAGCGTTGGAGTTTACAAGGACGGCATCTACGGACCGAAAACACACAATGGGAGCAGTGGCAACGCGACCAAGACCGGAATGTTCTTCTGGTATGACGGCAGCACGTACCGCCGGGATCTGGCGTCGGCCTGACGGCGGCCACAGCCGGTGCATGAGCGCTGCCGACTGGTCTGGGTGCCCGCTGACGGCCGGGGCCGGTGAGCCGGGGTGAGGGAACCCGGCCGGCTGCGGTCTCGCCGCGGCGCTGCCTCGTCCTTGGCGGCGGCGGCGTGCGCTTTCGGGTTGATGGCGGGCTGCACGCCGGGCGGCTCTGGGCCGGGGGAGGCCGGAACGGGGGCGTCAGCCACCGGCTCGGGCGACCCGCTGGGCGCGGCGTCGTCAATTCCGATTGGGGAAGCGGCCAGGGCGGGTGTGCCGATCACCGTCCAGACACCGTTTAGCGCGTACATTCCGTACATGTCGCTGCCCGAGTCCGGCACTGCCGCCTACAACCAGTGGCAGAGCGAGGCATTCGCCGTCAAGGAAGACGAGTTGGCGAAATGCATGAAAGCCGAGGGGTTCGAGTACACCCCACGCCAGTGGGTCGACTACGAGGCCTACACCCCTCAGGGGACCTTCAGCGACGGGGACCTGCTGTGGCTGCCGTGGCTGCCCGAGACCCGCGAGCAGGTCGCTGCCCGAGGCTACGGCAAGGGAGATCCAGAAATGATTTCCGCCGGAGCCGAGCAGGATGTGGACCCGGTCAACTACGCCTACAAGCAGTCGTTGAGCGCGGACGCCCTCGCGGCTTATGACTCGGCCTCCGCCGAGTGCGTGGCGCGGATCGAGCCCGTCCTGGAGGATCGGATCCCGTCGGCGCCGGCCCAGCCGAACCAGGACTTCAGTTGGCAGTTCGGGGAGCTGGTCGCGGCCATGGACCAGTTGAACTGGCCGGGGGTGTCAGAGACGGCCGAGGCGCGGCTGTTGAACGGGGAGTACTCCGACTGCATGAGCAAGGCCGGCTACGACCTGGACTCGGGGGCCGAGTTCGGGCCGGCCGAGGTCACTCCCTGGGCGGCCGAGGCGATGGCGCGGCGGACCAAGGCGGACGGGTCCCTGGGAGAGTCCTGGTTCAACCAGCCGGTCAGCCTCGGGGGCCCCTTGCCCCCGGAGGAGGAGCGATCGCTGTTGGGCGCCCCCGGCGAAATCGCCATCGCCTTGGCCGACTTCGACTGCCGGGCCACCACCGACTACGAGGCCCGCCTGCTGGCTGTCTACCTGCGGCTTGAGACGGAATTCGTCGAGCAACACAAGACCGAGCTGGAGGCGATGAAGGCATTCGTCGAGGGGATCACGGACGCAAACCGAGCCACACCAACCAGCTAGTGTCCCTCGCCCTAATGGGACGCTTGTATCCAGGCTATGCCGCATGCGGCTTAGCCTCGATCCACCGACGCGGGTTTGCGGGCTGCGGCGTGTTTAACCGGGAAATGCCCCCTGGCCTGGGAGAATGGTGGTGTTGAAGTCAGCATCGACCCAGGAAAAGGAGGCATCCCGTAGATGCGATCCTCTCACACACCAGGACTGTCCCGCATCCACGACGCGCGGTTCGACGAGGACAACCTCCTGGCCGCCGGCGGCGCCGTCCCGGTGATGGGCCTGGCCGGCCGCGCCGGGCTGGCGGACCTGACCAGAAATCACGTCAAAGTGCCCACCGACAAGGGCGCGAACGCGGACGCGAAGGTCATGGCCATCGTCGCCGGGATGGTGATGGGCGCCGACTCGATCAACGACCTGGGCGTGGTCCGCGCCGGCGCGTGGAACTGTCCATTCGACTGTGGGTAACGTGGAGGGCCTGATTGAGGGCCTCAGGGAGGGCGACCTTGGCCAGGTCGTTGGTTCTGGTGTCAAAACTATTGTGAGGGGGTTAGGGTGATTCGGTTCAATTATCGGTATCCGCCGTGTCTGTTTTATATGGAGATGGAGAAGGGGGAGGCGGCGATTGATTTGGCGTTGGAGGCGGCGGCGAAGTATTACGGGGACTTGTTGGATCGCTCGGATAAGGCGCGGTTGCGGT
The DNA here is from genome assembly GCA_031278655.1 of Bifidobacteriaceae bacterium. Lineage (GTDB taxonomy): Bacteria > Actinomycetota > Actinomycetes > Actinomycetales > WQXJ01 > JAIRTF01. The sequence continues at coordinate 4,392 of JAITJZ010000057.1, forward strand.
CCAGTTTCGCTGAGTTCTTCCCCACTGGCGTGGGCGTGGCTGAGTTCGTCTGGTTGCTTTGCCCGGAAGCCCCGGTGGTCGGGTTCACCGGGCGTTTCCACACGCTGGTGGGCACCAGGAAGCCCGATTCGACGGTGGAGGGCTTGATCGAGGAGCTGAAGGCTGACAAGTTTTTGATCACGGGGCCGGATTTGTGGCGGGTGGAGGCGCCGATGGGGGTTGGCACGCGGGTGCACTCGACTTTGACGTTGGAGGATCCCAACGCCAAGCGGGGCTGGTGGCGGAAGCCGCCGCCGGTGTTCGACGCGTTGAGCTATTGGTTTGAGTTCGAGGATCCGAACGGCCCGTCGATGTATTTCGATTTGTTCTGCCCCACTCTTAGCCATCATCCCAAGTTGAACGTGATCCACGAGTTCGTGGACTCGTTTGTGCAGTCGGTGGAGGTCACCTACGAGTGAGCGGGGGGGTTATCCGGCTCGGTATTTGACCATCTTTGAGTCGCGTTCTTCGGCCCCGAAATCACCGAGGTCGGGAGAACATGGATAACCCATGGCGCTACAGACTTGCTACGCTTCTGCTATGCCAACGATCAGCCAGCGGGAGCTGCGCAATGACAGCGGGCGCGTCCTGCGTGAGGCCGAGCGGGGCGGGGAGTTCATCATCACCCGGCGCGGAGCGCCGGTGGCTCGCCTGTCGCCGTTGGGGGCGCAGCCAGGGGGACGGCGCCCGGCCCGACGCGCGGCCGTGTTTTCGCCAGCCGACCTCATCACGCCGCGGGTCTCATCAGAGCAGATCCTGGCTGAACTGCGGGCTGACCGATGACGCTGTGGTACCTCGACACCTCGGCCGCCCTCAAACTGATCCTGGCGGAAGCCGAATCGGCGGCGCTGATCGACGCCTTGGACGCCGCCAGACCCGAACTGGCGGCCTCGTTCCTGCTCGAGACCGAGCTTCGGCGCGCCGCCCACCGGTCACCCGACTTCGGTCAAGCCGAGGCCTCCGCCATCCTGGACAGGGTCACCTTGCATGAGGCGCCCCCGGCGCTGTTCCTCCAAGCGGGCCTCATGCCAGGCCCCGCCCTGCGGTCTTTGGACGCGATTCACCTGGCCACGGCCATCAGCATTGGCGCGGACCAGGTTGTCAGCTACGACCGGCGCCAGGTCGCGGCCGCTGGCGAGATCGGGCTGGTGGTGGTCTCTCCCGGCTGAGCCGCCGCCGATGCCGCCGCCCCGGTCCCAGCACCACACCGGTTCCAGCCCGGCCCGCATCGCCAAGCCCGCATCGCCAAGCCCGCATCGCCAAGCCCGCATCGCCAAGCCCGGCCCGCATCGCCAAGCCCGCGCCGCCCCGAAAACCAGCCCGTTCGGGAGCGCATGGGCGTCTTGACCGAACCTTGATGCGATCTTCGGGCGGCGGCGGGGTGGACGGCGTACTTTGGAAAACGTGGCTTCCCCCAAAGGAGCGGCCGGCGTCCGCGAGCGCCGCCTGACAACGGTCCCGGTCATGGGCATGACCTGCAAGGCCTGCGAGGCCCGGGTGGCCAAACTGCTGCGCCGGGCGCCCGGGGTCGAGTCCGCCAAGGCGTCCCTGGCCAAGGGGCGGGTCGAAGTCATCGCCAAAGGGCCCATCGACCCGGAGAAACTCGACGCCGCCCTCGAGGGCAGCGGCTACCGGATCGGATCGGCGGCCTTGCCGCCGCTCTCCCGCGACCGGGCGGTCTGGCGCGACCTGGTCGTCAGCGCGGCCGTGGTGGCGGTGGTGGCCTGGACGGCATCGGCGCTGGATTTGGCCGGCCTGACCGACCGCCTGTCCCCGCGGGCCGCGCCGGGGGCGGCGACGCTGGCGCTGGTCTGGGCGCTGGGGGTGGTGGCGTCCGTGTCGACCTGCATGGCGCTGGTGGGCGGGCTGGTGCTGTCCTTGTCCGCGCGCTTCGCCAAGGCCCGCCCCGACCTCACCGCCGGGCGCAGGTTGCGCCCGCAATTGATGTTCAACTTGGGGCGGGTGTTGGGCTTCGGCGCGTTCGGCGCGGCGCTGGGCGCGCTGGGCGGGGCCATCGAGTTGGACGTTCACCTGCTGGCCCTGGCCATGATCGCGGTCGGGCTGGTGATGGGCTTGCTGGGCCTGAAGCTGACGGGCGCCTCGCCGCGCCTGAGCCGTTTTGCCGTCGCCCTGCCGGCGTCCTGGGGGAAATGGCTCGGCCGGGCCGAGGAATCGCGCGCCTACCGCGACTCGACCACCATGGCGCTGGGCGCCGCCAGCTTCTTCCTGCCCTGCGGTTTCACCCAGGCGGTCCAGATCTACGCCCTGTCCACCGGCGGCGCGGCCGAGGCCGGCCTGGTGATGGCAGTCTTCGCCTTCGGCACCGCGCCGGGGCTGATCGGCGTGGGCGCGGTCGGCTCGTTCGCCCGGGGCCGCGCCGCGGCCCACCTGTTCCGTTTCCTCGGGGTCGCGGTCTGCGCCTTCGCGCTGGTGAACCTGTTGGGCGCGGCCCAAATCCTGCGTCCGGGCTGGTTCGCGCAGCCGGGCGAACCGATGGCTTCAGAGCGTTCCGCCAATGTGGTCGACAAAGACGGCTTCCAGGTCCTCAGCACCGTCCAGAACGGCACCGGCTACAGCCCCCAGAACGCCGCCGTCTACGTGGATCAACCGGTCCGTTGGGAGGTCGACGCCCAAGCCTGGTCCTGCGCCTCGACCATGAACCTGGAGGCCATGGGCTTGGGCGTGGTCCGCCTGAAGCAGGGCCTGAACGTCTTCGAGTTCACGCCGACCGAGGTCGGCAGGCTCGCCTACACCTGCGGCATGGGCATGTTCCCGGCCCGCGTCGACGTCATCGAGCCGCCCGGCTGACGGGCCGCGACCGCTGACGGGCCATGATTGAGAGATGAGGCTTTTCGCCGCCATCCGCCCGCCCGCCGAGGTCACCGATCATCTGGCCGGGGCACTGGCCGGCGCCCTGGGGCCGTCATGGGACCGCTCGGCGCCGATCTCCCCGCGCCTGAACTGGCACATCACCTTGGCTTTCTACGGCGATGTGCCCGATGCCGCCGTCCCCGACCACCAGCGGCCCCTGGCCTTGGGTTTGGCGGCGTTGGGGCCGTTCACTTTGGAGTTGCGCGGCGCCGGCGTCATCCGCCGTCAGGTCGGTTGGATCGGCGTCGGCGGTCAGACCGCGATCCTGAAGCGGGCCATGAAGGCGGCGGCCGAGGCCGGCCAGGCCCTTCCCGCCCAGCGGCCCGAGGCGCCGCGCGCCTTGCGCCCGCATCTGACCATCACCCGATCGGCTGACAAGCCGCACATCAGGGCCGCGCTTCAGGCGCTGGCCATTTATCAGGGCCCGTCGTGGCTGGTCACCGAGGTCGAACTGATCGCCTCCGAGTTGGGCCGCGGCCCCGGCCGCCACGCCCTCCACCGGCCGGTGGCCGCAGCGCCCCTGGGCTGACCGAGCTGAGCTGACCGAGCCGAGCTAACCGAGCTGAGCTGACCTGACTGGGCTGACCAGACTGGGCTGACCAGACTGAGCTGACCAGACTGAGCTGACCTGACTGAGCTGACCTGACGGCATCGGGCAAGCCCTGCCGGGCGAAGCGGGCCGGCGGCCGGGCCGGCGGGCGGCGTCAGGCGACCTTGGCCACCCGGGCGGCCGCGACATCGGTCGGCGAGACGTCCACCCGCAGCGAAACCGCCAAGGTCTCGCGCTGGATGATGGCGGCGTGCGCGCGCACGGCCGCCGCCCACGGGCCCGGCACCGACAGCGACAACTCGATCCTGTCGGCCACATGCAGGCCGGAGGCCTTGCGCTCGTCCTGCGCCAGGCGGATCATGTCGCGGGCGTAGCCCTCGGCCAGGAGCGCGTCGTCGACCTTCAGGTCCAGCAGGGCGAAGCCCGTGCCGGAGAGCACCGCCGCCCCCAGTTGGTCGCCCTCGCGGTCCTCGACCACCGTGCGCGTGGTGTACTCGCTCTCCAAGAGCGCCACCTCGCCGTCCGGCGTGGTCACCACCACGCCGCCGTCCGGCAACCGCGACCAGGCCCCGGCCTTGACGGCTTTGATGACCGCCTGCACGCCGGCGCCCAGGCGCGGCCCGGCCGCGCGGGCATTGACCTCCAGGCGGGTGTGGACGCCGTGGCGGGCGGCCGCCTCGGGCGAGTAGTCCACCAGCGACAGCCGCTTGACGTTGACCTCGGCGCGGATCAAATCCGCGAACGGCGCCAACCGCGTCGCCTCCGCGTCCGCCACCACCAGCGAGGACAACGGCTGGCGGACCTTGACACCGTGCGCCTTGCGCACCGACAGCGCCGCCGAGCAGACCTCGCGCACCCGTTCCATGACCGCCACCAGCGCGTCATCGGGCGCCAGGGCGGCCGCGTCCGGCGAACCGTCCGCCAACGACGGCCAATCCGTCAGGTGCACCGAGCGCCCGCCGGTCAGCCCGCGCCAAATCTCCTCGCTCAGCATTGGCGCCAACGGCGCCATCACCCGCGTCAACGTCTCCAGCACCGTCCAAAGGACGTTGAAGGCGGCCGCGTCCTCGGCCCAGAAGCGGTCCCGCGACTCGCGGACGTACCAGTTGTTGAGGGCGTCCAGAAACTCGCGCACAGATTCGCAGGCCTCGGCGATGCGGCAAGTGTCGAGCTGCCGGGTCACGTCTTCGACCAGGGAGCGCGTGCGCGCCAGGATGTAGCGGTCCAACTCCCCCAATTCGGCGTGGTCGCCGGCCGTCACCCGCCGCCCCTCCAGGCCCTGACCGCCGTTGGCGGAGTTGGCGTAGAGACCGAAGAAAGACCAGGTGTTCCACAGCGGCAGCAGCACCTGGCGGACGGCGTCGCGGATGGCGTCATCGGTCACCACCAGGTTGCCGCCGCGCAGGATCGCGCCAGACATCAGGAACCAGCGCATCGCGTCCGCGCCGTCGCGTTCGAAGACCATGCGCACATCCGGGAAGTTGCCCTTCGACTTCGACATCTTCAGGCCGTCGTCGCCGAGCACTATCCCGTGCGTCAAACAGGTGCGGAAGCTCGGTTTGTCGAACAGGGCCGTGGCCAGCACATGCAGGGTGTAGAACCAGCCCCGCGTCTGGCCGATGTATTCGACTATGAAATCACCGGGGTAATGCGACTCGAACCACTCGCGGTTCTCGAACGGGTAATGGACCTGCGCGAACGGCATCGAGCCGGACTCGAACCAGCAATCGAGCACCTCCGCCACCCGCCGCATGGTCGCCCGCCCGGACGGGTCGTCCGGGTTCGGCCTGGTCAACTGGTCGATCGCGGGGCGGTGCAAGTCATCCGGGCGGACCCCGAAGTCGCGTTCCAGCTCGTCCAGCGAGCCGTAGACATCGATCCGGGGATAGGCCGGGTCGTCCGATGTCCACACCGGGATGGGCGAGCCCCAGTAGCGGTTGCGGGAGATCGACCAGTCGCGCGCGCCTTGCAGCCACTTGCCGAATTGGCCGTCGCGGACATGTTCCGGCGACCACTCGATCTGCTGGTTCAACTCCACCATCCGGTCGCGGAACTTCGTCACCGCCACGAACCACGAACTGACCGCGTACTGGATCAGCGGCGTGTCGCAGCGCCAGCAATGCGGGTAGGGATGGTCATAGGTCTCCTGGCGCAGCAGCTGCCGCGATTCCTTGAGCGCCCGGATGATCGGCTTGTTGGCCTCGAACACGCCCAGACCCTGCCAGGGCGTGACCGGCGCGGTGAAGCGGCCGGCCGCGTCGACCGGGTTGACCAGCTCGATCCCGGCCGCGTCGGCGACGGCCTTGTCCTCCTCGCCGTAGGCGGGCGCGATGTGCACCAGCCCAGTGCCGTCCTCCGTCGTCACGTAGTCGGCCGCGACCACCCTGAAAGCGCCGTTGGCGCCGGCCTCGGCGAAGAAGTCGAACAGGGGCCGGTAGCGCAGGCCCACCAGCTCGCTGCCCTTGAAGCGTCCGATGACGTCTGGGTTTGGTCCCAGCTCGCGCGCGTAGGCGCCGAGCCGGGCCTCGGCCAGCAAGACCCGCTCGCCGGCCATCGCCTCCGGCGCCACCAGCACATAGTCCACATCCGGGTTGACCGCCAGCGCCAAGTTCGACGGCAACGTCCAAGGGGTCGTGGTCCAGGCCAAAGCCACCGCCCCGCTCAAACGGGAGTGGACCGACTGAGCCGGCCCGGCGGCATCGGCGGCTTTGTCCGTCTCCTCGGCCTGAAACTCGAAGGCGACGGTCACGGCCGCGTCTTGGCGCTGGCGGTAAACCTCGTCCATGCGCGTCTCCGACGCGCTCAGCGGGGTGCCGCAGCGGAAGCAGTACCACAGGACTTGGTGGCCCTCGTAGACCAGGCCCTTGTCCCAGAGGGTCTTGAAGGCCCACATGACGGACTCCATGTAGGGCAGGTCAAGGGTTTTGTAATCGTTGGCGAAGTCCACCCAGCGCGCCTGGCGCGAGACGTAGTCCTCCCATTGGTCGGTGTAGCGCAGCACCGATGCGCGGCAGGCGGCGTTGAACTCGGCCACGCCCATGCGGTCGATCTCGGATTTGTTCTTGATGCCGAGTTCGCGTTCAGCCTCGATCTCCGCCGGCAGGCCATGGCAGTCCCAGCCGAAACGGCGCTCGACCCGCCGCCCGCGCATGGTCTGGTAGCGCGGCACCACGTCCTTGACGTAGCCGGTCAACAGATGGCCGTAGTGCGGCAGGCCGTTGGCGAAGGGCGGGCCGTCGTAGAAGACGAACTCGTTGGCGCCGGCCTGGCCGTCGCGGCTGGCCGGGCGCTGGTCGATCGAGGCCTGGAAGGTGCGGTCCTCGCCCCAGTACGCCAGGACCTCGTGTTCGAGGGTCGGGAAACTGGCTTTGGCCGGGATGTCGGTCAGGTCGGGGCGGTGCAGTGGGTAGGCCATGGCGCCGGTTGGTCCCTTTCAGTCTCGCGGGTGTCGTCTTCGTGTTGTCCGTGCAGTCAGTCGCTCGTGCAGTCAGTTATCCGTGCAGTCAGTGTTGTCCGTCTTGTCCGTGTTGTCCGTCCGGTCCGCGAGGACGATGCCGTCCGCCCGCCTTGGGGCGCCCGGTTCTGATCAGACCCCCTCCGGCCGCCCGCCGCGGCCCAGGCCCGTCGCTCCGGGAAGCTCGCCGGTGATGGCCCGGCCGTCGCTCGCCGACCGCACAACTCTAGCCGAATCCCCATCCGACCGAGCCCGCCTCCCGCCCGCGCCGGCCAGGGCTGTCACGCCGGCCAGGGCTGTCGCGGCAGTCACGGCCAGCTCGGGTCGGCGTCCGCCGGGCGTCCCCGGGAAGACAGCCACTGGTTGAAATGATCGGCCCAATCGCGGTGCGCCTGGCGCTGCCAATCATGCAGCGCCGCCAGGTCCATGGCCGCCACCTGGGCGTGGCGGCGCTCGATGGCGTCGAAGACGGCGATCGACTGGCGCACATCCTCGAGGGCGTCATGGAGGTTGTGGCTGGACTCGACGCCGTAAACCGCCATCAGGTCCTCCAGCTTGCGTTTGCCTTTGCGGTAGCGATCAGCCGCGCGGTCGATCACCAGCGGGTCCACCACCGGCGCGACGGCACCGCCGAGGCGCTGCTCCAAGGTGGCCAGCCCGTGCCGCTCCAACTCGGCTTTGAGAATGCGCAGGTCGTAGGCGGCGTTGAAAGCCAGCACCGCCAGTCCCTCCGCCAGGGCGGCGGCCAGGTGGCCGGCGATCTCATCGAGGGCCTCAGCCGGGGCGCGCCCCTCCGCCCGCGCCCGCTCGGTCGTGATCCCGTGGACGGCGGTGGCCTGCGGCGGTATCTCCACCCCCGGATCGATCAGCCACGTCATCGTCACCTCCCCGCCCTCAGCCGGGCGCCTGACCATCGCCGCCGTCACAATCCGGTCCCGCTCTGTCGCCACCCCGGTGGTCTCAGTGTCGAATCCAACCAAGTTCCTCATGGAACAACTCTCTCACCGACCTCTGACAGCCACCTGCGGGACAGGCCGCGCCACGGCATCGGACATCTGGCCGGGAGGCGCCCCAAGCTAGGCTTGACCTTCGTGAGCAACGAGATCGAAATCGGCCGCGGCAAACGCGGACGTCAGGCCTATTCCCTCGACGACGTGGCGGTGGTGCCCTCGCGGCGGACCCGCGGCCCCGAAGACATTTCCGTGACCTGGCAGATCGACGCCTACCATTTCGACACGCCAATCGTGGCCGCGCCGATGGATTCGGTCATGTCGCCGGCCACCGCCATCCAACTGGGGCGCCTCGGCGGGCTGGGCGTGCTCGACCTGGAGGGCGTGTGGACCCGTTACGAGGACCCGGAGGCGCTGCTGAAGGAGATCGCCGCCCTGCCCGAATCCCAGGCCACCCCCCGCCTCCAGGAGATTTACCAGGCGCCGGTGCGCCCGGAGCTGATCACCCAGCGGCTCGAGGAGATCCGCCAGGCCGGGGTGACCGTGGCCGGGGCGCTGTCACCGCAGCGCACGCAGGCGCTGTGGCGCACGGTGGTGGACGCGGGCGTCGACCTGTTCGTCATCCGGGGCACCACCGTTTCGGCCGAGCACGTCTCGTCCGACGCCGAACCGCTCAACCTCAAGCGGTTCATCTACGAACTCGACGTGCCCGTGATTGTTGGCGGCGCCGCCAGCTACACCGCCGCGCTGCACCTGATGCGCACGGGCGCCGCTGGCATCCTGGTCGGGTTTGGCGGCGGCGCGGCCCACACCACCCGTGTCACGCTGGGCATTCACGCGCCGATGGCGACCGCCATCGCCGATGTCGCCGCCGCCCGCCGCGATTATCTGGACGAGTCGGGCGGGCGCTACGTCCACGTCATCGCCGATGGCGCTGTCGGCCGGTCCGGCGATGTCGTCAAGGCCATCGCCTGCGGGGCCGATTCCGTGATGCTGGGCGCGGCCCTCGCCCGCGCCTCCGAGGCGCCCGGCCAGGGTTGGCACTGGGGGCCCGAAGCCCACCATTCGCGCCTGCCGCGCGGCGAGCGCGTCCGCGTCGGCACGGTCGGCACTATGGAGCAGATCCTCTACGGCCCGTCCGCCACCGCCGACGGTTCGGCCAACTTCATCGGGGCGCTCAAGCGCGCGATGGCGTCGACCGGCTACGTCGATTTGAAGGAGTTCCAGCGGGTTCAGGTCGTTGTGGCGCCGTATTCAGCGGCCTGACCTGGGTTTTTGTTCAGCCGCTGAATACGGCGCCATTCCCACGGCTCCATTCCCGCAGCGCCAGCGCCGGTGGTACTCTGAAGCCATGAGTGACACAGCCATAATGACAGTGGGAGACAAAGGAAGGGTTGTGATCCCTCAGGAGGCGCGGGAACGCTACGGGTTCCAGCCCGGCACCAAGGTCATCCTCGTGGACACGGCCGCTGGGCCGCTGCTCTTGACCGAAGACCAACTGCTCGCTCGCGTCCGGGCCGATTGCGCCGGGCATGGCGAAATGCTCACCGAATTGTTCGCCGAGCGTCGCGCCGCCGCCAAGGCAGAGGACAAAGGCGTTTCGTGAGAGTTCTTGACGCCTCCGCCATCTTGGCCTTCTTCCTGGACGAGCCGGGCGGCCAGATGGTCCAGACCGCCATCGAAGAAGGCGCGGCCTGCAGCGCCGCCAACTACAGCGAAGTCGCCCAAAAGATGCTCCAAGCCGGCCGTGACTGGCGCATCGCCAGAAGCTTGCTGCGATCCAAGAACCTGCGGATCGAGCCGGTCACCGTCGAAGACGCCGAATGGGCGGCCCAGCGCTGGCGCGCGGGCGAGTCGCTGTCCCTGGCCGACCGGCTCTGCCTGGCGCTGGCGACCCGCTTGGGGGGCGAAGCCCTGACGGCAGACCACAATTGGGGCGCCGCCCCGCCCGTGCGCCAGATCCGCTGAGGCCCAGGCCCGCGCCGGAGTAACCTATTGGGGTCCGCCCATGCCAGCCCGTCAACGTCCGAGACCACGCGAAGAAGCCGCCAACCATGCCGCCTGCCCAGAACTCGACGCCGGACCCGGCGCCTGACTCAGCCAGCCCGCCCGCCAGGTCGATCTGGCGCGGCCGCCTGACGGCGCTCGCCGGACTGGTGATCCTAGGGCTCAACCTGAGGGCGGCGTTCACCACCGTGGCCCCGGCGCTCAACCACATCCGCGCCGAGGTCGCCCTCAGCCCAACCGCCGAGAGCCTGATCGCCACCGCGCCGCCATTGATGTTCGCCATCTTCGGGGCCACCGCCCCGCTGCTCGGGCGGCGCTGGGGGCTTGAGCGCGTGGTCGCCGGCGCCATGACGGTGGCCACACTCGGGATCGTCGCTCGCGCCCTGACCTCCGACGGCCTCGTCTTCCTCGCCACCACCGGCCTCATCATGGCCGGGCTGGGCGCCGCCAACGTCACCGTCCCGCCGCTGATCAAGCGCTACTTTCCGGACCGAATCGGGCTGATGACGACGGCATCGACCGTCTTCTTGGTGGTTGGCCAAGCCCTGCCGCCAGCCGTCGCGGTGCCCCTGGCGGACCGCTTCGGCTGGCGCTGGGCGATCGGCGTCTGGGCCGTCGGCTCGGCCCTGTCGGCGCTGCCCTGGGTGGTCCAGCCCTACCGGCTGAACCGCCGCCGAGGGCGCCCCCGCGCCCGCCCGCGCGCCGCCAAAACCGTCAAAGTCATGCGCTCGCCGACCTTCTGGGGCATCACCGGCCTCCTGGCCTCCAACTCAGTCTGCGCCTACGCGCTGATCGGATGGCTGCCGCAGATCATGATCGACGCCGGCGCCGAGCCGCGCCAAGCCGCCCTCTGGCTGACCTGGTTGACCGCCGGCTCACTCATCCCGGCGCTGGCCGCGCCCACGCTGACGCTGCGCCTGCGCCACCCTCAAATCCTGGTCGTGGTCATGTTCGTGGCCTGGGTCGTGAGCCTGGGCGGATTCGCCCTCTCGCCGCTCCACGCCACCTGGTGGTGGCTGATCCTGACGCGCGTCGGCGACGGCAACTACGCCTGCGCCCTGACGCTGATGAACCTGCGCACCCGCCACCCGCAAACGCTGTTGGCGGTGTCAGGCTTCGGCCAGGCGGTCGGTTACACCTGCGCCGCCGTGGCCACTTTCGCCTTCGGCCAGCTTCACGCCGCCACCGGGGCATGGCTTTGGCCGCTGACACTGCTCATCTGCACGATGCCGCTCGGCTTGGTTGGCGGCCTGGTCGCCTGCCGTAAGACTTACGTCGAGGACGAGGTCCGCGGCATCGTGCCCCCGGCTGTCGGGGACAGCAAAACCCCCGCCTAGCCAGACCGGCTGGCTGAGACGGGGGTTCGCGGGAATGCCCGGCTGGGTCAGACGACCTTGGCCAGGATGTCGCGTGCGGACAGGATCAGGTAATCCACCTCGCCGAACGTGACTTCGGTGCCGCCATATTTGGAGTAAATGACTTTGTCGCCGACAGCCACGTCCAACGGGACGCGGTTGCCTTTGTCGTCGATCCGGCCGGGGCCGACGCTGACGACTTCGCCCTCCTGGGGCTTTTCCTTGGCCGTGTCAGGCAGGTAGAGACCGGAAGCAGTCTGAGCCGCCGCCTCAATGGGCGTCACGACGACCCGGTCCTCGAGAGGTTGGATGGAGACCGACACTGCGGACCTCCCTTTCGCGTTCTAGAAGTTTGACTACGGATGAATTGCCCGAGCAGCTTCCGGGACGTGCCGTCGCGGTGTCACGACCTGGAATCCTGTGCGGGCTGCCCGGCCCTGCGGCCGAACAGCACCAACCTTATGACTTGAATTAGCACTCGGTCAAGCCGAGTGCTAAGTGCGTCCGTGAACCGGGCGCCTCAGGCTGCCCGGGCGCCCGGGCGCCCGGATCAGCCGGCGGGCGGAACCTGGCCGGTCGCCAGCGCCAGCGCGACCTCGCGCGCGTCCGGGATCGACGGCCCGGCGCCCGGCCGGGTCAAGGAGATCGACGCGGCGGCCGTGGCCGCGCGGGCGGCCTCGCTCAGCGTCGCGCCTTTCGCCAGACGCGCCGCCAGGACGCCGTCGAAGGTGTCCCCCGCGCCGGTGTGGTCGACGGGCTCGACCGGCAGCACGCGAACCACCTCGGGGTCCTGGCCCGCCTCCGCCACCACCGAGCCCTCGACCCCTCTGGTCATCACAACCGATGGCACCACCCGCTGCAGCGCCCGCAACAGCGACGGGTCGTCGGTCGAATACATGCCGAAGTGCTGCGCCGCCAACTCGCGCGCGCCGTGCTGGCTGACCACCAGCACATCAACGTTCTTCAGCAACTCGGGAGGCAGGACGGCGGTCGGGGCGGCGTTGAGGACAAAGATCGTGCCGGCCGCCCTGGCCGCCGCGGCGGCCTGGGCCACCACTGGCACGGGGACCTCGAGTTGCGCCAGCACCACCCGGCTTTGGGCGATCAGTTCCAGGTCGCCGTCGCCCAGTTCCACGCGCCCGTTCGCGCCCGTGACAACTGTGACAACGTTCGCCCCCTCCGGGTCCACCATCACGATGGCCATGCCCGTGGGGCAGTCGACGGTCCGGACGGCGCTGGTGTCAACCCCGGCCTGACGCAGGAACGCCTCCAGCAGCGCCGCGTCGGCGTCCGAGCCCCAGGCGCTGATCAGAGCGGTGCGCGCGCCTCCGGCCTTGGCCGCGGCGGCCGCCTGGTTGGCGCCTTTCCCGCCGGGGAAGCGTTCCGAAGTGCTGGCGATGACCGATTCGCCCGGGCCGGGCCATCGCGGCACCCGCACTTCCAAGTCCACGTTGGCCGATCCGACCACCACCACCTGAAATCCCCCAACCGGGGCGCCCTCCACCATCCGCGTGCCTCCTAGAACGCTTGGGGTTCGAAACCGCGCCGGTCAGGCCAGGTTCTTCGACCCCGTCTTGTTGATCGCTTGCAGTGGCCCAAGACGCCGACCCCGCAGGGCGCCCGCGCGTCTTTGTGCCGGGAACAAGCCTGCCACAACCCTGCCGCCACCCCGGCATGACAAGTCAGATTTTGGGGCCAACCCCCAGTCAGTGGTTCGCCGGTGGCGGGTCTGGGTCGGTTTGGCCTCGGAGTTTGAGCCGTGCGCGGGCGTGGAGCAGGGGCCGGCGTTGGTTGTCGACGCGCACCGGGGGGATGGCTTCGACGTGGCCGTGATCCTGGTTTATCCGAACCTGCCACCGGTCTGGGTCGTCCCAGCCGTCCTCGCCGGGGAGCGTCCCCGCGCGGGGCTCCCGGGACGGCTCGACCAGCGCATGATGCCGTGCACATAGCAAACACATGTTCGCCAGTGTTGTGGTTCCTGCCTCGGTCCACCACGGGATGATGTGGTGGGCCTCGGTGTTGCTGGCGGGTTCGTCGCACGATGGGAAAACACAGCCGGCGTCGCGGACCTCCAGCGCGCGGCGGATGGCGGGCGTGACGAACCGTTCGGAGCGCCCCACATCCAGCGGGACGCCGTTGGGACCGAGCACCACTCGGCGCAACTCCGCATCGCACAACATCTGCGCCAACTGCGCGCTGGGGACCGGCTCGCCCGATTCGGCGCAGACGCCGACCGGTGCGCCCAACGCCAATTCGTCCCACCGCACCAGCACCGACACCTGCGGCAACGCGCGCACGCGCGCGCCCGGCCGGGCGCGCCCAGCCAGCCCCAGGTCGCCCGGGCCGGCGCGGTCCTGGCGGCTCTGGCGGCTTTGGCGGCTTTGGCGGCTCTGGCGGCTCTGGCGGTGACCGCCCGCCCCGTCACCCGGGCTGTCGCCCGGCGGGTCGTCATCGTGCCCAAAGCCGTCCCCGGCCCAACCAGACCGGTCGGCCCAACCAGACCGGTCGGCTCTGCGCGAACCGGGGCCGCCGAGCGGACCAGCCGCGAGCCGGGCGGTGCGCCGACGGGTGGCGGCCCCGGCGCTGAGGCGACCCGCCGCCGCCATCTTCCCAGCCTGATCGATGAGGTCGGTCTGGGCGTCCGCCATCAGCGCCGCGAAGCTCGGCCTGGGAGCGTCAGGGCCGCCGCCGGCCCCGCCGGGTTGCTTCAAGGCCCGGCCAGCCATGGCCGACAGGGCGGACCGCCACCGGCGCCCCGCTCCCGCCGGGACTTCGCCGCCGAACCTCATCGACGCGCCGTCCTCTCTGAACCAAATGTGGCGGCGGCGGACCGCTTCGGCGTGCTCGCGCTCCGTCCGCTCGCGCTCGTCCGCGCCGCAGGCGGCCCAAGCCTGCCCCACCAAGTCCCGCGCCCGCCGCCCGAGGTTGCGCGCGTCCAACTCGCGCGCGTCAGCGACCAGCGCCTCCTGGGCGCTGGCCAAGGCCGCGTCACCAAGCTCCCCGGCCGGAAACGACTCCAACTCGGCCGCGCACACCTGGGCCTGGGCCGCCGTCACCCGCCCGTCCTGGGCGGCCTCACCCAGCAACTCGAACGGCCGCAACCGCAGCCCGGCCTTGACCACCCCGGCCGCCTCCCGCCCGGTGGTCTTCATCTCCTGGGCCAGGTGGGTGGCCGTGTCCAGGCCATCGGTGGCCAAGGTGGCGCCGAACCGCTCGGCCTCGCCGGCCAACACCGCCAGCAGCGCCTTCGACTGGTCATGGAGTTTGGCGGCCGCGTCGAGGTTGGCCTTGCGCCGCTCGGGCGAATCCCCTCGCCTGTCCGCCTGGGCGAACCGGACCAATGTTTCCAAACAGGCCGCCAACTCCGCCGCCGCGCCGCGCTCCCCGCGCGCCGGACCCAGCCCGGCGCCGGCCGGGCGGCGAGAGTCCGCGCCGGCCCTCGCGCCGACGGCGCCAAGCGCTCCGCCGCCGCGCGCCGAGGCGGCGTCGATCAGTCCGCAGGCATCCCACAGACCCAATTCGACCGGCCTCGGCGGGCTGGTGTCAGCGGTTGAAATCATACACCTATTCTACAGCACAAGATTGGTTTTGGGAAGACCTCAGAGCTAAAAAACCGCCACCAAAATCCCCGAAACGCAGTGGCCGCGCCCACGCGCCACCCCCCAAGGCCCCGCCCCCGCGCCCCCCCCACGCGCCACGCCGCGCCGCGCGCCAACAACTCCTGGACCGTCACGTCCACGCCCACGCCCAAGCCAGCGCCCACGCGCCAGGCGCCACGCCCACGCGCCGCGCCGCGCCGCGCCGCGCCGATAAGTGTCGATCCCGTTGGCTGGCGCGGCGCCACTCTGGTTCAGGCGCTCTGGCGAGCTTGGCCGAGCACATGGCGGAGCAGTGGCACGCCGCCGATCCGCTCCGCGCAATTCACCGCCTCATCGACGCAGCCGGCCACCGGCCCCCAGGGGTCGGCCTTGACGGCCAGGACGAGCCGTCCCCAGTGCGCTGCCCCGCCCCTTTCCAACGCGGTCAGGACGCCCTCGACGCCCCACTCCTCCACCGGATCATCCGGCGAGACATCGATGTTGCGGAACGAGAGCCCGTCCGGGCGCGGAACGGCGTTGGTCATCCGCGCGCCTCGGTTTCAGCCAGGGCGACAGCCAGATCGCGGCACTGGTCGGCGACGGCCGCCCAATCCTGCCACCGCCGGGCCAAGCCCTTGTACCGGTCGAGCCCGTCCAGCGTCCGCCGGTCGCGGGGCCGCGGGTCGGCCAAACGCACAATTAGGTCATCCAAGACCGGAGTCGGCGAGGAATGCCGATCCGGCGATTCGTAGTAGCGATCAATCTGGGACAGGTTTCGAGCGCTGGGGCCCAACCCGGCCAAGTCGGTCAAGGCGGCCAGATCGAGGTAGTCGCGGACCTGGTTCCGCTTCAGGATCATGAACGCCTTGACACGCTGAATCTCCGGAACAGTCGGCACCCGGACGCGCGCGCCGGACGGGAGCTCCGCCCACTCCGTCTCCAAGGGCCGGGCGCGGACCAATTGGCGCACGCCCACATCCACGCCCCCCAGCGAACCCGGCACGATCTTTCCTGGAACGTCGCGGACGTGCACATAATCCCCCTCGCGGCTGAGCGCGTCGAAGATGGCGTCGAATCGGTCCCGCAGGTCGGTGACCACATGATCATGGTCGAACGACAGCCGGTGGTGGGCGTGCCACGCTGCCGCCGTGCCGCCCACAAGCACCGCGTCCGGGACGAGTCGCTGGAGCCGGGCCGCCGATTCCATGATCGCGGTCAACCCGTCGTCCGCGCCGACATCGGCAGCGCCCGTCATGTCCAGCCCTCCGCTCTTAGCGGTTTTCCCTGGAGTCAACTATAGGCGCCCGTTCGGGGGCGCCTCGTGACCGGCGCGGCGCGAGCGCGGGCAGCTCGGCGCGAGCGCGGCGCGAGCGCGGCGCGAGCGCGGCGCGAGCGCGGGCAGCGCGGCCGGCACGCCGTAGGCTGGGGGCGTGGACCTGCCGGATGTCGCCCTGTTGACCTCTGACCAGGGGCGTTATCTCATGGCCAAGCTGCCGGAATATGACCCGGCCCTGGCCATCAAGCTGTCCGAAGGCTTGCGTCGGCGCGGGATCGACCCGCGGCTGGCCGCCGCCGCGCTGACCCAGAGCCGGCTGCGGGCCAAGGCCCGCGCCAAGTTCGGGGACTTCGCCGATCAGATGATTTTCACCGACGCGGGCTTGCAACAGGCCACACGCCTGGTCGTGGCCGCCCACCACGCCGAGCGTTATCTGGCGCTCGGCGGACCGGTGGCAGACCTGACGGGCGGGATCGGCGGCGACGCCTTGGCGATGGCGGCCCTTGGCCTCAGCGTCACGGTCTATGAGCGCGATCCGGTCACCGCCGCCGTCGCCCGAGCCAATCTGCGGGCCTTCCCGGAGGCCCGCGTCATCAACGAGGATTCCCTGGCTGAGGGCCAGATCGGCGCCCTCGGCCCGGAACACGCGCTGTTCGCCGACCCGTCGCGGCGCACAGCCGCGGGCCGCCGAATCTTCGACCCGGCCGCCTATGATCCGCCCCTGGACCGCCTCATCGCCCTGGCGGACCGCCATCCGCTCGGCGTCAAGGTGGCGCCCGGCATCCCGCACCGGGCGGTCCCGGCCGCCGCCGAAGCCCAGTGGGTCTCGGTCGACGGCGACGTGGTCGAGGCCGGGCTCTGGTTCGGCCCGCTCCGCGCCCGCCCGGCCCCGCCGCCCACGAACGGGCTGGTCACGCGGCCGGCGCCGGTTCGCACCGCCTTGGTCATCCGCCACGGTCGCGCGCATCGTCTGGCAGCTTTTGACGATCAAGCCGCCGATGCCGTCTGGTCGCCCCCCAGCCCCGCGACCGCCCCCAGCCCCGCGACCGCCCCCAGCGCCCACGCCGGCGCCGAAACCGGCACCCAGCCCGGCGCCCAAACCAGCGCCGAAACCGGCGCTCAGCCCGGCGCTCAGCCCGGCGCCCAGCCCAGCGCCCAGCCCAGCGCCCAAACCAGCGCCCAAGCCGCGGGCGAACGGCTGGCCGTAGGCCCGTTGAGCGATTTCATCTACGAACCCGACGGCGCCGTCATCCGGGCCTCGCTCCTGGCCGAGGCCGCCGCCACCCTGGCGCCGGGCCCAACCCCGCCGACGCTCCTCAACAGCCGCATCGCCTACATCACCGCCGCCGTCGAAGTGGCCGACAACCCCTTCCTGACCGGCTACCGGGTGGAAGACGCCTTCCCGTTCAACCTCAAACGGTTGCGGTCCCACTTGCGGGCGCGCGGCATCGGGCAAGTCGCTGTAAAGAAGCGTGGCACCGCTGTCGACCCCGCCGAACTGCGCAAACGCCTAAACCTCAAAGGCGACGGGGCGGCCACGGTCATCCTCACCCGGCTGGGTGCGCGACAATCGGTGGTGGTCGCGCAGCCGCTGGCGGCGCCGCCAACCCGTCAAACCCTGGAGGGACCATCATGAAGTTGGCGTTCGCCGCCTCGCCCCGCTCGACCGTCGGCATCGAGTGGGAGGTGGCCCTGGTGGACCGCGACAGCGGCGATCTCAGGCAGGTGGCGCAGACCATCCTGGACGCGGTCCGCCGGCCTGACGGCCAACCGCGCCCGGGGATTCTCCAGGAGTTCCTGCTAAACACGGTCGAGGCGGCCTCGCGGCCGTCCGCCACCATTGGCCAGGCGATCGCTGACATCGCCGAGAGCGTCGAATTGATCCGGGCGGCGGCCGACCCGCTGCGGGTCGATCTGATGGCGGCCGGGACACATCCGTTCGCGCGTTGGGAGCGCCAGCAGGTCACAGACAAGGAACGCTACCGCCGCCTGGTCGACCGCACCCAATGGTGGGGGCGCCAAATGGTGATCTACGGCGCCCACACCCATGTGGGTGTCGAGGACCGGCGCAAGGTCCTGCCGATCATCCGGGCGTTGCTCGGCTATGTGCCGCATTTGCAGGCGCTCTCAGCGTCCTCGCCCTATTGGGGCGGCGAGGCCACCGGTTACGCCTCCAACCGCGCGTTGATGTTCCAACAGTTGCCGACGGCCGGGCTGCCCTTCCAGTTCGAGAACTGGTCCGAGCTGGAGGGTTATGTGGGCGACATGCTCCACACCGGCGTCATCGAGCTGTTCAACGAGATCCGTTGGGACATCCGCCCGGCGCCGCGTTTCGGCACCGTCGAGGTCCGCGTCTGCGACGCCCCGCCAACTCTGCGCGAGGTCGCGGCGGTCTCGGCCCTGGTGCAATGCCTGGTCGAAGAGTTTTCCGGGATGCTCGACCGGGGCCAGGAACTGCCGAACATGCCCACCTGGTTTGTCCAGGAGAACAAGTGGCGCTCCGCCCGCTACGGCATGGACGCCATCATCATCCTGAATCGCGCCGGCGACGAGCAGTTGGTGACGGAGCATCTGGCCGAGGTCGTGGCCCGCTTGGAGCCGGTCGCGGCCCGGCTCGGCTGCCTGGACGAACTCGGCGCCATCCCCGAGATCGTGGCCCAGGGGGCCTCATATCAGCGCCAGTTGGCGGTCGCCGCGCGCCATGGCGGCGACCTGACGGCCGTGGTCGCCGCCCTGGTCAGCGAGTTGGAGACGAACCGCCCGCAGGCAGCTTGACGGCCGGGCCGCCAGACCTGCCGCCGATGCCGTCGCCGCGCCCCCGGGGGACCGGCTTGCGTCCGGCCCGGGGCTGAGTTGGGCGGGGTTCCCGGCGCCATGTCCGGCACTGCCCGTCGCGGCCGCGGCGGGCGGTGCGGGTGCGGCGGGCCGGGCGGGAACACGCCACGCCCGCCGGGTCCACCGCCGCGCCCGGCGGCGCCATGTCCGGCACTGGCCGGGGCGGGTGCGGCGCGGCGCGGTCAGGCCGGGCGGGACCACGCCACGCCCGCCGGGTCCACCGCCGCGCCCGACGGCGCCATGTCCGGCGGCGCCATGTCCGGCACTGGCCGGGCGGCGCGGCGCGGTCAGGCCACGAACTGCTGCGGGGCCATTGACGAGTCGGCGCCGATGTCGAGCGCCGAAGGCGCCAAGCGCCGCCGGATGGCGTGGACCCCGGCCGCCGCGATCATGGCCCCGTTGTCGGTGCAGTAGCTGATCGGCGGGACGCGAAGGTCCAGGCCGGCGGCGGCGAAGCGGTCCGCCGCCTTGTCCCGCAACTGCGAGTTGGCCGAGAATCCGCCGCCGATCACCACCGTCCCAAGCCCGAGGGCGCGGGCGGCCGCGATCGTCTTGGACGTCAGCACGTCGGCCACGGCTTCGCTGAAGGAGGCCGCGAAGTCGTTCAGCGGCATTTCGCGCCCGGCGTCCGCCGCCGCCTCGATCCAGCGGGCGGCAGCGGTCTTGAGTCCGGAGAAGGAGAAGTCGTAGGGGTGTTTCTCCAGGTCTTGACGCCGGGTGAGGGCGCGCGGGAAGGCGATGGCGCGGGGATCGCCGTCCCGGGCCAAGCGGTCGATGTGCGGGCCGGCCGGATAGGGCAGCCCCAGCAGCCGGCCGATCTTGTCGAAGGCCTCTCCGGCCGCGTCATCGAGGGTCTGCCCCAATTCCGTCACTTCGGCCCCGTCAATGACCAGCAATGACGAATGCCCCCCGCTGACGACCAGGGCCAGTGTTGGGCCATCGAAAGGCCCGTGGACCAGTTGGTCCGCGAGCGCGTGCGCCACCACATGATTGACGCCGTAAAGCGGTTTGTCCAGGGCGAAGGCGAGGGCTTTGGCGGTGGCCAGGCCCACCGCCAAGGAGCCGACCAGGCCGGGCCCGGCCGTCACCGCGATGGCGTCGATCTCACCGAGGGCGGCCCCGGCCGCCCCCAGCGTCGCCTCAATGGTTGGCCGCATGGCCTCCAAATGCGCCCGCGAGGCGACCTCCGGCACAATCCCGCCGAAGCGGGCGTGCTCGTCCACGGATGAGGCGACGGTGTCATGCAGCAATTCGAAGCCGCGCGCGAGCGCCACCCCTGTCTCATCGCAGGAGGTCTCGATCCCGAGCACCAAGGGATCGTCAGGCACGTCGTCAGGCACGTCGTCAGGCACCCAGTCACATTAGCGGCTGAACCCCGGCGGCGCCGGCGGGCGCCAGGTCGAGGCGCATGACCAGCGCGTCGCGCCCTGAAGGCTGGTAGTAGCCCCGGCGCCGCCCGATCTGGGCGAAGCCGAGCGAGCGGTACAGGCCGATGGCCGCCTCGGACCCGACCGCGACTTCGAGCATGACACGCCGCTTCCCGGCCCGCTCCGCCTCCGTCAGCAGGGCCAGCATCAGCCGCCGGCCCAGTCCCCGGCCGCGCCAGGCCGGGTCCACCGCCACCGTCATGACTTCGGCGCTGTCCAGGCCCAGGAACAGGCCGGCGTAGCCGGTCACGCGCCCGCCCGCCTCGGCCACGAAGTAGCGCCGGTGCGGGCCGGTCAATTCTTCAAACACCAGTCTGCGGGACCAGGCCTCGGCGCCGAAGCTCGCCTGCTCGAGTTCGGCCAGTCTGTCAACGTCCGATGCCGTCGCCTCCCGCAAGCACGCCCCGCCGTCAGGCCCGGCCCCAGTCCCGGCGCCAGTCCCGACGCCAGTCCCAACGCCAGTCCCAACGCCAGTCCCGACGCCAGTCCCGACGCCGGACTCGGCGTCCGGGGCGACGGCTTGGTTCACGGCGTGGCCCGCTTGGGGGCGGCCGGCGCCGCCACATCCGGGCGGCGCAAATAAAGCGGCTGGCAGGAGACGTCCCCGCCGGCGGCGGCCCGGGCCGCCGCCAACCGCGCCAACAGGGCGGGGTCCACACCGATCCCCTCGCCCACTATTGGCCCGAACCGCTCGGCGTGTTTCTCAGCGCCCGGTCCAACCACCACCGACGCCGCCGGCGCCAGCGCCGGATCGGTCACCGCCGGTCCCTCCAACCTGGTCAAGCCATCGACCCGGTCGCTGGCACCAACCCGGTAACGGGCCCAATAGACCTCGCGGCGTTTGGCGTCCAAAACCGCCAACAGCGAGACGCCGCTGCCGAGCCGAAGGCGGCTGACGGCATCGGCGGCCAAAACGTCCAGGTCCGAGACCCCCCAAACCGGCCGGCCGAGCGCGAACCCGAGCGCCTGCGCGGTCGCCAACGCGATCCTGAGGCCGGTGTAGGGGGCGGGGCCGCGCCCGACGGCGATGGCGGCCAGGTCGCTCGGCGCCAGGTCCTCGCTGGCCAACAGCCGTTCGACCAGCGGCAGCATCGACTCAACATGGGCTCTGGGTTGGTCGTGGACCAGGCGCCGGTCGGGCGCGCCTGGCCGGGCCAAGCCGACGGCGCTGGGACCGGCCGCGCTCAGGCCCAGCACCGGCCCCGGCAGAATCGGATCGCTCATCCTTGACAGCCTAACCGGCGCCGGCGTTGGCGCCCGCCGTCCGGCGGAATGCGTGCGGGCGCGCTGGCATGCGTGCGGGCGCGCGGTCAGGGACCCCGGGCCTCGTCCCAGGCGGCCCCGGCCGTGCCAGCGGTCACCAGCGCCATGCCCCCAACAACTCCCCAACCAAGGCTCTGACCTGCGATGATCCACCCGAACAGGGCGGCCGACGCGGGGGCCAAGGCCGTCATGACACCAAAGGTGGCGGCGGACATGCCGCGCAACGCGATCATTTCCAAGGCGTAGGGGACCAAGGTTCCGAGCAGCGCCACCAACGCGCCCCAGGCCAGCGTCCCGGGCCCGACCGGCCGCGCCAGGAGGTCCGGCAGACCGCGCGGCAGCGCCGCCAACGCCGCCACGGCCATGCCGATGGCCATGCCATCGGCGCCCACGAAGACGCGGCCGACCCACCGGGCCGAGAGGATGTAGCCGGCCCAGGACGCCCCGGCGGCCAAGATGAAGACCGTGCCCAGCGCGTTGACGCCGCCCAGGTCGAAGCCGGACACCAGCGCCACCCCGGCCAGCGCCGCGACCGCCCACAGCCAGGCGCGCCAGCGGCGCGCCAGGATGACCGACAAAGCCAACGGCCCCAGCATCTCCATGGTGACGGCGGGGCCCACCGGAATCAGGTTGATGGCCTCGTAGAAGAAGGAGTTCATGGTCGCCAGCGACAACCCGTAGGCGGCCGCCGCCGCCCACTCTTGGCGGCTCAGCCCCTTCAGGCGCGGGCGCACCAGCGCCAGCAGCACCAGCGCCGAGAGCCCATTGCGGAACAACACCATCGAAGCCGGCCCGGCCACCTCGAAAGCTTTGACGGCGAAGCCGGAGGCGGCGTTGACCGACAGTTGCGCCGCCACCGCCAGGGCAAGGGCCGCCCTCAGGCTGACCGGCCGGGCAGGGGACACGCCGCCAAGCCTAGAGGTCGCCGACCCCGGACGCCTGGTGCAGCCGTTCGGTCAGCCCATAGAGGGCTTGGACGTTGTTCTCCAAGTGGTAGTAGTGCCCGATGTAAGCCGCTTCCAGCCCAATCAGCACGGCGCTGAGCGCGATCAGCCCGCCCAGGATCCAGGCGTCCGGCTGGGCGCACCAGGCCAGGTAGAGGGCCAGGCCGGTCAGGGCCAGGGCCGTCAAGGCCCCGAAGAACAGGGTCACCAACAGGTGAATCAGGCGCTCATGCTGGTAGTTGCGGGTTTGGGCGTCATGGAACCGGACCAAGCGGGCCAGCCCGCGCGCGTCCTGGGACGCTTCCACCGCCGCCAGCCGCTCCTCGACCGCCTCGATGTGACGCCGAATCCTCCGGTTCACGGCCACAGCCTAGCGCCCGCCCCGCCCCGCGCCGGGCGCGGCCCGGGCCGTGACATAACCCCGCACACATTGACCCCCGCGCGAACTTGCGCGGGGTTATGTCACCGGCCACCCGGCCGACGGAACAACCAGCCCCAAGCCCGCCACCAGGCCCTACGACACCACCACCCACTTTGCTTAAGCCCTGACCCCCGCCCCGCCACCCGCCCGCCGATCCGACCGCCCCCGACCGCCCCCGCACGCCGGCGTCTGGGACATTCATCCCGGATTTGGCCGGGCCGCCGCCGAGCATCTGGGAGGATAGGACACCGTGAGCCAACACCGCGATCTGCGCCACCTGCGCCCAGCCGTGCCGGACAGGCCCAGCCTGGACGGCCTTGAGACAAAGTGGGACCAGGGCTGGTCGGCCCAGGGCACCTACACCTTCAGACTTGGCACGCCGCGAGCCGAGGTCTTCTCGATCGACACTCCGCCGCCAACGGTCTCTGGCTCGCTGCATGTGGGGCACGTCTTCTCCTACACCCACACGGACATCGTGGCGCGCTTCCAACGCATGTCCGGCAAAGAGGTCTTCTACCCAATGGGTTGGGATGACAACGGCCTGCCGACCGAACGCCGGGTCCAGAACTACTACGGCGTCCGCTGCGAGCCGTCGCTGCCCCACGACCCTGATTTCGTCCCGCCGTTGGAGGGCGGCCAGCCCAGCGCCGCCAGCCAAGACAGCGCCGCCAGCCAAGGCAAGGCCGCCAAGCCCGCCGGCCCGGTGCCGATCTCGAGGCGCAACTTTGTCGAGCTGTGCCAGCGCCTGTCCGCCGAGGATGAGAAGCAGTTCGAGGCGCTGTGGCGCCATCTGGGGCTGTCCGTCGATTGGACCCAGACGTATCAGACGATCGACCGCCACGCCCGCGCCACCTCGCAGCTGGCCTTCCTGCGCAACCTGGCCCGGGGCGAGGCTTACCAGCAGCTCGCCCCGACCCTCTGGGACGTCACCTTCCGCACCGCCGTCGCCCAGGCCGAGTTGGTCGACCGCGACCAGCCCGGCGCCTATCACCGCATCGGTTTCGCCCGCGTCGACCAGACCGCCGATGCCGCCAAGCCCGCCGATGCCGCCAAGCCCGACCCAGCAGCGTCACCCGACGCCGCCGGACGCGTCTACATCGAGACCACCCGCCCCGAGTTGCTGCCGGCCTGCGTCGCCCTGGTGGCCCATCCGGACGACCAGCGTTATCAGGAGCTGTTCGGGACGCGCGTCAGGGTGCCGCTGTTCGGCACCGAGGTCCCGGTCGTGGCGCACCCCCTGGCCGAGCCGGACAAGGGTTCTGGCATCGCCATGGTCTGCACCTTCGGCGATGTCACCGATGTCATCTGGTGGCGCGAGCTGCACCTGCCGACCCGCGCCATCCTGGGCTGGGACGGACGCGTCCTGCCGGAGGCGCCCATGGGCGTCGACTCCCCCGCGGGCCGGTCGGCTTACGCGCAGATCGCTGGCCTGACGGTCTTCAGCGCCCGCAAGCGCGTGGTCGAGCTGTTGCGCGACAGCGGCGAGCTGGTGGGCGAGCCGCAGCCGATCACCCACCCGGTCAAGTTCTTCGAGAAGGGCGAGAAACCGCTCGAGATCATCCCCACCCGCCAGTGGTACCTGGCCAACGGCGGCACGGACCAGGCCTTGCGCCGCCGGCTGCTGGCCCGCGGCGACGAGCTGACCTGGTACCCGGACTTCATGCGGGTGCGTTACCAGAACTGGGTCGAGGGCTTGAACAGCGATTGGCTGATCTCGCGGCAGCGTTTCTTCGGCGTGCCGTTCCCGGTCTGGTACCCGGTCGACCAGTTCGGCCACCCGGTCCACGACCGCCCCATCGTCCCGGCCGAGGATCAGTTGCCGGTCGATCCGGCCAGCGACACCCCCAGCGGTTACAGGCCGGATCAGCGCGGCAAGCCGGGCGGTTTCATCGGCGACCCGGATGTCATGGACACCTGGGCGACGTCATCGCTGACGCCGCAGATCGCCACCCATTGGCGCGACGACCAAGCGCTCCACGAGTCGACTTTCCCCATGGACCTGCGCCCGCAGGCCCAGGACATCATCCGCACCTGGCTGTTCTCGACCGTTGTCCGGGCCGAGTTGGAGCAGCGCTCCTTGCCCTTCTACAACGCCGCCATCAGCGGTTTCATCTTGGACCCGGATCGCAAGAAGATGTCGAAGTCGAAGGGCAACGTGGTCACGCCGATGGGCCTGTTGGAACAGCACGGGTCCGATGCCGTCCGCTACTGGGCCGCCTCGGCTCGCTTGGGCACGGACGCGGCTTTCGAGCCCGGACAGATGAAGGTCGGGCGCCGCCTGGCGATCAAGATTCTGAACGCCTCCAAGTTCGTGTTGTCGTTCTTGGCGGCCGGCGCCGAGGGCGCCGGCCCCTTGGCGCTGGACCCGGCGCGGGTGACCGATCCGTTGGACCGCTCGATGCTGGCGACATTGGCGACGGTGGTCGCCACCGCCACCGAGGCGCTGGAGGCCTACGACCACACCCGGGCGCTGGAGGTGACGGAGACGTTCTTCTGGACCTTCTGCGACGACTACATCGAGTTGGTCAAGGCCCGCGCCCATGGCGAGGCCGGCCCCGAGGGGGCGGCCTGCGCCCAGACCGCCCTGGGTCTGGCCCTGGCGGTGCTGTTGCGCCTGTTCGCGCCGTTCCAGCCGTTCGCCACCGAGGAGGTCTGGTCTTGGTGGCATCATCAGGGTCAGTCGATCCACCGCCAGCCTTGGCCCACGCCCGGCGAACTGGTCCCAGACCAGGCCGCGGCTGGCGACGCGGGCGTTTTGGCCGTGGCCGGAGGCGTGCTCAGCGCCCTGCGCAAGGCCAAGTCTGAGGCCAAAGTCTCAATGCGGGCCGAATTGGCCAGCGCCACGGTGGCCGTCCCGGCCGAGTTGACCGCTGCCGCGGTGGCCGCCAAAGCCGACATCATGGCGGCGGGCCGGACGGCCGAACTGGTCCTGGCGGCATCGGGCACCGAAACCATCGACCTGCTTTCCGCCACCCTCAGCCCATCCCAATAACTCCCGGGCGGAACACCGGCCGCTCGCGGCCTACTCGCGGCGCAGCAGTTCGGGGGTGAGGCGCGTGCGGGTCAACGGCATGGTCACGGCCACGATCAGGGCGGCGCCCAGGACTGCGGCGCCCAGGGCCAGGCCCAACTGCGCCCAGGGAAAATCGACGTAATCGCGGCGCCAGTCCGGCAGCCAGTAGGAGCTCAGGGCGGCGGCGCCGCCCACCGCCCCCAATCCGACCGCGCCCACCAGCGGCGCCGCCACCTGCAGGGCTTGCGCCCGGCGCAAGACTGTGCCAGGCACCCCGAGGGCAATCTGGCGGGCGACCATGGCCCGGCGCTCCTTGGCCCGGTCGATCGCTGTGATCGCCAGGTTCACCACCGCCACCGCCACGGCCAGGGCCACCAGCGCCCAGAAGCCGGTCAGGAGCGTGACCTCCTCGCGGTAGCCGAACAATTCCTCGCCGGTGGCCGTCAGCCCCAGCGGTTCGACCGCCGCGGCCAATTCACGCTGCGCCTCCAGGCCGGGCGTCTCCAACAGCACGTCAAGCATCTGCGGCTGCCCCAGGGCGGCGATGGCCAAGTCGATAGGAATGAAGATCCCGCCGGAGGACGGCTGCCAGCGCATGCCCGGATCGCGGCGCGGCACCGGCGGCAGCCGGATGACCTCGCGGGACAGGGCGAACTCGACCGGCTCCCCGACCGGCCACAGCGCCAAGGCAGCAATGTCGGTGTCCGGTCGCCGCTCGTAGTCGGTGCTGCCGAAGAGGCTGTAGGCGCTCGGCTCGGGTTCCAGCCAGCGCACCTCTTGGTCGGAGCAGCCAACCGCGCTCGGGAGGATGACGGCCAGGTCGGCGCAGGAGCCGACAACCACGGGCCCGTCGCAGTATTCGCGGGTCGGGTCGCAGGCGTACGGATCGTGGTGAGGGCCGGCCGGGTCGAACTCCCAGTTCACGATGACGGCTTTGACGCCGGGCAGCCGCGCCACCACCTCGCGCGCCTCCGGTGGGATTGTGCGGCTGGTTTCGCCCGGGCTCCAAGACCATTCCGCCTCGCCCTGAGGGCGCAGCGTCACCATTTGAGGCCCGTTCTCAAGCACCCGCTCGCCGGTCAGGATGGCGCCACTGTGCTCCATTTTCCACAGCTGCCCGGACGCCGCCACCGTCAGCATGACGACCGCGCCCAAGCCCAAGACCAGGCGCGTGCCGGAGGAAGGCTCCGCCTGAATGCCGCGCCCGGCCAGCTGCAAGACGGTCCGCCGGCTGCGGGCCAGGGCGGCGCCGAGGCGGTCGGACACCAGCGGCACGCTCAGCGCCAGCCCAGCGACCACCGCCACCGCCGCCCCGCCCGTGACCCAGTACCGGACCGTGCGCGCGAGCACCGTCGGTTCCGTCCCCACCCAGATCAGCGCGCCAGCGCCGAGGGCGAAGGGCGCCAGCCGCCACCAGCCGGGCTTGGCCCGCGCGGCGGCGCTGGGCGTCGCCTTCGGTTCGGCGCGCAGCCGGCGCGCCGGGGCCGCCGCCAGCAAGGCCGAGAACAGCGCCACCGCCAGGGCGATCACGGCCAGCCAGTGAACGCCCAAGCTCAGCGTGCCGGCGAACCAGCCCGGCCCTCGGCGCACAGCCGCCGATGCCGCCGGCCCCACCGCCGCGAAGACGGCCACGCCCGCGACCGCCCCGGCCAGCGCCAGCAGACCGTTCTCGGCCATGGCCACGGCCACGGTCCGTCCGGGTCTGAGGCCAAGCAGGCGCAGGGCCGCGAGGCGCTGGTCGCGGGTCGCCGCCGACAGCCGCCCAACCGTCGCCAGCAGCAGGAACACCGGCGTGGCGACGAAGCACAGGACCGTTGCGACCATCGCGCGGATGGTCGGGTCGAGCACCGCGCCGGGGCCGGCCAGGGCGCCGGGCAGGGCCGCCACTGCGGCTATCAGCAGGGCGGCCACGCCGTTGCCGATGACGATGCCGAGTTTGCGGCTGGCGGCGTCGGCTTTGACGAAGCGGACCGCCAGTGTCAGCGCGGCGACCACGGCGTCCCCTCGCCGCCGGGCGCCTCGGCTTCGAGGGCGGTCTGGCCGCCCACGACGCGCCCGTCTTGGAGCAGGATTTCGCGCCCGGCCCAGGCTGCCACCCGCGGCTCGTGGGTGACCAGGAGAACGGCGCTGCCCTGGTCGCGGGCGGCGCCGACGAGGGCTTCGAGCACCAGTTCGCCGGTGATGGTGTCGAGCGAGCCTGTCGGCTCGTCGGCCAAGATGACCTCGGGGCCGTGGACCAGGGCGCGGGCGACCGCCGCCCGCTGCGCCTGCCCGCCCGAGACCTGGGAGACCAGCCGGTCGGCCTGTTCGACCACGCCCAACCGGGCGAGGTAATCGCGGGCCCGCCGCCGGGCCGCGCCCGGCGGCGTTCCGGTCAGGCGCAGCGGCATCTCGACGTTCTCCGCCAGGGTCAGCTCCGGGATCAGGTCGCCGAACTGGAAGACCAGACCGCAGTGGCGCAGGCGCAGGTCGCTGCGCTTTTTCTCGGACAGATTATCCAGGCGGGCGCCGTTCAGCCAGGCGCCGCCGCGCTCCGGCGCGAGCAGCCCGGCGAGCAGATGCAGGAGGGTCGATTTGCCTGAGCCGGACGGCCCCATCAGGGCGACGATCTCTCCGGGCGCGACCGCCAGCGAGACGCCTTTGAGGACTTCGGTGGTCCCGAACGACCGCCAGAGGTCGACTCCGGCCAAGGTCGCCCGCCGGGCGGCGGGCGGGACGGCGGCCTCAGCGTCCGGGCTGACGCCCCGCCGGGCGTCACGGTCAGCCATCATGTCGGGCCTCCCCGTCATGCTCGGATCCCAGGACCGCGGCCGCGCCGCCGTCCGCCCGCAGGGCCTTCGCCGCCAGCCGCGCGCCGGCCAATTCGATCCATTTCAGGTCGGCTTCGAGATGGGCCACCTCGTAGTCGCCCGCCAGCCGGTCGACGGCGTCGCCAGCGTGACGGGCGGCCGTCAACTCGCGCATCCGAACCAGGTAGACCTGCTGTTGGGCGGCCAACACGGCGGCGGGCGAACGCCCGGCGGCCAGTGCCAGGATCACCTTGGTGAACAATTCGCCGGGCCGGCCCTGGGGCAGGCCCGGCGTCGCCAACCAGGTGTCGAAGTCTTCGACCCCCCGCCCGGTGATGGCGTAGAGGCGCCGCTCGGCGCCCTCGCCAGGCGCGAAGCCGACATCTTGGACCAACCCGTCGCGCTCCAGGCGCGCCAAGGTCGCGTAAACCTGCCCGTATTTCAATTCGCGGCCCTGCCCAAGCAACCGGTCATAGCGCTGTTTCAGCGCCCAACCGTGCGCGGGGCCCGCGTCCAGGAGGGCCAGCATCGCCATTGGAACCGTCATGCGCCCCAATATACACTAGATGTATATGGCCGTCGAGGACCTTTTTCGGGCCTTGCCGAAGCAACCTGCGGACGGCCGACGGCTCCGCCCCGCGCGCGCCGCGCCCGCGGCCAACCGTCCAGCGCGCCAATGACGCGGTGGGGAATATTGATGAGGCGCAGGGTATCTTTATGCACGGCATCTGACCACGACCGACCGAGTTAGGACTAACACCATGACATCGCGTTCCCTAAAGCAACTGACCGGGCTCGGCCTGGCCGCCGCCCTGACACTGACCCTGACCGCCTGCGGCGCGGGCGAGGTCGAGAAGGCCGGCGGCGGCGCCGACAGCCCCGTCGTGACCGTCCAAGAGGGCAAGCTGATCGTTTGCACCAACCCGCCCTACGCTCCCTTCGAGGAGGTCAAGGGCGACCAAGTGGTCGGCTTCGACATGGACCTGACCGGCGAGGTCGCCAAGGACCTGGGGCTTGAGATCGAGTTCGTCGAGGCGGTCTTCGAGTCCATCGAATCCGGCGAGTCGCTCAACTCCGACTCCTGCGACATCGGCGCCAGCGCGATCACCATCACCGAGGACCGCCTGGCCAAACTCGACTTCTCCGACCCGTATTACGAGACCACCATGGGCCTGCTGGTCAGCGCCGAGTCCGGGATCACATCCCTGGCCGACCTGACGGGCAAGGCGGTCGGCGTCCAGCAGGGCACCACCGGCGAGGACTGGGCCAACCAGCAGCCCGAGCTGACCGAGATCAGGCAGTTCGAGGGGCTCGGCGACCAGGTCACGGCGCTCAAGACCGGCGGCGTGGCGGGCATCTTCAACGATGAGCCGACCCTCACCCCCTACGAGGACGAGGGCTTCAAAGTTGTGGGCCAGTTCGACACCGGCGAGCAGTTCGGCTTCGCCGTCAAGAAGGGCTCGGACGAACTGTTGGCGCAGATCAACAAGACCCTCGAGCGGGTGCGCTCGGACGGCACCTATGACGAGCTGGTGGCCAAGTGGTTCTCGGTCAAGTGACGCGGCCGCCGGCGGCGCCGTGACCGGGGGACGGCTGGCGCCATGACAGTTGCCCGGTTGGCGCTGATCTACGCGCCGTGGCTGGCGGTCTCGGCCGCCGCCCTGGCAGTGGCCGCGCGCCCGGGCGCCTTCCGTTGGGGGTGGGCGCGCGCCCTGGCGGGCGGCGCGGCGGTGGTCATGATCGCCTACCCCGTCGGCGTGCTGTTGGCGCCGCGATGGTACGCGCTGACGGTTTGGCATCTGCCGATCGCCGGCGCGGCGGCGTCGTTGGGGCTCTTGGCCGCCGGTTTGGCCGGTTGGTGGCGCGCCCGATCCGCCGATGCCGTGCGCCCGCCCCCCAGCCCAGCCGCCGTTTCCGCGGGGCCGGCCGCCAACCAAGCCGCCGATGCCGCCGGGGCGCCCACCAGCCCAGCCGCCGTCTCCGCGGGGCCGGCCGCCGGCCAAGCCGCCGCCGAGCCCGTTCCCAACCCCGCCCAACCCCAAACCGGGCGCGGCGGCGCGGGTGTGGGCACGGCATCGGACGCTTGGGCCGCCCTGCCGGCTCTGGCCCCCGGCGGGCGGCGGGGACTGCGGCGACGCGAGCGGACCGCCCTGGTGCGCGGGGTCCAATACGGTTCCCTGATCGGCGTGGTGGTGATCCTGGCGCTGGTGACGAACTGGCAGACGGTGTCTGATCGGCTCTTCACCCTCCAAGGCCTGATCCAGGCCGGCCCGCGCATCCTGCCCGATTTCCTCAACACCATCCGCTACACACTGGGGGCATTCGTCGTCTCGCTGACCCTGGGGACGGCCCTGGCGCTGATGAAACTCTCCGGAGCGCGCCTCTACCGGGGCCTGGCCACGGCCTACATCGAGTTCTTCCGGGGCCTGCCGGCCCTGATCGTGGTCTTCGCCGTGGCCTACGGGATTCCGCTGGCGCTGGGCGTGTCGATCCCGACCATCTCGCTGAAGGCGGCGGTCGCCCTCGGCTGCGTCTCGGCCGCCTACATGGCCGAGTCGATCCGGGCGGGCATCCAGGCGGTGCCGAAGGGCCAGATCGAGGCGGCGCGGTCGCTGGGGCTGTCGCACGGCAAGACCCTGCGCTCAGTGGTCATCCCGCAGGCTTTCCGGATTGTCCTGCCGCCGGTCACCAACGAGATCATCCTCCTGACCAAGGACACATCTTTGGTCTATGTCATGGGTTTGACGGTCCACGAATGGGAGTTGACCAAACTGGCGCGCGAGACCCTGGTGGTGCCGGAGGGCGGGCTGACGGCGCTGTTCGCCATCGGCGCCTGCTACCTGGTCATCACGCTGCCGCTGAGTTTCCTGGTGCGGCGGTTGGAACGAGGCTTCGGGAGGGGCAAGTCATGAGGCTCGACGGCGGCGCGGGCGGCGCGGGCGGCGCGGGCGGCGGCGGGCCCGTCATCGAAATCTCCGGCCTGCACAAATCCTTCGGGGCGACCCCCGTGCTCAAGGGGATCGACCTGACCGTCGGCGCCGGGGACGTGGTCTGCGTCATCGGACCCTCCGGCTCCGGCAAATCGACCCTGCTGCGCTGCGTCAACCTGCTGGAACAACCCACCGCCGGGTCCATCAAACTGCTCGGGGTCGAGGTCACCGACCCGGATGTGGACATCGACCGCGTGCGCACCCACGTCGGCATGGTCTTCCAATCCTTCAACCTGTTCCCGCACAAGACCGTCATGGGCAATCTGACGCTGGCGCAACGCGGGGTCCTGGGCCGCTCGGAGTCCGAGGCCCGCGCCGTGGCCCTGCGCAACCTTGAGCAGGTCGGCCTGGCGGACAGGGCCGGGGCCTACCCGGCCGAACTGTCCGGGGGCCAGCAGCAGCGGGTGGCGATCGCCCGGGCGCTGTCGATGGACCCGGCCATGATGCTGTTCGACGAGCCGACCTCGGCCCTCGACCCGGAGTTGGTCGGGGACGTGCTGGCGGTCATGCGCGACCTGGCCGAGAGCGGCATGACCATGATGGTGGTGACCCATGAGATGGCCTTCGCCCGCGAGGTCGGCGACCGCGTGGTCTTCATGGACGACGGCCGTGTCATGGAGGACGGCCCAGCCGCCCAGGTCATCGGCTCGCCTCGGACCGAGCGCGCGCGGGTCTTCCTGCACCGCGTGCTCAACCCGACCGCCGTCGATGACTCCGAGTTGGGCCAGACCGAGCCGCCCCAGCCCGGCGACCCGGATTACGTCCCGCAGTAGCCCAGCGCCCGGCCTGGCGTTCACGTAACGTCACGTGACATGGCCGCGTGTCTGCTGGCGCCGCCAGGGATCACTCCCCGCCCGCGCCCGGCGCCGCCGCGAAGGCGTCCGGGGCGGCGGCGGTCACTTCTTGGAGCGGCCGCGCGCCGTCAGGCGCGTCCCGGCCCAGTCCTTGCCGACCGAGACACAGTTGGCGGTGTGCAGCCCGGCGATGGACGCGGCCTCTGCCACCTCCGAGGCCTCGATGTAGCCGCGCCGTCCGGACTTCGGCGTCAGCACCCAGACCACGCCGCCGTCCTCGAGCACGGCCAGCGCGTCCACAATCGTGTCGGTCAGATCGCCGTCGCCCTCACGCCACCAGATCAGCGCCGCGTCGGTGACGTCGTTCCAGTCCTCGTCCACCAGTTCGTCGCCGATCGCTTCCTCGATGGCGTCCCTGAGATCGAAGTCGACATCGTCGTCGTAGCCGATCTCCTGCACCACTTGGCCGTCCCTCAGCCCAAGGCTGGGGCCCATTTGCGTGCCGGCGACGGGCGTGCCGCCGCCCGGGGTCAACGTACTCATCAGAGCCAACGCTAGCCGAGGATTCGGCGGCGCGCACGCGCGCGACCGGAAGATTTGGGCGCGCCGGAGCCACAATTGTGGCTATCCCACAAAAGCGCCGTACCATGTGGGCATGGCCGCCAAACCCTCCACGCATCCCGTCCCCTGCGCCACGACCGTCGCGCGCCTGTCTTCGCACCGCGACCGGCTGGTCACGCAGGTCATGAAAACGATTGACCGCGAGCACGTCTGGTACCGGGCGTTGAGCGCCGAAGACCGCTCTTGGGTCGGCCTGGTGGCCCAGGCCTCGGTCGACGCCTTCATCGCCTGGTGCCAGGACAAGCGGTCCTCGGCCAGCTCCTCGCAGGAGATTTTCGCCGTCGCCCCCGCCGAACTCACCCGCACGGTTTCGCTGCACCAGACGTTGCTGCTGGTCAAGAGCGGCGTCGACGTCATCGAGGCGGAGGCGGAGGTTTTGTCGGCGCCGGGCCGGGCCAGTGAGTTGCACGATGCCGTGTTGCGGTATTCGCGCGAGTTCGCCTTTGCGACGGCCGAGGTTTACGCTCGCGCCGCGGAGATGCGCGGCTCGTGGGACGCCCGCCTCGAGGCCTTGGTGGTCGATTCGCTGATCCGAGGCGACACCGGGCCCTCGGTGCGTTCCCGCTTGGCGGCCCTGGGCTGGTCCTCGACCGGGCAGGCAGTCTGTGTGGTGACCGGCATCAGCGCGCCCTTGGGCGAGGGCCGCGTCCGCGAGGTCCGTTCGGCGCTGCGCTCGGCGGCGCCGGACTCGCTCGCCGGTTTCCAGTCAGATCGCGTGTTGGCGCTGCTCAGCGGCATCGACCAATTCGACGCGGCGGTTCGGGCGATCCTTCCGGCGCTGGGCGGCGGCCCGGTCGTGGTCGGGCCGAAGGTTCCGTCGCTGGATGAGTTGCCGCGCTCGATCCGGGCGGCGGTGGCTGGGCTGGACGCATTGCCGGCCTGGCCGGCGGCGCCCCGGCCGGTCCAGGCGGACGACCTCTTGCCCGAACGCCTGCTCCTGGGCGATCCGGAGGCGCGCGCCACGCTGCTGGAGCGGGCTTACCGGCCGCTGATCGCGGCCGGCCGGGATGTGGCCCTGACCCTGGGCACTTATCTGGAGCTGGGGCGTTCCTTGGAGGGCGCCGCCCGGGTGCTGTTCGTCCATCCCAACACCGTCCGTTACCGGCTCGGCAAGATCAGCGAAATCTGCGGCTGGGACCCATCCGACCCGCGCGAGGCCTACGTCCTCCAGCACGCCTTGGCCGTTGGCCGCTTGCAACCGGCCTGAGCATGGACGCCGGGCACCTTTGGAGGTTCCCCACAAAAGCCCCTGCGGGGCACTGTGTTTGGCGAAGTCCACGCCCCGACCCGCCAGGGCCGAGACTGGAATGCGTGCGCGCGTTAGTCGCGCCCGGTCAGGGCGCTCAGAAACCAGGTTTGCTGCTCCCGTGGCTGGAGTTCGAGGGCAACCGGGAACTGCTGGCGCACTGGTCGGACCTGACCGGACTCGACCTGATCGAGCACGGCACCAAGTCAAGCGCCGAGGTCATCCGCGACACGGCTGTCGCCCAGCCGCTGCTGACCGCCGCCGCGCTGCTCTCCTATGAGGCGGTGGACCGCCCCTTTGACCTGGTGGCCGGGCATTCGGTGGGCGAGTTCAGCGCCATCGTGATCGCCGGCGTGCTCAGCGCCGATGACGCCATGGCGGCGGTGGCGGCGCGCGGGCGGGCGATGGCGGCCTGCGCCGCCGCCCAGCCGAGCGCCATGGCGGCGGTCATCGGCGGCGGCCCGGACGAGGTCTTGGACGCCATCGGCGCGGCCGGGGCCTGGGCCGCCAATTTCAACGGCCCCGGGCAGATCGTGGCCGGCGGCACGGCGGCGGCCATCAACCGTTTGGCCGGGTCGCCGCCGCCGGGCGCCCGCGTGGTGGCGCTGGACGTGGCCGGCGCCTTTCACACGCCGCTGATGGCCGAGGCCGAGCACGCCCTCGGGGCGGCCCTGGCCCAGGTGGCGGTGGCGGACGCCGAAGTGCCGGTGGTGACCAATCACAGCGGGCTGGCCATGACCAATGGGCGCCAAATCATCAAACACATCATCAGCCAGGTGACCAGGCCCGTCCGCTGGGACTTGGTGCTGGAGACATTCGCCGCCCGGGGCGTGCGCGATCATCTCGAACTGGCCCCCGCCGGGGTCATGACCGGCCTGGCCAGGCGCGGCCTGAGGGATGTCAATCTGGAGCGGGTCGACCGCGCGGCGGTGACCTCGTGATCGCCGCCCGCTCGGCGCGCCCCGGCGCGCGCGTGGTCGCCGTCGACGGCGTGCGCGGGGCCGAGGCGGTCCCGAACGCGGCCCTGGCCCCGGCCATTGATTCTTCCGACGAGTGGATCAGGTCCCGCACCGGGATCGTCACCCGGGCGCGGGCCGGCGCCGGGGTGTCGATGCTGGACCTGGCTGAGGCGGCCGGCCGGCGGGCGATTGAACGGGCCGGCCTGGAGCCGGCCCAGATCGAGGCCGTCATCCTCGGCTCGGTGACGCATTTCAGCCAGACCCCGGCCGCCGCCCCGGCGCTGGCCGAACGATTGGGGGCCCGGGGCGCCGCCGCCTTCGACATCTCGGCCGCCTGCGCCGGCTACTGCTACGGCATCGGACTGGCTGACGCGCTGGTGCGCTCTGGCGGCGCCGAACATGTGCTGGTGGTCGGCGCGGACAAACTGTCGGAGTTCGTGGACCCGGCCGACCGCTCGATCTCTTTCCTGCTCGGCGATGGCGCCGGCGCCGCCGTCGTGGCCGGATCGGACCGGCCGCGGATCGGGCCGACGGTCTGGGGCTCGGACGGCGCCAAGGCCCGCCACGTGGGCCAGGACATCGACTTCCGTGAGGCGGTGGCGACGGGCGTGTGGCCGACCTTGCGCCAAGACGGCCCCACGGTTTACAAATGGGCGGTCTTCGAGATGGCTAAGGTCGCGCTTGAGGCGATCGCCGCCGCCGGGCTGACCCCGGACCAGATCGAGGTCTTCGTCCCCCACCAGGCCAACCTGCGGATCATTGAGCAGCAGGTCAAACGCATCGGCCTGGGGCTGGATGTGATCGTGGCCAAGGACATCGTCGAGACCGGCAACACCTCGGCCGCATCGGTGCCGTTGGCGATCGAGCGCCTCGGGCGCGAGCGCCCCGGCCTGGGCGGCAAACTCGCCCTTCAGATCGGCTTCGGCGCCGGGCTGGCCTACGCCGCCCAGGTGGTCGAACTGCCGCCGGCCCCAGCTGGCCAAACAATCCACCAACCAAACAATTGACGAAAGGAACGCCCGTGGCATTGGACAAGAACGAGGTCCTGGAGGGCCTGACGGAGATAATCGTCGATGAGACCGGGATCGACCCGGCGGACATCGCGCTCGACCGCTCCTTCGTTGACGACCTCGACATCGACTCGTTGTCGATGATGACGATCGTCACCCTGGCGGAAGACAAATTCGACGTCGAGATTCCTGACGATTCGGTCAAGGACCTCGTGACCGTGGGCGACGCGGTCGACTTCATCGCCGGCGCCTGACCGCGATGGTTGCCGACCTCGCCGCCGCCCCGCTGGCCGTCACCGGCATGGGCGCCACCACGCCGCTCGGCGGCGACGTCGAGACGACCTGGCGGGCGCTGCTCGACGGCCGGTCAGGCGTGGCGGCGTTGGACAACAGTTGGGTAGAGGATTACGGGATCGCCACGAATTTCGCGGCCAGCCTGAAAGTCCCCGCCGATGCCGTCTTGTCACCTCAGGAGCGCCGCCGCGCCGATCCTTCGGCCCAGTACGCGCTCATCGCCGCCCGCCAGGCTTGGGCCGACGCCGGCTCTCCGGCGGTCGATCCGGAACGCTTGGCCGTGGTCATGGCCACAGGCGTCGGCGGGCTGCAGACCATGCTGGGGGCTTGGGACACGGTCCGCGACCGCGGCGCGCGGCGACTGCTGCCGCTGACCGTGCCGATGCTGATGCCGAATTCGCCGGCGGCGGCCGTGGCCATCGACTTGGGCGCCCGGGCCGGCGCCCACGCGCCCGTGTCGGCTTGCGCCTCCGGCGCCGAGGCGCTGGTCACCGGCGCCCGGCTGATCCAATTGGGCCTCGCGGACGTGGTCGTTGCGGGCGGGGCCGAGGCCGCCATCCACCCGCTGACCTTGGGCGCCTTCGGCAAGATGCAGGCCCTGTCGACCCGGTCCGACTCCCCGGAGACGGCCTCGCGGCCGTATTGCGCCACCCGTGACGGTTTCGTCATGGGCGAGGGCGGCGCCGCCGTGGTCCTCGAATCAGCGGCCCACGCCGAGGCGAGGCGAGCGCGAACCCACGCCGCGCTGGTGGGCGCCGGCTCGTCATCGGACGCCTATGACGTGGCCCCGCCGGACCCCAGCGGCCAAGGCCAACTGCGGGCCATGCGCGCCGCCCTGGCCCAGGCCGGGCCGGGCGTGGCCGCCACCGTGGCCCACGTCAACGCCCACGCCACCGCCACCCCGGCCGGGGACGCGATCGAGGCCCGAGCCATTGTCGAGGCCCTGACCTGGGCCTTTGGCTCAGCCGAACGGGCGACGGCGATCCCTGTCTCCGGCACCAAATCGATGACCGGGCACCTCCTGGGCGCGGCCGGGGCCGTCGAGTCGATCTTCACCATCCTGGCTTTGCGGGACCGCCTGGCCCCGCCCACCACCAACATCCAGCGCCTCGACCCGGAGGTGACCTGTCACGTGGTCCGCGACCGCCCCGAA
This sequence comes from Bifidobacteriaceae bacterium, assembly GCA_031278655.1. Taxonomy (GTDB): domain Bacteria; phylum Actinomycetota; class Actinomycetes; order Actinomycetales; family WQXJ01; genus JAIRTF01. The sequence goes on from JAITJZ010000057.1 coordinate 42,231, forward strand.
CCCTTGCCGGCCACCGGGCCGCTGGCGGCCATGAACAACGCCTTCGGCTTCGGCGGCCACAACATCGCCCTGGTCTTCGCCTCGGTCTGAGCGGCGGCGAGCCCGCCAGTCCGGTCAAGTTCGCGCGTCCCAAAGTCGACCGGGCTCATGCGCCCAGCCCGGCGCCAGTGCCCCCGGGCCCCGGTCGGCGCCGCGACCTGGGCCCCCGGCCGGCGGGTGAACGGCGGCGGGTGAACGGCGGCGGGACCAGACCGATCCACAACCCCGGCCAAGTTCCCGCGCGTCAGACTTGGCCCGCTTCAGGCGCTCGCCCGGGCACATGTCAGGCCCCGCCCGGCGCGGGCCGGCGCGGCCGTGGGCCCGAACCGCCGGCGGCGGTCAGCCGACCTGGTGCAGCCAGCGGATCGGGGCGCCGGCCCCGGCGTAGCGGAAGGGTTCGAGTTCGTCGTCCCAGGCCTGGCCCAGGGCCAGGTCAAGGCCGCGCCTGAGGGCGATCAGGTCGCCCCCGCAATCGAGGGCCGCCCGAATCCGGTCCTCTGGCACCATGGTGTTGCCGTGCACGTCAATGACGGCGTAGAAGACGCCCAGGGACGGCGTGTGCGACCAGCGGCCGCCGTCGGCGCCGAAGGACGGCTCCTCTGTGACCTCGTAGCGCAGATGCTCCCAGCCGCGCAGGGCTGACGCCAGGCGCGCTCCGGTGCCCTGGAGGCCCTGCCAGGAGTATTCGGCGCGCAGCGTTCCAGGCGCGGCCGGCTGATCCGTCCAGTCCATCGACACTTCGACGCCAAGGACGTTCGTGGCCACCCACTCAATGTGGGGGCTGACCGCCCGCGGTGAGGAGTGCACAAAGAGCACGCCGCGCGTGATCACATCAGACATCATCGACCTCCCAGAATCGACTCGAGGTGCGTCTTCCCCTACGACCTCGCGTCTCACAGGCTTCTGGTCTGGTCAACGGAAACGGACACGGCCTCGCGCGGCGTGCCGGAAACCATTGTGCCCTAAGCCGGACCGGCCGCGCCAGTCCGGCCACCCGAAAGACCACATCCAAGTGCGGATTAACAAATGCTAACGCCGACCGCCGGCGGCCTCGTCCGTGCGCCCCGCGGCCATCCCTCCGCGCCGCCCGGCCACCCATCCGCGCCCCGCAGCCATCCCTCCGCGGCGGCCGGCCATCCCTCCGCGGCGGCCGGCCATCCCTCTGCGGCGGCCGCCGCCGCTAGAGCTCCCGGACTGCGGCCATGGCCTTCTTGCGGGTGGCCCGGTCGAGCCGATCCAGGTACAGATGGCCGTCCAGGTGGTCGACCTCGTGCTGGAGGCAGCGCGCCATCAGGCCGGTGCCCTCGACCATGATCTCCTTGCCGTCTAGGTCCTGCCCCACGACCCGGGCGTAGAACGCCCGTTTGGTGGCGAACCACAGGCCCGGCACCGACAGGCAGCCCTCGTCGCCCTCTTGAGTCTGTTCGGAGAGTTCCGCGACCACCGGGTTGAGCACGTAGCCGATTTCGTCGTCGATGTTGTAAGAGAACGCCCGCAGCGACACCCCGATCTGATTGGCGGCCAGCCCGGCCCGCCCCTCGGTGTCGACCGTTTCCAGCAGGTCGGCTACCAAGGAGCGGACGCGGTCGTCGATCTTGGTGATCGGATCGCAGACAGTGCGCAGGACCGGGTCGCCTATCACCCGGATGTCTCTCATCGCCATGGAACCCATCATCCCATGGCGCAGACCGCGCCCAGATTGCCGCCGGGCCGCCCCGGAAGCTGGTCCCTGCAAGAAGAACGCCGGCTTGGGAGTGGTCAAATTGACCACTCAACGCGGTTTTGGCCCTCGAGTGGTCAGTTTGACCACTCGCGCCCGGCCGCGCCTGGGCGGGCCAGGGCCTGGGCTC